>NZ_JBQWIF010000010.1:0-163079 GCF_052958135.1 Pseudomonas sp. SZ40 | reverse complement strand
CTGTGGGGGCTATGGGAGTGGAAATTGTAGGAGCACCACCTGTGGGAGCGGGCCATGCCCGCGAATCTCCATCGGCATCAACGCATGGTTTGCGGTTGGATATCGCACCCCGACGCCGGCCATCCATTCAAGGTTGTCCGCCTGGCCCTCTACACAACGATTCCGTTCGGCCTCCTGAAGGGGCGAGTGGCGTATGCCCGATGTATTGCGTTGAGTTCCGTGGTGGACAAGCTTCGCGTTGTCCACCCTATCTGTCAGGGCTCCTCGGTCTCTGGCAGGCCGCCAGCGCGGGCGAGGATGGCGTCGATAGAGGTTTGCGCCTTTGCGAGTACCTGCGGGACGTCGACACCGATCAGGCGGCCGTTGCGCTTGAGGGGAACACCGTCGACGATCACCGTGTCGACGTTGGCGGCGGTGGCCGAGTAGACCACCAGTGCGGCGGGGTCTGTGGTGCCTGGGTAGGCCATGTTCAGCGCGTTGAGGTCCAGCAGGATTAGGTCGGCGCGCTTGCCTGGAGTGATTGAACCGATCTCCTTGTCCATGCCGATCGAGCGGGCTGCCTCCAGGGTCGCCAGTTCGAGGAGGCGGCGTGGCTCGATGGCCGTTTCGGCCTTTTCTGCGCCGGACTCGGTCAACGCCAGCAGGCGCATGTTGGCGAACAGATCGGCGCTACCGGCGAGCGCCGGACCGTCTATGCCGAGACCGAGGCGCCCGACTGGGGCGTAGTCGCTCAACAGGGTCAGGCCATAGCCGACCCGTTGTTCGGTGATGGGGGTCAGTGACAGCGAGCTGCCAGCGGCACGAAAGGCCTCCACTTGTGCGGGCGTGGCGCCGGTCGCGTGGATGATCTGCACGTCCTTGCCGAGCAGGCCGCTGTCGATAAGCGCCGCGTTGCGAGCCCCGCCGGAATGTACCGCTATCGGCAGGCCAAGCGCCCGCGCCGCCTCGATCTCGCGACGGCCAGTCTGCAGTGTTGCCGGCGCGCCTTCGCCCACTCCGCGCCAGCCTAGGCCCAGTGTCACGCGGCCTTGTGGTTCCTTTGCCGCGACTTCAGCCAAGTGCTCGAGATCGACGGCACGGTCGGCCTCGAGGTCATCGTGGGCACCGTACAGCAGGCGTGCCCTGATGCCGCTGTCCGTCAGGGCCTGTCTGGCCGCCTGCCAATGTGCCGGGCTGCGCAGGTTGTGGAAGAAGTCGACCGTAGTGGTCACGCCCGAAGCCAGGGTTTCTACGGCTCCGAAGTAGGTGCCGGCGCGAATGTCCTCGGCGGTGTAGTGGCGCGCCAGGTGTTTTTTCAGCAGGAAATAGTCGGTTGGCGGGGTGTTGCGAAACTGTCCGCGCGCGGCGCTTAGCCATAGATGGGTGTGGGTGTCGACCAACCCGGGGAGTAGCAGCATGCCCCGTGCATCGATTCGCTCGGCACCCGTAGCGGCAAGCTGCGGCCCAATCTCGACGATGCGTCCGTCGCGCAGCAGCACGTCCGCTTCGCGCAAATCACCCAGTTTCGGATCGAGGGTGATGACATGGGCGTTCTCGATCAGCAAATCCTGAGGCTGCGCCTGTATCGCAGGCGTGAGGCAGAGCAGCAGGGCGGCCAGCAGGTAGGGCAGTGGACGATACATGGCGGGTTCCGTTTGACGGCGGGAGTCGCCCCCAGTTAAGGGGGCTGCCTCGCCTACCGCCATGAACAGATCGTTGCCGGATGTGTTCGGCTGCGTCGGTTATGGCTGGCCGAACCAGCGTCGGCGGGTTGGTGGCTCCTGGTGCGGAACGAGGGTGGGCAGTTGTTTGAGGCGGATCCAGAGCTCGCCTTGCCACTCGAGTACGCCGATGCTGCTGCTTTGCCAGTTCATTTGCAGGCGGCGTGGGGCGTTCTGGGACGGGGTCGGGAGATCGTGCAACTGGGGGATGACGTCCTGACTGAACCAGCGGCTGAGGTTGCGGTGCTCAGGGTGCATGAAACGGTACAGCGCCTTGTACAGCCCGGCCTGATCGATGACCTGCACGGGCTCTTCGCTGCCGCTGGCATGGCGTAGGTACGTGGAGCGAATCTGCTCCGGATCCATGCGCCGGCATAGGCGCTCGGCGTGGCGCTGGCCGAGCAGGCGGCCGACATCGCTGGCGACGAACCAGGGTTGGCGGTCGATTAGAATCGCGCGTAGTGGCTTGTTATGGCGTATGAACACAGTGGGGATGAATGCATCAAGCATCGTGAAGGCTCCGAGTTGGGTTCAGGAGCTGCCTCGATCGCTGTCAACCGAATGGAGGCAGACCGCGCAGGGTTGACAGACCGGACTCGGAAGCCGGCAGACCACGAGGATCTCCCCACGCGATCTGCCATAGAGCGGAGCAGTGCAAACTGCATGCAAAGGCCGGCCTGCAAGAACGAACGCCGTTCTCGCATGCACCGGTTGGCACATCGCGCCGAGTGTCGAGCTGTCAAACCCGGCCACGGGATTGACCGTGGCCGATGCAGGATAGGGGCGCAACGCGGGCGAGGCAAGCGGTACGCAGGGTACTGGCGTTTGGTTTATTGGATCGATTCGAGCAACAAACCATTGCAAATAAGGCCGTATTTCGAATCAATCTGTCACCCTATGATGGCCCGGAATCTTTCTCTCCGAGGCTATGCCATGAGTGCTCTGCGTCTGTTGCGTCCTTTGTTGTTCGGTAGTGTCGTGCTGTCCATGGCTGGCCATGCGTTGGCGGCCGAGCCGTTGAAGCTGGAGTTGTACAACCCGGGCGAGCGTTCGGTTTTTCCGGTGTCGTCGCAGATCGTTTCCGGGCCGACCGAGGCGGTGTTGATCGATGCGCAGTTCCAGAACAACGATGCGCAGGCGCTGGTCGAGAAGGTGCGTGCCACGGGCAAGAAGCTGACCACCGTCTATATCAGCCACAGTGACCCGGATTACTACTTTGGCCTGGATGTGATCCACCGCGCCTTCCCGGACGCGAAGATCGTCGCCACCGCCGAAACCGTGGCGGCCATCGAGGCGAGCAAGGACGGCAAGCTGGCGCATTGGGGGCCGATCCTCAAGGAAAACGCGCCGAAGGCTCTGCTCGTGCCGCAGGCGCTGAGCGAGCCGAAGCTGACGGTGGACGGCCAGGTGCTGGAGATTCGTGGGCCGGAGCCGAAGCGTACCTTCGTGTGGATCCCGTCGTTGAAGACCGTGGTAGGGGGCATTCCGGTGTCGGCCAATATCCATGTGTGGCTGGCCGATACCCAGACCGAGCAATCGCGCCGCGACTGGCTGGGCACCCTGGACGCCATCACCGCATTGAAGCCGCACAAGGTGGTACCGGGCCATTACCTGCACAATGCCGATGGCAGCGTGCCTCACTCGCCGCAGACCGTCAGCGCGACCCGCGACTATTTGCTGGCCTTCGAGCAGGAGGTGGAGCGTGCGCCGGACTCCGTGCATCTGATCGCCGCGATGCGCAAGCGCTACCCGGATCTGGCAGAAGAGTCGTCCCTCGAATTGAGCGCCCAGGTCATCAAGGGTGAGGTGAAGTGGCCGCAATAAGCCTCACCTGAACCGAAATGAAATCGCCCTGCCCGGCAACGTTGCAGGGCGATTTCGTGTTGTTACCGGTTACAACGAACGACTTCTCCCCATCGCAACCCCCACCGGTATGGCGACCGCTCTGGAATCGACCTCCGACCTCCCAAACACGATCCCAACTGACGCCCACCAACCGTGCACTTATAAAACCGGTGTTTCGGATTGTTGCACCAGCCTGGACGATGCCTTGCTCGGTTGAGATGCGCAGTTGGTAGCGGTCTGCGGCGATCGTGGCGCCTTTTTAATCGAAAATGACGCATTCCTTGGAACGACTCTCCAAGCTTATGCCGTTGGGCATTCCCGGCACGCATTTCAGTTATACCTTCGGCCGTCGGACGTGGAAGTGGCATAGGGCTTGCTCTTGCAGGATGGCCAATCCTAAAACTCCTCAGGAGCACGTCCATGCCTCACAAGTCTTTTCAGAAAGCTTTCCTGGCGCTTGCGGTTACCGGCGCACTGGGTTTTTCCTCTATTGCGCATGCCGATATCGTCATAGGCGTGGGCGCTCCCATGACCGGCGGCAACGCGGCTTTCGGTGATCAGTTGTGGCGTGGCGCCGAGCAGGCGGCGGCGGATATCAACGCGGCGGGCGGTATCAATGGCGAGCAGATCAAGCTGGTCAAGGGCGACGATGCGTGTGAGCCGAAGCAGGCCGTTTCCGTTGCCAACCGCATGGTCGACTCCGACAAGGTGGTGGCGGTGATCGGGCATTTCTGCTCGTCCTCCACCATGCCGGCTTCCGAGGTGTATGACGAGGCGGGCATTCTCGCCATCACCCCGGCTTCGACCAACCCACAGGTCACCGAGCGTGGCCTGTCCGCGATGTTCCGCATGTGCGGCCGCGATGATCAGCAGGGGATCGTCGCCGGTGATTACATCGTCGACACGCTCAAGGCCAAGAAGGTCGCCGTGGTGCACGACAAGGACACCTACGGCCAGGGCCTGGCCGACGCCACCCGCGCGCAGCTCAACAAGCGTGGCGTGAAGGAAGTGATGTACGAAGGCCTGACCCGCGGCGAGAAGGACTTCAACGCTCTGGTCACCAAGATCCGTGCGAGCGGTGCCGAGGTCGTTTACTTCGGTGGCCTGCACGCCGAGGCAGGCCCGCTGGTACGGCAGATGCGCGAGCAGGGCGTGACCGCCAAGTTCGTCTCCGGCGACGGCATCGTGACCGATGAGATGGTTGGCACCGCTGGCGGCCCGCAGTACGTCGATGGCGTGCTGATGACCTTTGGCGCCGATCCGCGTCTGATCCCGGATGGCAAGGCAGTGATCGAGAAATTCCGTGGCAATGGCTACGAGCCGGAAGGGTACACGCTGTACTCCTACGCCTCCATGCAGGTGGTCGCCGCGGCCTTCGCCGGTATCAAGGGCACCGATGGCGCCGAAGCCGCTGCCTGGTTGAAGGCCAACCCGGTGCAGACAGTGATGGGCAAGAAGGAATTCGACGAGAAGGGCGATCTGAAGGTCTCCGACTACGTGATGTATCAGTGGGGCACTGACGGCAAATACAAGCAGCTTTGAGAGAGAGTCCGTTCACGGCCGGCATAGCAGAACCAGGCAAAGCGAAAGCGGCCTTTCGTAGGGTGGACGTCGCTTCACCCGTCCACCGTCTTGCGATCGCAATGGTGGATGAAAAGAGCGTCATCCACCCTACGTCTATCTCGAAGACCGTGAACACAACTCCAAACCCGGTGGGTCATGGCCTGCCGGGGCTGCTGCGGTCGCCTGGCGGCTGCGCGCTTTTTTCCGTCACTGACTCAGAGATTCTTCAATGGACGGCATCTTCCTGCAGCAACTGGTCAACGGCCTGACCCTCGGTTCGGTCTACGGTCTGATCGCCATCGGCTACACCATGGTTTACGGCATCATCGGCATGATCAACTTCGCCCACGGCGAGGTGTACATGGTCTCCGCCTACCTGGCGGCCATTGCCATCGCGCTACTCGGTTTCTTCGGTGTGCATTCCTTCCCGCTGGTGATCCTCGGCACGCTGGTCTTCACCATCGTGGTCACCGGGGTGTACGGCTTCGCCATCGAACGCATCGCCTACAAACCCCTGCGCAACTCCACACGGCTGGCGCCGCTGATCAGCGCCATCGGCATGTCGCTGATCCTGCAGAACTACGTGCAGCTCAGCCAGGGCGCGCGGCAACAGGGTATTCCAACCATGCTCGAAGGCGCGCTGCGCCTGCATGTGGGGGACGGTTACGTGATGATCACCTACACCAAGCTGTTCATCATCGCGGCGGCCATCATCGGCATGCTGGCGCTGACCTTCATCATCCAGAACACCCGCCTGGGGCGCATGTGCCGCGCCACCCAGCAGGACCGCAAGATGGCGCAGATCCTCGGTATCAACACCGACCGGGTGATTTCCTACGTGTTCGTCATCGGCGCTTCCATGGGCGCGCTGGCCGGGGTGCTGATCACCCTCAACTACGGCACCTTCGATTTCTACGCCGGCTTCATCATCGGCATCAAGGCCTTCACCGCAGCGGTGCTCGGCGGCATCGGTTCGCTGCCCGGTGCGATGCTCGGCGGGCTGATTCTCGGCGTGGCCGAGGCGCAGTTCTCCGGCATGGTGAATTCCGATTACAAGGACGTGTTCAGTTTCTCGCTGCTGGTGCTGATCCTGATCTTCCGTCCCCAGGGCCTGCTGGGCCGTCCTCAGGTAACCAAGGTGTAAGCCGTGAGTACGACTTCTTCTATCGATGTGAAAAAGAGCCTGATCGACAGCCTGATGGCTGGCCTGATCGCGCTCATCGTGTTCGGCCCCGTGGTCGGCGTAGTGCTGCAGGGGTATGACTTCAACATGCGGATCGACCGGGTGGCGTGGATGGTCGGTGCGGTGATGGTCGGCCGCCTGCTGCTCAGCCTGTTCCTGCAGACAGGCAAGGGGCGCACGGTGCTCGAGGGCTTCGAGCGCTCCGGCGGTGGTGTCGGCGTGCAGCCACCGGGCTACGTGTCGCGGATGCGCTGGATCATCCCGGCGCTGATCGTGCTGGCGATCATCTTCCCATTCTTCGCCAACAAGTACCTGCTGACGGTGATCATCCTCGGCCTGATCTACGTGTTGCTCGGCCTGGGTCTGAACATCGTGGTCGGCCTCGCCGGGCTGCTCGATCTGGGCTTCGTCGGCTTCTACGCCATCGGTGCCTACGGCCTGACCATGGGCTATGAGTACCTGGGCCTGGGCTTCTGGAGCATGTTGCCGCTGGCGGCGCTGATGGCGGCCTTCGCCGGGACGATACTGGGCTTTCCGGTGTTGCGCATGCACGGGGATTACCTGGCCATCGTCACGCTGGGCTTTGGCGAAATCATCCGCCTGGTGCTGACCAACTGGCTGGAACTCACCGGTGGCCCCAACGGCATGAGCGCGCCGGCACCGACCTTCTTCGGTCTGGAATTCGCCCGTCGTGCCAAGGACGGTGGCGTGCCGTACCACGAGTTCTTTGGCGTGGCCTACAACCCCAACATGAAGTTCCTGTTCATCTATGCGGTGCTGGTGCTGGTCGTGCTGCTGGTGCTGTACGTCAAGCACCGCCTCACGCGCATGCCGGTCGGTCGCGCCTGGGAAGCGCTGCGCGAGGATGAAATCGCCTGCCGCTCCATGGGTCTGAACCACGTGCTGGTCAAGCTCTCGGCCTTCACCCTGGGGGCATCCACCGCCGGTATCGCCGGGGTGTTCTTCGCCACCTATCAGGGCTTCGTCAACCCGACCTCGTTCACCTTCTTCGAGTCGGCACTGATTCTCGCCATCGTGGTACTCGGCGGCATGGGTTCGACGGTGGGGGTGGTGATCGCCGCCTTCGTGCTGACCATCACCCCGGAACTGCTGCGCAGCTTCGCCGACTACCGGGTGCTGCTGTTCGGCATTCTCATGGTGGTGATGATGATCTGGCGGCCACGCGGGCTGATCCGCATCAACCGCATCGGCATCGCCCCGCGTAAAGGAGTCGCGCCATGAGCGACAACATCCTTTCGGTCGACAGCCTGATGATGCATTTCGGTGGCATCAAGGCGCTCAACGACGTCAACTTCTCCATCAAGCGCAACTCGATCTCGGCGCTGATCGGCCCCAATGGCGCCGGCAAGACCACGGTGTTCAACTGCCTGACCGGCTTCTATTCGGCCACTGGCGGCAAGATCCTGCTCAATGCGCAGAGCAAGCAGACCGACGTGATCCGCATCCTCGGCGAGCCCTTCGCCGCGGACGATTTCATCAAGCCTCGGCAGTTCGGTTCCCGGCTCTGGTACAAGATGTTCGGCGGCACCCACCTGGTCAACCGCGCCGGCCTGGCACGGACCTTCCAGAACATTCGCCTGTTCAAGGAAATGACCGTGCTGGAGAACCTGCTGGTGGCCCAGCACATGCTCGCCCAGCGCAGCCTGATCGCTGGCATCCTCAACACCCCCGGCTACCGGCGCAGCGAAAGCAAGCTGCTGGACACGGCGTTCTACTGGCTGGAAGTGGTCAACCTGGTCGAGCACGCCAATCACCTGGCCGGCGAGCTCTCCTACGGCCAGCAGCGTCGCCTGGAAATCGCCCGGGCCATGTGCACCGGCCCCGAGCTGATCTGCCTGGATGAACCGGCCGCCGGCCTCAACCCGTCGGAAACTCACGCGCTGAGCAAGATCATCCGCCTGCTGCGTGATGAACATGGTCTGACCGTGCTGCTGATCGAGCACGACATGGGCATGGTGATGAGCATTTCCGACCACATCATCGTGCTCGACCATGGGCTGGTCATCGCCCAAGGCGGCCCGGACGCCATCAAGAACGACCCGAAAGTGATCGCCGCCTACCTCGGCGCGGACGAGGAGGAGGTGGCATGACCGATATCAACGTGGCTCCGATTCTGGCGTTCAAGGACGTCGACGTGCATTACGGGCAGATCCAGGCGCTGAAAAAGGTCAACCTGCACATCGATCCAGGCGAGACGGTGAGCCTGATCGGTGCCAACGGTGCGGGCAAGTCGACGCTGCTGATGTCGATCTTCGGCCAGCCGCGGGCCAGTGGCGGGCAGATTCTCTATCAGGGGGAAGACATCACCCGCAAGAGCACTCACTTCGTGGCCTCCAACGGAATCGCCCAGTCCCCGGAAGGGCGCCGGGTGTTTCCCGACATGAGCGTGGAGGAGAACCTGCTGATGGGCACCATCCCCATCGGCACCAAGCATGCCGCCGAGGACATGCAGCGGATGTTCGAGCTGTTCCCGCGGCTCAAGGAGCGGCGTAATCAGCGGGCGATGACCATGTCCGGTGGCGAGCAGCAGATGCTGGCCATCGCCCGGGCGCTGATGAGCCGACCCAAGCTGCTGCTGCTCGACGAGCCGTCGCTGGGCCTGGCGCCCATCGTGGTCAAGCAGATCTTCGCCACCCTGCGCGAGCTGGCGCAGACCGGCATGACCATCTTCCTGGTCGAACAGAACGCCAACCACGCCTTGCGCCTCAGCGACCGTGCCTACGTGATGGTCACCGGCGAAATCCGCATGACCGGCACGGGGCAGGAGCTGCTCGGCAACCAGGAAGTGCGCAACGCCTACCTGGGCGGGCACTAGCGCCTGCACCTTTATCGCCCGCAAGCGGGCTCCTACCTATCGAGACTCGTAGGAGCCGGCTTGCCGGCGATGCGATTGCTCCCGCGACACGATGCTGGCCGCCACCACTATCGCCCGCAAGCGGCCCCCACGCACCGAGACTGACCACGGTCCCGTAGGAGCCGGCTCGCCGGCGATGCGATTTCTCCCGCGCCGCAGCGCTGGCAGTCGCCACTATCGCCCGCAAGCGGCCCCCACGCACTGAGACTGACCGCGGTCCCGTAGGAGCCGGCTCGCCGGCGATGCGATTTCTCCCGCGACACGGTGCTGGCCGCCACCACTATCCCCCGCAAACGGCACCACGCACCGAGACTGACCACGATCCCGTAGGAGCCGGCTCGCCGGCGATGCGATTTCTCCCGCGACACGGTGCTGGCCGCCACCACTATCGCCCGCAAACGGCACCACGCACCGAGACTGACCACGATCCCGTAGGAGCCGGCTCGCCGGCGATACGATTTATCCCGCGACACGATGCTGGCCGCCACCACTATCGCCCGCAAACGGGCCCCACGCATCGAGACTGACCACGGTCCCGTAGGAGCCGGCTCGCCGGCGATGCAATTTATCCCGCAACACGATGCTGGCCGCCACCACTATCGCCCGCAAACGGCCCCACGCACCGAGACTGACTACGGTCCCGTAGGAGCCGGCTTGCCGGCGATGCGATTTATCCCGCAACGCGATCTCACTCGTCGCTCAGGTACCCGTGGCGCCCTGTGCATAAACGGCGAACCACTGTTGCAGGCTATCCATCAGGGTCATGGCGTGTCTCCTCTCGAACAGGGCCCCAGAGTAAGCCTGCACTGGTGTTCTGGCCGCATGTTTGTCTGGATCGTGTCGATAGGTTTTACGGATGACGCTGCGGTCTGTTGCCTCAGGTCATGGGCAAGCGCGGCGCGATAGGGCACGCTGCACTTATTCACTGCCTAGGAGACTCCCATGATTCGCAAGTTTGTCGTCGCCTCCGTGCTGGTTCTCGCCAGTGCTCCGTTGTTGGCTGCCGAGTGTTCGGTGGAAGTGCACTCCACCGACCAGATGACCTTCGATACCAAGGCGATCGAGGTAAGCAAGAGCTGCAAGACCTTCACCATCGAGCTCAAGCACGTCGGCAATCTGCCCAAGCACATAATGGGGCACAACCTGGTAGTGGCGAAAACCGCTGACGTTCAGGCCGTCAGCACCGATGCAATCGCTGCCGGTGTCGAGAAGGGTTACCTGAAGGACGGCGACGAGCGGGTGATCGCGCATACCAAGCTGATCGGCGGTGGCGAGTCCGATTCGGTGACCTTCGACGTCAGCAAGCTGGACGCCGCGCAAAGCTACCAGTTCTTCTGCTCGTTCCCAGGCCACGCGGCGCTGATGAAGGGGGCGCTGACCCTGGTCGACTAGGCATCCGGGTCACGGCAAGGGCCGCTGCTTCGTCAGCGGCCTTTTTGCATCTGTGTAAAAGATATCCCTGTCGCAGACTTACACACAAAGCCTGTTGATAAGCTTGTTTCGAAGGTGTTAACAACTGCGCGTAGAGCAGCCTGCACCTGGGTTGTGGCGTTTAGCGCTTTTTTTGATCAGGCGATTTATCCAATCAAAACAGTGGGTTGTGGTGGGTTATGAGGCCTGCGCCAGATTGTCCACGACTACTGTGGGCAGGGCTGTGGATAAGATGAGCATGCCTGTCTGCAGGCCCCGGAATACGTGTCCTGTAGGTGGGTGGTTATTATCTGATCAGTTGCGAGGTAGCTGGAAAAAACTGAGCGAAGGCCCGCCGAAGTCAAGAAATACTTCAAAGATTTCAGTGGGTTGAATAAAGCCATCGACCGATGAGTAGAAGGTTATCCACGCCAGCTGTGGAGCAAGCTGTGGATAAAGTGGGAGTAGCCTGACGCAGCCCACTGGCTGTCAGGCCTGCCGCAGGCTGATGTTTTTTCAGCCAATCGCGGCAGGTACCGGTTCAGTCTTCTGCGGAGTCGTTGAGGCCCAGCCCGCGCCAGCGTTTGGCGCCGATCAGGATGAAGCGCAATTGCTCGATCATCTTGGTCTGCGGGCGCTTGTGCAGGGGCAGAGAAGAGGACTGCGCATCGATCAGTTCCGGCAGGGTGGCGAACACGGTTTTCACCACCAGATCCGCCAGCATGCTGCGGGCAGGCTCGTCGAGGTGCTGCAGCTTGGGCATCAGGCTCAGATCGCTGGCCAGGTCGGCGGCGATGTCTTCACGGAAGGTGGCCAGTGCCAGGCGCACGGGCAGCGAGCCGCCGAACTGCTCGCGGGCAAGAAACAGGAACTGGCCACGGTTCTGCTCCACGGCGCTGAGAAAGATCTGCACCGAGGCGTCGATGATGCCGCCCAGCTCGAATTCGTTGCGCCGTACCTGACGCAGGGTGATGCGAAAGGTTTCGCCGACTTCGGCCACCAGGGCGAGGCCCAGGGCGTCCATGTCCTTGAAGTGCCGGTAGAAGCCGGTCGGTACGATACCGGCGACACGTGTCACTTCGCGCAGGCTGAGGCTGCTGAAGGCGCGGCCGCTGTCCAGCAGTTGACGGGCCGCATCCATCAGCGCCTGGCGGGTAGGGTGGTGTGAACCGTTTGCAGCCATCGAATCGCTTCCCTGTTCAGCTCGATTCGGAATCGTAAAGCAAAACCCCGCCATGCGGCGGGGTTTGGATTGCTCGCGTCACGCCATCAGTGACGATTTTTCAGGCCGTAGCCCTCGTCGAGCATGCCGGGAACGTCGGCACTCTTGGGGGCGTAGTCCTTGGGGATTTCCATGTCGCGCGGCGGCGTCAGGCGTTCGCGCTTTTCGCTGCTGCTCGGCTCTGCGTGCAGGGTGGCGAGCAGGCGCTGGCGCGTCACTTCATCGAGGGCCAGGCGATCGGCGCCATGGGACAGGTGCTCCTGAACGTCGTGATAGCTCTGGGTCAGTTTCTTGACCAGATTTGCGGTGGTGTTGAAGTGGGTGACCACTTCGCTCTGGTAGGCCTCGAAACGTTCCTGCATGTCGTCCAGCTGGCGCTGGGTGCGGCTAGGCGCTGCATTGGGCGCAAGGCGTGCGATCAGGAAACCGATGGCGATGCCAGCGACCAGGGTAAGTGCCGGTAGCAACCAGGCGGTGAGCGTCTGTTCCACGAGTCCTTCCTCTCTAAACGGCTTTGCTTTACGTTAACGGCTGGAACCTGCGCTGTACACCGCTAAGTGCTGGTGCGAGCAGGTTAAATGCTAGACGAGTCGACCCTGTTCGAGGTCACGGAGTTCACTGTTGCTCATCCGCGAAACCCCCGTAATGATCGATGGCCCGAGCGGCCAGCTTGAGGCCCTTTCTCTGCAGGTGGAAGAGGCGCGTGGCGTCGCGCTGATCTGCCACCCCAATCCGGTGCAGGGCGGCACCATGCTCAACAAGGTGGTGTCGACCCTGCAGCGCACGGCTCGTGATGCCGGCTATCACACCCTGCGTTTCAACTACCGCGGTGTGGGGGCCAGTGCAGGTAGCCATGACATGGGCAGTGGTGAGGTCGATGACGCCGAAGCCGTCGCCCACTGGCTGCGCGAGCGCTATCCCGAGTTGCCACTGACCCTGCTGGGATTTTCCTTCGGTGGTTTCGTCGCCGCCAGCCTTGGTGGCCGTCTGGAGCAGCAGGGCATCGAGCCTGCGAAGCTGTTCATGATCGCCCCGGCTGTAATGCGCCTGAGCGGCGACAACTCGCCTGCCGAGCGCTGCCCGATGGTGGTGATCCAGCCGGATGCCGACGAAGTGCTCGAGCCGCAGCTCGTGTACGACTGGTCGGCCAACCTCGGGCGTGCCCACGAGCTGCTGAAAGTGGCAGAATGCGGGCACTTCTTCCACGGCAAACTGACCGATCTGAAAGACCTGCTGCTGCCTCGCCTCTGAGGACGCATCCGTCAGCCGCCTACCTCCTGTTTAAGCGATCGTCATGACCACTCGTATTCTTACCGGCATCACCACCACTGGCACGCCGCACCTGGGCAACTACGCAGGGGCAATTCGCCCGGCCATCGTCGCCAGTCGCAGCCCCGACGCGGACTCCTTCTACTTCCTCGCCGACTACCACGCGCTGATCAAGTGCGATGACCCGTCGCGCATCCAGCGTTCGCGCCTGGAAATCGCGGCCACCTGGCTGGCGCTGGGCCTGGATACCGACAGGGCGACCTTCTACCGCCAGTCCGATATTCCGGAAATCACCGAGCTGTGCTGGCTGCTGACCTGCGTGGCCGGCAAGGGCCTGCTCAACCGTGCGCACGCCTACAAGGCCTCGGTCGACAAGAACGTCGAGCAGGGTGAAGACCCCGATGCCGGCGTGACCATGGGCCTGTTCAGCTACCCGGTGCTGATGGCGGCGGACATTCTGCTGTTCAATGCCCTGAAGGTGCCGGTCGGTCGCGACCAGATCCAGCACGTGGAAATGGCCCGTGATATCGGTCAGCGCTTCAATCACCTGTTCGGCCAGGGCAAGGATCTGTTCAAGCTGCCCGAGGCGGTGATCGAAGAAGATGTGGCTACCCTGCCGGGCCTGGACGGCCGCAAGATGTCGAAGAGCTACGACAACACCATTCCACTGTTCTCCAGCTCCAAGCAGTTGAAGGATGCCGTGGCGCGCATCGTTACCGACTCCAAGCTGCCCGGCGAAGCGAAGGACCCGGACAATTCGCACCTGTTCACCCTCTACCAGGCCTTCGCCGCACCGACCCAGCAGGCCGATTTCCGCGCCGCGCTGCTCGGCGGCCTGGCCTGGGGGGAAGCCAAGCAGGCGCTTTATGAGTTGCTGGAGGCCGAGTTGGGCGAGGCGCGCGAGCGCTATCACACGCTGATCGCCCGCCCTGCCGATCTCGAAGACATTCTGCTGGCTGGCGCCGCCAAGGCCCGGCGTATCGCCACGCCGTTCCTCGGTGAGCTGCGCGAGGCGGTCGGCCTGCGCTCGTTCCGCAGCCAGGCGGCCAGCACGGACGCCGTGAAGAAGAAGGCCGCCAAGCGCGCCCGCTTCGTCAGCTTCCGCGAAGAAGATGGCAGCTTCCGTTTCCGCCTGCTGGATGCCGATGGCGAGCAACTGCTGCTGTCGCCATCCTTCGCCGATGGCAAGGCGGCGGGGCAGGTGAGCAAGCGCCTGCAGGCCGGCGAGCCGCTGGACATCCGCGTGCAGGGCAATGCCTTCGGGGTGTGGCTGGATGAGCAGTTGGCCGGTGAAAGTCCTGCATTCGCCGATGCGGCTGCAACCGAAGCCGCCGTCGTCCGTTTGCGCGAAGCACTGGCGCCGGAAGAAGCCTGACACCTATCGGCAGCGGGGCGGTCTGAGACCATGGCCCCGATGCCGATAGGGCCAATTTGCCAATCCCCGGGGGCGTCGTTAAAGTGTCGCCCCCGCTTCATTTGCCCGGTTCACGCACTATGACTCCGCTCGAACGCTACCAGGCCGACCTCAAACGTCCGGACTTCTTTCACGATGCCGCTCAGGAAAAGGCCGTGCGCCACCTGCAGCGTCTGTACGACGAGCTGGTCGCCGATGATCGCAGCAAGCCCGGCGTGCTCGGCAAGCTGTTCGGCAAGAAGACCGTTACCCCGGTCAAGGGCCTGTATTTCTGGGGCGGCGTCGGCCGCGGCAAGACCTACCTGGTCGACACCTTCTTCGACGCGCTGCCGTTCAAGGAAAAGGAGCGTACTCACTTCCACCGCTTCATGAAGCGCGTGCACGAAGAGATGCGCACCCTCAAGGACGTCAAGAACCCGCTGACCGTGATCGGCAAGCGCTTCTCCGAGCAGTTCCGAGTGATCTGCTTCGATGAGTTCTTCGTTTCCGACATCACCGACGCGATGATCCTGGCGACCCTTCTCGAGGAGATGTTCAAGAACGGCGTGACCCTGGTATCGACCTCCAACATCGTGCCGGATGGTCTCTACAAGGACGGCCTGCAGCGTGCTCGCTTCCTGCCGGCCATCGAGCTGCTCAAGGTGCACACCGAAATCGTCAACGTCGACAGCGGTATCGATTACCGTCTGCGCGCGTTGGAACAGGCCGAGCTGTTCCACTTCCCGCTGGGCGAGGCTGCCGAGCAGAGCCTGGAGAAGAGCTTCAAGAGCCTGCTGCACGAGAAGGCCAGCGTTCAGGAAAACGAAGCGCTGATGATCGAGAATCGCGCCATCAACGCTCGCCGTGTCGGTGGTGACGTGGGCTGGTTCGACTTCCGCGAGCTGTGCGACGGCCCGCGTAGCCAGAACGATTACATCGAGCTGGGCAAGATCTTCCATTCGGTGATCCTCTCCAACGTCGAGCAGATGAGCGTATCCAAGGAAGACATGGCGCGCCGCTTCATCAACCTGGTGGACGAGTTCTACGACCGTAACGTCAAACTGATCATCTCCGCCGAAGTGGAGCTCAAGGATCTGTACACCGGTGGTCGCCTGAGTTTCGAATTCCAGCGCACCCTCAGCCGTCTGCTGGAAATGCAGTCCCACGAGTTCCTGTCGCGCCCGCACAAGCCCTGATCGGCTGTGCCGAGGCCGTAGTCCCGCTTCCTGATACGAAGCTTGGCCTGCGGCCTTTTTCGTTTCAATTGCCGCTGAGCACCTGCTGGGCCTGTTGCTGGAATTGCTGGCGATACTGGTTCGGCGACAGGCCGGTGTGCTGGCGGAACAGGCGGGCGAAGAAGCTGGCATCGTCGTAGCCGATCTCGTAGCTGACGGTCTTGATGCTCTTCGGTGACGACGACAGCAGCCCCTTGGCCGTTTCGATGCGCAGCCGCTGCAGGTAGTACAGTGGCTTGTCGCCGGTGGCGGCGTGGAAGCGGCGCATGAAGTTGCGGATGCTCATGCCATGCTCACGGGCCACGTCCTCGAAGCGGAAGCGCTCCGCGAAGTGATCCTCGAGCCACTGCTGGATCTGCAGGATTTTCGGGTCCTGATGCTGCTTCTGGCCGCCGAAGCCGATGCGCCCCGGGGTGTAGCTGCGGCGTACTTCGTAGAGGATGTCACGGGCCACGCTCTGCGCCACGCTGGTGCCGCAGAAGCGCTCTATCAGGTAGATGTACAGATCGCACGCCGAGGTCGGACCGGCGACGCAGTAGAGGTTGTCGGCGTCGGTGAGGTGCTTGTCCTGGTTGAGTGCCACCGCCGGAAAACGCGTGGTGAACTCATTGAAGAAGCGCCAGCAGGTGGTCGCCTCCTTGCCGTCGAGCAGCCCGCTGGCTGCCATCCAGAACACGCCATTGGCTTCCCCGCACAGGCTGGCGCCTGCGGCATGGCGCTCGCGCAGCCAGTCGAACACGTGCGGATAGCGGCTGCACAGGGCGTCGTAATCATCCCAGAATGCCGGCAGGATGATCAGCTCCGACTGGTCGTCGAGCGCGCCGTCCACCGGTAGCTGCACGTCGCTGAAACTGCGCACCGGCAAACCGTCCGGGCTGACCAGGCGAACCTCGAAAGTCGGTACCAGCCCGAGCCCCTGCTGCTTGCCATGGCGCAGGCCGGCCATATGAAAGAAATCTCTGGCTTGCATGAGGGTCGAAGCGAATACGCCGGGCGTGGCGAGAATGCTCACGCGAGTGAGCGAGGATGGCTGGCTGGGCATGGCTGTTTTTCTTGTTCTAGTAATTGGGTCGGCTGATGGTAAAGCCGTCAGGCTGTGGCTGAATCGTCTTCTTTTATTCCGGCTGCGTCCAGTCTGGTCTTGTCATCTTCGTCTTGGGAGCCACCGCCATGATTGCCTTTTCCGAACTTGCCGCCTCGCCATTCGCCGGCTGGGATGGCACTCCGGCTGCTGCGAGAGTCCTGCAGAAGCAACTGGCCGAGCAGGTTCGCCTGGAGGATGACTATCCGCCGCTGCGGCTGCTGGCGGGTGTCGATGTGGGCTTCGAGGAAGGCGGTGAAATCACTCGCGCTGCGGCGATACTGCTGGATGCCGAGACCCTGCAGCCACTTGCCGAGTGCGTGGCGCGGATTCCCACCAGCATGCCGTACGTGCCGGGCCTGCTGTCGTTTCGCGAGCTACCGGCACTGATCACGGCGCTGGCGGGGTTGCCGCAGGAGCCGGATCTGATCGTGGTCGATGGCCACGGCATCGCCCACCCCCGGGGGCTGGGTATCGCGGCGCATCTTGGGGTGGTCAGCGGCCGGCCGACCATCGGCGTGGCGAAGAAGATCCTTACCGGTCAGCACGGGGAATTGGGGGAAGAGCGGGGCGACAAGGTCGAATTGCTTGACCGTCAGGGGCGACAGATCGCCTGGATGCTGCGCAGCAAGCGCAAGGTGCGACCGCTGATCGTCTCGCCTGGCCATCGGGTCGGTATGGACAGCGCGGTGGCGCTGGTGCTCGACTGGGGCAGGGGCTATCGCTTGCCGGAACCGACGCGGCTGGCCGACCGCCTGGCATCGCGGCGCGATACCAAGGGGCCGAAACTTCTTTAGCCAAGGTTGCCTGCGCCGCGGATTCGGTGGGCTCAAGCCCACCCCAGGGTAGGGCGCTCTAGCTGCAGGGTGGGCTTCAGCCCACCACCACAAAGCCCACGGCCCGAAGCGCTGAAGCGCATGCCTTGAACGTCCAGCCACCGTCGGCGTTGAATGGCTTTGGTGGGCTGAAGCCCCGCCCTCGGTTCATGCCCCTGGGCCGGGCGGCGATCCGCTTGCGCCCACCACGAGCAACCGCCCACCGCTGGTCCGGAAGAACGGTCGCCGTCAGGGCGCCGGGTTCGGCTGAGCCTTGTGGATCGCTTCGATACCGTCCAGCACCGCATCGCTGAGCTTCAGCTCGCTGCTGGCCAGGTTGGATTCCAGTTGCTGCAGCGAGGTGGCGCCGATGATGTTGCTGGTCACGAACGGGCGACTGGTGACGAACGCCAGGGCCATCTGCGCCGGATCCAGGCCGTGTTCGCGAGCCAGGGCCACGTAGCGCGAGCAGGCCGCCACGGTCTCCGGCGCGTTGTAGCGAGCGAAGCGGCTGAACAGGCTCAGGCGGGCGTTCTCCGGGCGGGCGCCGTTTTCGTATTTGCCGGACAGCATGCCGAAGGCCAGGGGCGAGTAGGCCAGCAGCCCGCATTGTTCGCGAATCGCCACTTCCGCCAGGCCCACCTCGAAGCTGCGGTTGAGCAGGTTGTAGGGGTTCTGGATGGATACCACACGGGACATGCCCCGGCTCTCCGCCAGTTGCAGGAACTTCATGGTGCCCCACGGCGTTTCGTTGGACAGGCCGATATGGCGGATCTTGCCGGCCTTGACCTGCTCATGCAGGGCATCGAGGATTTCCTCGATGGGCGTGAAGTCGCTGTCCTGGTGCGTGTAGCCGAGCTGGCCGAAGAAATTGGTCGGGCGCTCCGGCCAGTGCAACTGGTAGAGGTCGATCCAGTCGGTCTGCAGGCGCTCGAGGCTGGCGTCCAGCGCCGCCACGACATGCTGGCGGTTATGCTTGAGCTGGCCGTCACGAATGTGGGTGATGCCGTTGCCGGGGCCGGCTATCTTGCTGGCCAGGATCCAGTCGGCGCGGTCGCCGCGCTGCTTGAAGTACTCGCCGATGATCTGCTCGGTCTTGCTGTAGGTCTCGGCGCGTGGCGGGACCGGGTACATCTCCGCGGTGTCGATGAAATTGATGCCGTAGGCCTTGGCGCGATCGATCTGCGCGAATGCCTCGGAGGCTTCGTTCTGCTCCCCCCAGGTCATGGTGCCAAGGCACAGGGCGCTGACATTGAGATCGGTTCGGCCGAGCTGGCGGTATTCCATTGGGGCGTCCTCTGACAAAAGACTCATACAAGCAGGTTGAAATTTTTTTCGCAATCAGGATAATCCGCCTCCTCTTTCTGCGGTGGAAGTGATGCGCCGCCTGCCGAAGAATCTTGCCGTACGCGGACGCGCTGACCCGAGCCCCCGAATAGCGCCCGCATCCGGCTGCCTTTGACTTGTCAAAGTACGCACTATTCAGTAAGATCCGCCGTCTATTTTTGCTGGGCGGCCCCTGAGGCTATAAAGAATGAAAACTTTTACCGCTAAACCAGAAACAGTAAAGCGCGACTGGTTTGTGATCGACGCTGCTGGCCAGACCCTGGGTCGTCTGGCTACTGAAATCGCTAGCCGCCTGCGTGGCAAGCACAAGCCCGAGTACACCCCTCACGTTGACACCGGCGACTACATCGTCGTCATCAACGCCGAGCAGGTTCGTGTGACCGGTGCCAAGACCACCGACAAAATGTACTACTCGCACTCCGGTTTCCCGGGTGGCATCAAGTCGATCAGCTTCGACAAGCTGATCGCCAAGGCGCCTGAGCGCGTGATCGAGACCGCGGTCAAAGGCATGCTGCCGAAAAACCCGCTGGGTCGCGACATGTACCGTAAGCTGAAAGTCTATGCGGGCGCTGCTCACCCTCATACTGCTCAGCAGCCTCAAGAACTGAAGATTTAACGGAATAGTTCATTATGTCGGCGACTCAAAATTACGGCACTGGCCGTCGCAAGACTGCAACCGCACGCGTTTTCCTGCGTCCGGGCACTGGCAAGATCTCCATCAACAACCGCACCCTGGACACCTTCTTCGGTCGTGAAACTGCCCGCATGGTAGTTCGCCAGCCGCTGGAGCTGACCGAGATGGTCGAGAAATTCGACATCTACGTTACCGTTATCGGTGGCGGTGTGAGCGGTCAAGCTGGTGCGATCCGTCACGGTATCACCCGCGCTCTGATGGACTACGACGAGACTCTGCGTCCGGCTCTGCGTAAAGCAGGCTTCGTGACTCGCGATGCTCGTGAAGTAGAACGTAAGAAAGTTGGTCTGCGTAAAGCGCGTAAGCGTCCTCAGTACTCCAAGCGTTAATTCGCTGCTGTACTCGAAAACGCCCAGTCTCCTCACGGAGCTGGGCGTTTTTCATTTCTGCTCTCAGCCTCGCTTCACCCCCTACTCATCGCTTCGTTGATGCGCGTCATGAGTCGTCCTGGCGGCCTGTGCGAATCTCGCGCCGGATTGCAGCCAGGCTGATCTGGACGCACGCATACCGGGACCTCTGTCCACCCAACCCGCTGATCGCCGCCACGGGCAATGACCTGCTTCGGCCGTCGGGCTGTGGGAATGGATTAAAGTCCATGGCCAACGTCGAATCGATTGTGGCCCTGTACCGCAGCGTCACAGCTCACGCCCTGCAAGTGTTGCGGCCCTTCGGGAAGACCCTTCTCGATGGGCTTTCATGACCATCTGGCCGCATCTGCGCGCGACCAACACTTACTTATTAGAGGCCTGAACAACAGGCCGGAAAGCCGATGGGAGACGACTGAATGAGCAATGACGGCGTGAATGCGGGCCGGCGTCGCTTTCTGGTGGCAGCCACGTCAGTGGTTGGCGCTGCCGGAGCGGTGGGGGCTGCAGTTCCGTTTGTAGGGTCGTGGTACCCGAGCGCCAAGGCCAAGGCCGCGGGTGCTCCGGTCAGGGTCAATGTCGGCAAGATCGAGCCGGGACAGCAGATGGTCGCCGAGTGGCGGGGGCAGCCGGTGTTCATCATGCGGCGCACCGAGGAGATTCTGAGCAACCTTGGCAAGATCGAGGGGCAGTTGGCTGATGCGGACTCGAAAAGCTCGGTGCAGCCCTCCTACGTCGATCCGAAGACGCGCTCGATCAAGCCGGAAATCCTCTTGCTGGTCGGGCTGTGCACGCACCTGGGCTGCGCACCGTCGTTCCGGCCGGAAGTGGCGCCTGCCGATCTCGGCGAGAACTGGGTCGGCGGCTATTTCTGCCCGTGCCACGGTTCGCGTTACGACCTCGCCGGACGCGTCTACAAGTCGCAACCGGCGCCGCTGAACCTGCCGGTGCCGCCTCATACCTACGAGTCGGCTGACGTGATCATCATCGGCGTGGATCAGGAGCAAGCATGATGAGCAAATTCATGGAGTGGGTGGACGCACGCTTTCCCGCCACCAAGATGTGGAACGACCACCTCGCCAAGTACTACGCACCGAAGAACTTCAACTTCCTGTACTTCTTCGGCTCCCTGGCCCTGCTGGTGCTGGTCAATCAGCTACTCACCGGCGTGTGGCTGACCATGAGCTACACACCCACCGCCGAAGGTGCCTTCGCCTCGGTCGAGGGCCTGATGCGTGACGTGCGCACCGGTGATACGCCTCACGGCGCGATCCTGCGCTACATGCATTCCACCGGCGCGTCGGCGTTCTTCATCGTCGTCTATCTGCACATGTTCCGCGGCCTGCTCTACGGCTCGTACCAGAAGCCCCGGGAGCTGGTGTGGATCTTCGGCATGCTGATCTACCTGATGCTGATGGCCGAAGCCTTCATGGGCTACCTGCTGCCCTGGGGGCAGATGTCCTACTGGGGCGCCCAGGTGATCATCTCGCTGTTCGGTGCCATTCCGTTCATCGGCGATGCGCTGACCGAGTGGATCCGTGGCGACTACCTGATCTCCGGCATCACCCTGAACCGTTTCTTCGCCCTGCATGTGGTGGCCCTGCCGATCGTCATTCTCGGCCTGGTGGTGCTGCACATCCTGGCGCTGCACGAGGTCGGCTCGAACAACCCGGATGGCATCGACATCAAGAAGCACAAGGACGAGAACGGCATTCCACTCGACGGCATTCCCTTCCATCCGTACTACACGGTGAAGGATATCGTCGGCGTGGTGGTGTTCCTCTTCGTGTTCTGTTTCGTGGTGTTCTTCTTCCCGGAAATGGGCGGCTACTTCCTCGAGAAACCCAACTTCGAACAGGCCAACCCGTTCAAGACCCCCGAACACATCGCGCCGGTCTGGTACTTCACGCCCTTCTACGCGATCTTGCGGGCAATCCCCGACAAGCTCATGGGGGTGATCGCCATGGGCGCCGCCATTGCCGTGTTGTTCGTGCTGCCCTGGCTGGATCGCAGCCCGGTCCGCTCGATGCGCTACAAGGGCTGGCTGAGCAAGCTCTGGCTGCTGGTGTTCTGCGTGTCCTTCGTCATCCTCGGCGTGCTGGGTGTTCTGCCGCCGACTCCGGGCCGTACGTTGCTGTCGCAGGTGTGCACCTTCCTGTACTTCGCGTACTTCATCCTGATGCCCTTCTACACCAGGATGGAAAAGACCAAACCGGTTCCTGAAAGGGTGACAGGCTGATGAGAAAGCTATTTGCTGCATGTTTAGTCGCATTGCTGCCTGCTCTGGCCCTGGCAGCCGGTGGTCATGGCGTGACGCTCGACAAGGCCGACATCGACCTGACCGACAAGGCGGCGCTGCAGGATGGCGCGCGTACGTTCGCCAACTATTGCATGGGCTGCCACAGTGCCAAGTTCCAGCGCTACGAGCGGGTCGCCGAGGACATTGGCGTGTCCGCGGAGCAGATGATGGACAATCTGGTGTTCACCGATGCCAAGATCGGCGATCACATGAACATCGGCATGAAGCCCGAAGACGCCAAGCGCTGGTTCGGCGCCGCGCCGCCCGACCTGACCCTGGTCGCCCGGGTGCGTGGCAACGACTGGCTGTACACCTACCTGCGTACCTTCTACGACGATCCGGCGCGGCCCTTGGGCGCCAACAACCTGGTATTCCCCAACGTCGGCATGCCCAACGTGCTGGGCGGCCTGCAAGGTCGTCAGTACATGGGCTGCAAGCAGGTGCAGGTGGTTGACGACGGCAAGAAGCAGTACGACCCGCTGACCGGCACGCCGCTCACCCACGAAGCCTGCGATCAACTGGTGCTCGAGCCGAACAGCGGCATGCTCAGCCCGCAGGCGTTCGATGACAAGGTACGTAACCTGGTGACCTTCCTCGCCTACTCGGCGGACCCGAACAAGCTGCACCTGCAACGCATCGGCACCTACGTATTGCTGTACCTGGCTTTCTTCTTCGTGTTCGCCTATCTGCTCAAGCGCGAGTACTGGAAGGATGTGCACTGACCGCAGCTGAACGACGTACAGCCTTGTCTTCGCTTACGTTTTCCAACGGCTGCTAAACGCATCCGGTATCATGGCCGACCTGCGCGTTTCCACTGGGGGCGCGCAGGTTTTTTTGTGCTCGAGAAATCTGGAGGATCGCCTTGGCTGCGACCAATAGGTTGGCCTGTTATTCCGACCCGGCCGACCACTATTCCCACCGCGTACGCATCGTGCTCGCCGAAAAGAGCGTCGTCGCGGAGATCATCAGCGTCGAGCAGGGCCGCTCTCCGACCAAGTTGCTGGAGGCCAATCCTTACGCGAGCCTGCCGACGCTGGTCGATCGTGATCTGGCGCTGTATGAGCCGACGGTGATCATGGAGTATCTGGAGGAGCGTTATCCCCACCCTCCGCTGATGCCGGTTTACCCGGTAGCCCGTGGCAACACGCGCCTGCTGATGCACCGTATTCAGCGCGACTGGTGTTCGCTGGTCGACCTGATTCTCGACCCACGCAGCAAGGAGGCCGCCCGTGTCCAGGCGCGCAAGGAATTGCGCGAGAGCCTGACCGGGGTTTCCGCGCTGTTCGCCGAAAAGCCATTTTTTCTCAGCGACGAGCTGAGCTTGGTAGACTGCTGCCTGTTGCCGATCCTCTGGCGCCTGCCGGTGCTGGGGATCGAACTGCCAAGGCCGGCCAAACCGCTGCTCGATTACATGGACCGGCAGTTCGCTCGCGAGAGTTTTCGCCAGAGTCTGTCCGCCGTGGAACGAGACATGCGCTGACCCATTTTCCTTGCGCGCCGTAGGTGGCGTGTTCAAGCCCAGGAGGTTTGATGAACTCCAGTCGTCCTTATCTGATTCGCGCGCTTTACGAGTGGATCGTCGACAACGATTGCACGCCCCATCTGCTGGTCAATGCCGAATACCCAGGCGTGAAGGTTCCGCCAGGCTTCGTCAGCGACGGGCAGATCGTGCTCAATGTATCGCCCACCGCCGTGCGTGAGCTGGCCATGAAAAACGACGCGGTCAGCTTCGAAGGCCGCTTCGGTGGTGTCGCGCACAGCCTGTTCGTACCGGCACCTGCTGTGCTGGCGATCTATGCGCGAGAGAATGGCCAGGGCATGGTCTTCGATCTGGAGCCGCCAGTTACGCAGGCCGAGGTCGAGGATGTGCAGGACGAGCAGGGGCCACCTGACGACGAGCCGCCGCGGCCGAGCGGTCGACCAAGCCTCAAGGTCGTCAAATAGACACGATCTCGTGCTCGAATCGGAAAGCCGGTCAATCGACCGGTTTTTTTGTGGCTGTCGCTCGGGGTGACCCGGCAGGTGTAATGGCGATTTGAAATTTCGTGCAATCTGCCTGAGTGGTTTCGCTGGAACATGCAGTTTGCACGGAAAATGCAATTCTGTTTGTCTATTAAGTTATTGTTTTTAAAGGATTATTTTTTTTAAAAAAAGTGGCACAGCGCTTGCGATAGGTATTGGGCAGCCACAGCCGGTAGTTGGATGTGGCCAACTCGAATAATCAGGAGTGTTACCCATGAAACAGCCAATCAATAAGTTCGCTTTTGCCGCTATCACTGCGACCGCCCTGAGCTTGTCCGTGGCGGGTACCGCTTTCGCCGACACCTACAGCAGCACCCAGCCGACCATGCTGGCTGCTAACACCATGGACAAGGCCGAAGAAGCGGTTTCCGATACCTGGATCACCAGCAAAGTGAAGTCGACCTTCCTGGCTGACGACGGTCTCAGCGCTCTGGACATCAAAGTCGAAACCAACAAGGGTGTAGTTGCCCTGTCCGGTGTCGTGGCTACCGAAGCCGAGCGTGACCTCGCTGTCGCCAAAGCCAAGGAAATCAAAGGCGTTCAAGCTGTTTCGGCTGACGGCCTGAAAACTGCCGACTGATCATGTTTCCGGGCAGGCTCGATGAGCCTGCTTTCTTCCCTGTACAGAGGAGAGTTGAATCATGAATTCCGACATTATCAAAGGTAAGTGGAAGCAGCTCAGCGGTGACATCAAGACCCGCTGGGGCAAGCTGACCAACGACGACGTGGATGTCGCCGAAGGCCATAGCGAATACCTGGCTGGCAAGCTGCAGGAACGCTACGGCTGGACCAAGGAAAAGGCAGAAGACGAGTTGCGCGATTTCCGCAGCAAGTACTGACTTGCCGCTGGCGCTCCATACGCCACCGTTTTCATGAGAAGCCCCGGCCGCAACGCCGGGGCTTTTCGTTTTTCGGCGTCATGACCGACGGCCCCGGGGCGAGCCACCAGGTTCAAGTTTGCCTGCCATCAGCCGATACCCTGACACATTCGCCAGGCACAGGACGTAGCATGTCGACTATCACGCCCGCCACCACAGGGCCTGTCAGAACGACCCCGGCTCGTGCCTCGGGTGAGGCGGCTGCAGCTCCCTCGACCGTTGCCAGCGAGCCCGACAAGCAGCAGCCGTCGGTCACCCTGACCCTCAGCGACTACGCGCAAAAGCGCATGAAAACCATGCGTGAAGCATCGGCCAAGCTGCGCTCCATGCAGGCCAACCAGCAGGAGTCTCGCAAGGAAGCAGCCCGCCAGCGCCTCGAAGACATCAAGAAACGTATCGAGATGCTCAAGCAACTGGTCATCGCCCTCGGCCCTGCCGCGGCGAAAGGCGCGTTGCGGCAGATCAAGCAACTGGCTCAGGAACTGGGGCAGGCGGCCGCGGTGCTCAAGGAGCCCTCCGGCAGTTCCACCACCGTGAATGCGAATGCCGGCGCCGCTCCGGCGTCTGGCGTGAATGTCGAAGGCGCTCAGGCAACCGAAACGGCCACGGCAGTGGAAGCGATCAGCGAGGTGCCGTCGGAGGTCGAAGCCGACCCCGAGGCCGCAGTGGTGACTGCTGCAGCGGCGCAAGAAGCGTCTACCGAGGAGGGCGATGCAGAGGCCGACGGCGACGAGCAGCCACAAACCACCACGGAGCGCGCCCAACGTGGCCGAGACGACCAGCAGCGCCGTGCCGATGCCGAAGAACTGAAAAAGGTCGCTCGCCAGCTCAAGCAATTGCTGGCCATGGTCAAGGCGCAGCTCAGTGCCGAGCCGGATGAGGAAAGCAGGAAGCTGCTCGGCGATATCGACAAGCAGCTCGCCGATGTGGAAAAGGCTGCCGGCGATATGGGCGGCGGCGGTGTCGCCATCTCGGTTGCCATTGGTTCCACGCTGTCGGTCAGTGTCTGAGCTGATTCGGCGCGGCATCGACCCGCTGTGCCAGTGGCGTGCGTTTGAGCCGCTCGAAGGTGCGGCGCAGTAGCCAGGCAGTGAGAGAGGCAGGCATCAGGCGCATGGTCCAGTTGCGCAGGTGCCAGGCGCGCCGCGTCAGTGGCGCGTACCAACCCGCCATGCGCGGAGCCAGCGCCTGCAATTCATCGATATCCGGACGCAAGGTGGCGTCGTAACGGGCCAATGCCGCGCAGTCGAAGCTCTTGCTCAGTTCATCTGCCAGCAGCCAGGCCCCGGTGAGGGCCATGCTGGCGCCGCGGCCCGAGGCCAGGGTCAGGCAATGGGCGGCATCCCCGACCAGCACCAGACGCCCTTGATGCCATTGCGGCAAATGCACTTGCATCAGGTGATCGAGATAGAAGCCCTGATCGTCCGGCAGGGGGGCGAGCAGGTCGAGTACTGCAGGACTGGCCTGAGAGAAGGTCTCGCGCAGCACGGCCTTGCGTCGTTGCGCCGGGATGCGGCTGCTATCCTGGCTGTGCCATAGCCACAAGGTAGCCAGCAGCCCGGGGCGCATGCTGTAACACTCGACCACATAGCCTGGCTCGGAAAACGATAGGTGGCGTTCCCCCCCGGCCGCCATGTCACCGTCCACGATGAACGATGCGGCGTTGTAGCCCAGAGAGCGCAGGCAGCTTTCGTCGTCGGCGAAGGCGCGTCGGCGCAGGTCGGAAAAGCAGCCCTCTGCACCCACCACGAAGGCGAAGCGTTGCTCGCTGCCATCATCGAAGCTCACATCGACGCCTTCGGCGTCTTCTTCATAAGCCTGCAGGCAAAGGCCGAAACGTATCTCCACCTGGCCGTCGAGGGCATCGTGCAGCACCTGCACCAGATCGTCGCGACAAACGGGCAGGAGGTTGAGGTTGCGCAGGTGTCGGCTATGGTCGACCAGCAGCACGTCGCGGTTCTGGCTGTCACGGAACAGCGTGCGACCCAGATTGACGCTGTGCCCACGCAACTTGTCGACGATGCCCATGCGCTCGGCGATGCTGTAGCCGGTGCCACCCAGGCTGAGAACGAAGCCGTCATGACGCAACTGTGCAGCCTTCTCCACGATGACCGGGGTGAAGCCGCGCTGTTTGAGCCACCAGGCTGTGGCCAGACCGGCGATGCCGGCGCCAAGAACGAGAATGGGAGCGCTCATGAACCAAGGGTTTCCTGTGTCGAGTGGGTAGTGGGGCGCGGCTGCTCGTCGAGCAGGCGATGGATGCCGATCAGTCCCGCCAGCAGCAATGCGGCGGTAATCAGGAAGCGCCCGTCGAAGCCGACCCAGTGGGCGAGCCAGGCGCCGCCCAGGCCGGCGAGCAGCCCGATCCAGGCATCGGTGCACTGCAGCAGGGTGACGTCGGTACCCGGTTGCCCGGGGTCGGCCCACTGCATCATGCGACTGTAGAGCGCGACGAAGATCAGCCCGGTGGCCAGATTGGCCAGGCTGAAGGCGACCACCAACTGGGCTGCACCGATCTGTTCCCAGCGCTCCCCGGCCAGCAGCCAGAGGCTCACGCCGAGCAGGACCAACAGGCCGGCGCACCAGCTGTGGCGATTGCCGAAGCGCTGCAGCAGCGCCGGTGCCGCCAGGCTACCGAGCAGGCCCATGCCTATGCACCAGGCTTCCAGAGCGCCGGCCTGGGTCAGGCTCACGCCCCTGTCTATCCAGTAGGCGGACGCCATGCCCAGCATCAGCCGCGGTCCGCATTGCGCTAGCAGCACCAGCCCGGCACGCCGACGCATCACCGAACGCCAGGCATGGCGCAGGCTGGGTCTTGCCAGAGCCGAGCCAGTATCGACGCGGGGCAGGGGCAGGCTCAGCAGTGGCAACAGGCACAGGGCGAGCAGGGCGCCGAGCACGAGGGTCCCGGCGTGCCAGCCATGGCGATCGAGCAGGGGAGCGGCCAGTAACCCGGCAAGCAGGTAGCCGAGGTAGCTGCCGCCGATCTGCAGCCGATTGAGGGTCGGGTAGGCTTGCTCTGGCAAGGCCACTACGGCAAGGCCGTCGCTGGCGATATCGCCACTGGCGGCGCACAGCGCTGCCAGCCCCAGCAGGCCGAGCGCCAGAGGCAACTGCTGCACCGGGTCGATGCTGGCCAGCGCGAAGATGCAGGCCAGCAGGCTGCCGTAGCACAGCAGCAGGCAGGTACGCCGCTGCTCGCGGCACCAGCGGTCTACCTGCGGAGCCCACAGCAGCTTCAGTGCGTGGGGCAGAAACACCAGGGCCACGAGGCCAATGCTGTCCAGGCCGACGCCCTCGCGGCGCAGGTAGGCAGGTAACAGCTGCAGGCTGAAGCCACCGAGCAGTCCGAGGCTGGTGTACTGGCCGAGCAGCAGCACGTGAATGCGGCGAGAGGCTGACAGGGCCATGGTCAGAAACGCAGGCTCAGGTCGACACCCAGCTCACGCCCGGGTCCGGCCTGGGCAAATGCATCTGCGCCCGAGAGGTAGGCGTAGCTGCGGTAGTCCTTGGCCGTCAGGTTGTTGCCGTACAGGGCCACTTGGTAACTCGCTGCCGGCTGCCAGGTCAGGCGCGCATCGAACAGGGTGTAGCCGCCCTGGGCCAACTGGTTGTCGGCGTCGAAGTAATGCTGGCCAACATACGATAGACCGACACTGGGGCGCAGCTCGCCGAGCAGGCCGTCCCAGCGCAGGCTGCGTTCCGCCGACAGGCGCAGGGTGCCGCGTGGCGCCAGAGCCAGGCGATTGCCCTGGCGGACGTCGGCATCCACCAGACGGCTGCGGTTGATGGTGCCAGCCAAGTGCAGGCGGGTATCCTCGTCCGGTAGCCAGTCCAGCGACAGTTCGGCGCCTTCACTGCGGGCGTCGCCCATGTTCTGCAGGTTCTGAATGCCGACCATGCCGATGTACTGCTGCACGTCCTCGATGCGCATCCAGTAAAGCGAGGCATTGGCGAACAGGCGACGCTCGAGCAGGCTGGCCTTGAACCCAGCCTCCAGGTTCAACGAGCGCTCGGGGTCGTAGGCCACGGCGTCGGCACTGCTGCTGCCGATGCGGTTGAAACCACCGGGCTTGTAGCCCTCGCTGGCCAGTGCGTAGATGCGCAGGTCATCGCTTGCCTGGAAGCCAAGGACGATCTTCGGCGTGGTGGCGTTGAAGCGGTCCTGCCCGCGGTAGGCGAAGCCCGGCACCATCAGGCCATCCTGCTGGACGAAGCGAGTGCTGGCCTCCTCGCGGCTGTGGCGGGCGCCCAGGGTCAGATCCCAGCGTTCGTCGATGTGCCAGGTGAACTCACCGAAAACGGCCTTCTCGGTGCTGTCGATACGGCTGTCGGCCAGGCCCAGCAAGGAGTCGTAGGGGCCACCAGGTGCCGTGCGGCGTTGCGAGTGGGTCTTGCTGTCCTGCCAGTACAGGCCGAGGTTGGCGTCCCAGGTACGCTGTTCGCCCTGGGTGGTGAGGCGCAACTCCTGGCTGAGGGTGCGCTGGCGTTCCGGGTGGTAGAGGCCGAAATCACCGAGCAGGCGCTCGTGACGGTAGCTCTGCAGGGCGCTGGTGGAGGTGAGTTTCCAGGCATCGCCGAGTGACCAGTCGATGACCGCGCTGCTGGTTTCCACGCGGCGGGTGAAAGACGATTCGCGCCACCCGGGGTTGACCGCTCGGCTGGCATAGCCGTGGAAGGGAAGGTAACGCTCTTCGTGGGATGTCAGGCGATCACGGGCGTAGACCAGTCGGACGCTCAGGTCATCATTGGGTAGCAGGGTGAGACCAACGCGACCACCGCCGTTGTCGCCGTCACCGTGCTGCGGGCTGCCCTTGAGCTCGCCTTGCAGATCATTGTGAAAGACGGCGGCCTCGGCGAGTAGGCGGTCTTCGACCAGAGCGCCACTGACGCTGGCGCTGACCTCGCGATTGAGATTGCTGACGCGGCTACCCACCTTCAACTGCGCAGCGTTTTCCGGGCGGCGGGTGACGATACTCAAGGCGCCGGCGTGGGCGTTGCGCCCGTACAGGGTGCCTTGAGGGCCTTTGAGCAATTCGATGCGTTCGATGTCGAGCAACTGCTGGTTGAAGGCGCCGAGCACATAGGGCACGCCATCGACGTAGAACGCCACCGGTGCGCTGTAGGCGTCGGCGGACGAGATCCCGCGCAGGCTCAGATTGGGGAACAGGCTCAGGCCACTTTGGCTCAGGAACAGTTCGGGGAAGACTCGATTCAGTTCCTTGCTATTGCCGATGTTGGCGCGTTGCAGGTCCTCCTGTTCGGCGACGGACAAGGCCATGTCGGTCTCCGCCAGGCTGGTCTCGCGTTTGCTCGCCGTGACTTGCAGGCCAGGCAGGTCGACGGCGGCGTGGGCCAGGGCCGGCAGACCGCTGGAGCACAGAATGGCAAAGCTCAAGGGCGTCAGGCGCATGATGCAGGCATCTCCATGGATGAATGGCCGGCATACTCCGCCGCTCGGGGGGAGGTTGCGCGTGCGATCGGGCGTAAATGCGCGTGATCGGCACTTTAACTGATAAGTGTTCTCATTTATTGTGATCGCCTTGTGGAGTGTCAGCCATGGCCATCAATCACTATTACGCCGACCGCCCCCTGAACGACGTTTTCGCCAGCTTCGCTGACGAGGAACTGGACGTGCGCCTGATCGAAATGGATGGCGAGCACGACCTGTACGTGCAGGCCGACAGTCATCCTTCCCTGACCCTCGCCTACTACGAGCAGGGCGGTGGTTGGCGGCAGTTCGCCGACACCCCGGCAATGGATCTGCGCAATGACACCTGCTGCCTCTACCACTCCAGTGTCTCCGTACGGGGCGAAGGTCTGCTGCCGGCAGGCTCGCGGCTACGCGGTGTGAACATCAGCTTCGCCCCGCAGATACTGCAGCGCCTGAGGGTTGGGGAATGGTTGTTCGACAGTGCCGGCCCGTGGGAGCGGGCCTGCTCCAGTGACGGCCTGGCGCGGCTGGTGCAATTTCCCGCGCCGCACGTGCTGCGTCGTATTGGTCTGGAGATGCTCGATTGCCGCCTGGAAGGCCTGGCGCGGGACATCCTGATGCGTGCCAAGGCTTTCGAGATGCTCGCTGAAATGCTCGGTTATCTACAGGAGAACCTGCGCCCCAGCGTGCTCGGAGGGCGTGATCGACTGCGTTTGGAACGTGCTCACCAACACCTGCGCGAAGCCCTCGAGCGCCCGTGGACGCTCGAGAGCCTGGCTGCCGAAGTGCAGTTGAACGTGCGCAAGCTCAAGGATGGCTTCCGCCAGTTGTACGGCAAGGGTGTGTATGCCGAACTGCAGGACCTGCGCATGCAGCACGCGGCCCTGTGCCTGCGTCAGGGCCAGCGGGTCGGCGATGTGGCGATGGCGGTGGGCTACTCCAACCCCAGTCATTTCGCCAAGGTGTTTCGCCGCCATCACGGTCTTGCGCCGCGCGCCTATTCACGGCAAGTGGGCGTTGCCGAAGCGTCCTGAGACGGTTCAGGCCAGGATCGAGGCCAGGGCGGCGCGGTCGATGTTGGCGCCGCTGAGCACTACCGCCGAGCGTTGGCCCCGATTGATTTCACGTTCCTGGATCAATGCCGCCAGCGCTGCTGCTCCAGCGCCTTCGGCGAGGTTGTGGGTGTCTTCGTGAAGGATGCGAATGGCCTGGCGGATCTCGTCGTCATCGACTCGTACGATGCGCGCGGCACCGGCCCGGATGATCTCCAGCGCCTCGGGCTGCGGCATGCGGCAGGCCATGCCATCGGCGATGGTGTCGGCGCTGTCGGTGCAGATCACCCGCCCGGCCGCGAAACTTTGCGCGTAGGCATCGGCGGCACTGCTCACCACCCCGATCACTTCGGTGTCCAGGCCGAGCAGGTCGCGGGTGCGGATCACCCCGCAGATGCCCGAACCGAGGCCAATGGGCACATAGATGCGCTTGAGCGGTGGTGCGGCCTCGAACAGTTCCAGGGCATAGGTGGCGACGCCACGGATCAGGTCCGGGTGCAGCGACGGAACGAAGTGCAGGCCGCGCTGCGCAGCCAGCTCCGCCGCCCGGCTTCGGGCCTCGTCGAAGTCGCGACCGTATTCGATCACCTCGGCGCCCAGGGCGGCCATGGCCGCATTCTTCTCTCTCGCGTTGCCTTGCGGCACCACGATGCTGATCGGCAGGCCAGCCTTGCCGGCTGCCAGCGCCATGCTTTGTCCGTGGTTGCCCCGGGTGGCCGAAACCAGGCCGGCGGTGGTCGGTTCACGGCGCAGCAGGGCATCCACATAGACCAGGCCGCCGCGGACCTTGAAGGCGCCTGTGGGGGTGTGGTTCTCGTGCTTGACCCATACCTCGCAACCCAGGCGTTCGGCCAGCAACGGCCAGGCGAACTGCGGCGTTGCCGGAACGTTCGGGCGAATCAGGGTGGCGGCTTGGCGAAGCGCGGCAAGGTCGAACATCTGGGGGGCTCCCGGTTGGCTTTGACCCGATGCTACGGCCCTGTCATTGTATGGGTAAATCTTTATATTGCATGGCAAGCAATGTGGTTACCTGATCTGCAAGGCAGCACGCTGCCCACTTATCTGGCACTGGTCGAGGCGATTTCCAGCGCCATCGGCAAGGGTGAGCTCAAGCCCGGTGAGCGCCTGCCGCCGCAGCGCCGACTCGCCTGGACGCTGGGCATCAATCCGAGCACGGTGATGCAGGCCTATCGCGAAGCTGCGCGGCGTCACCTGGTGTCCGGTGAAGTCGGCCGTGGTACCTATGTCCTGGCCGATAGCCACGAAGCCAGCCTGTTTCACCTCAAGCAGCCCGGCCAGCCCGCGCAGGGCATCGATCTGTCGACCAACGTGCCGGTGCACGACGGCGACAGCGATGACCTGTCCTGCACCTTGCAGCGCCTGATCGCCGAAGGCCGCATCGACGCGCTGCAGGCGTACGCGTCGGCCGAGCTGGAGGTGCGTGGGCGGCTGGCTGGCAGCCTGTGGTTGCAGCAGCGCGGCCTGCATTATCCGCCGTCGAGGGTGCTGCTCTGCGCGGGTGCTCAGCAGGGCGTTAGCGCAGCGTTGCTGGCGCTCTGCGAGCCCGGCGATCCGGTGCTGGTCGAGGCCTTCACCGCGCCCGGCATCAAGGCCGCGGCGCGGCAGTTGCGGCTGCCCCTGCACGGCGTGGCGATGGATGAGCGTGGCATTCACCCTCAGGATCTCGACCGGCAGGTGCGTGCTACCGGCGCGCGGGTGCTGGTGCTCACCCCCTGCCTGCAGAACCCCACGGGCAGCAGCATGGATGGTGAACGACGGCAACGCATCGCCGAGCTGGTGGAACGCCACGGCCTGTGGCTGATCGAGGATGACGTCTACGGCGCGCTGGGCAGCCAGGCACCGCTGGCCGTATCGGTGCCGGAACGCAGCCTGCTGGTCACCAGCCTGTCGAAAACCGTGGCCCCGGGCCTGCGACTGGGCTTTGTGCATGGGCCGCAGGCGCTGCTCAAACGTATCGATCCGCAAGGGCACGCCACCGGTTGGGCGGTCTCGCCGTTGTGCCTGGCGCTGGCCTGCGAGTGGATCGAGGACGGCACCGCGGCGCGCAAGCTGGCCTGGCAGCGGGACGAGTTGCAGCAGCGCTGGCGCCTCGCCGCGCGGGTGCTCGGCGCACGCATGCCCCAGGGCCGTGAGGTGGCGCCGCACCTGTGGTTGGAGGCGGCGGATAGCCGTGACCTGGCAGCCGAGTGCCGAACTGCCGGTGTCGAGGTGGTGCCCGCCGAGGTGTTCGCCGTCGGCCCTGCTGCGGCCAACGCCATTCGCATCAGCCTGGCGGCTGCCCGCAGTCGTGTCGAGCTCAAGCAAGCGCTGGAGCGCATCGTCGATGTGTGGCCGCAATGATCGCTGCACTTGCACCCGGCCTGTAATGCGTGTCAGCTATGGTCCATGATCCCCACGATAAGGAACCGTGCATGTCCCTTTCTACAGACGGCGCTTTTATCGTCGTCCACTCTGCCGAAGAGGCCGTCGATCGTCTGGCGGTGCTGCACCAGCGCGCCACCGAAGGCCTGAGCCAGGCGCTCAAGCGCTACCTGAAAGATCGCATCCGCCCCGATGCCGAGCAGCAAGAGTTGTTTCGCTACCCCGAACTGCGGCTGACCTACGACTGCCAGGGCGAGGTGCCGACCACCGTGCGTGCCTACGCCAAGGTGCAGGTGCCCGGTACCTACAGCATCACCATCACCCACCCGGCTGCGTTCCGTAAGTACCTGCTCGAGCAACTGCAGCCGCTGATGGCCGACTTCACCCTGACCGTCGAGGTCGGTGTCAGCCAGCAGTACATCCCTTACCCCTACGTGGTGGAACAGGGCGATGAGCTGGCCGGCTCCGGCGTGACCGCGGCAGAACTGGCGCGGGTGTTCCCCAGCACGGACCTGTCGGCCGCCACCGATGGCACCGCCGACGGCCTCTACGACTGGGAAAATACCGATCCATTGCCGCTGGCCCTGTTCGACGCCGCCCGAGTGGATTTCTCCCTGCGTCGCCTGGTGCATTACACCGGCAGCGACTGGCGCCACGTGCAGCCGTGGATCCTGCTGACCAACTACCACCGCTACGTCGACCAGTTCATTCGCAACGGTCTGGACATGCTCAATGGCGAGTCGCGCTTCGAGCGCATGGTGCTGCCGGGCAACGTGGTGATCGAGCGGGGCATGCCCGAAGGCGAGATGCAGGCGATCATCGAGACCGTGGTCTGGCACCGCTACCAGATGCCGGCCTATCACCTGCAGGCTGCCGATGGCGATGGCATCACCCTGGTCAACATCGGCGTCGGCCCGTCCAACGCCAAGAACATCACCGATCACCTGGCCGTGCTGCGTCCGCACTGCTGGCTGATGATCGGCCACTGTGGCGGCCTGCGTCAGTCGCAGACCATCGGTGACTACGTGCTGGCTCACGCCTACATGCGCCGCGACGGTATTCTCGACCGGGTGCTGCCACCGCACATTCCGCTGCCGGCCCTGGCCGAAGTGCAGCAAGCGTTGCAGGATGCCGCCGCGCAGGTGACTGGCGAGCGCGGTGACGATCTCAAGCGTCGCCTGCGCACCGGTACCGTGCTGACCTACGACGACCGCAACTGGGAGCTGCGCTGGGCGCAGGAGCGTCCGCTGATCAACCTGTCACGGGCCGTGGCGGTGGACATGGAAAGCGGCACCATCGCCGCTCAGGGCTATCGCCTGCGCGTGCCGTATGGCACCTTGCTGTGCGTGTCGGACAAGCCGCTGCACAGCGAGATCAAGCTGCCGGGCGCGGCGGGTGCCTTCTACGAGCGGGCCGTGACCCAGCATCTGCACATCGGTATCGCCGCTCTGGATCTGCTGCGTGGCCAGCTCAACTCGCTGCACTCGCGCAAGCTGCGCAGCTTCGACGAGCCGCCATTCCGCTGAAGGCGGCCCCGGGCGCCAGGCTCATAGCGGGTGAGCTTGGCGCTACTTCTTCGACTTGCCGACCATCATCCGCCAGCGGTTGCGGTTGAGCAGCACGTAGCCGGTCAGTTGCATGCCTGCGGCTATCACCAGGCTGCGGGTCAGGTCCGGGTCAGCCGGGCGCGGCCCGCTGTAGATGGCGTACAGCGCATACACGACGCCGATCAGGCCGAGGATGAAGAACACCAGGCCGAGAATGGTCAGACGGTGAAGATTGCGTAGAGGCATGGCAGAAATCGTCAGGGATAACGGGCGGCCAAACTAACCCGGAATTCCGGGTTTCGCCAGTCGCCCGTCCAGACGCTCACTTGCCCACCTGATGCAGCGGCAGGGCCGTGGTCGATTTGATCCGCTCCATGGCGAAGCTGGAGCTGATATCGGCGATGCCGGGGATTTCGATCAGGCGCTTATACACGGCGTCGTAGCCCTCGATGTCGGGCACCACCAGGCGCAGCAGGTAATCGGTGACACCCGCCATGCGATAGAAGTCGACCACCTCGTCGATCGCCGCCACCTGACTGTGGAAGTGCTTGAGCCATTCGGCGTTGTGCTGATTGGTGCGCACGAAGGCGAATACCGTGACCGGCACGCCGATCTTGCGCGAGTCGAGCAGGGCCACTCGGGCACCGATCACGCCGCTTTCCTCGAGCTTCTGAATACGCCGCCAGCACGCCGTGTTACTCAAACCAACGCGTTCGGCGATCTCACCCAGCGGCTGGGTGCAGTCCTGCTGTAGCTGCGCGAGCAGGGCGCGGTCGAACTTGTCCACGGTCTAGAAAACTCCTGATAAGACGATTGGGGAATATCGTCAGTATGAAATGGGCTAAGTCTGGAAAATAATTTCGTTTACTTTGTCCAGGTTGGAAATCTATTCCGTTTCATGGGCTCGAGAACAGTGAAATAACAAAATTTTTCACGTCCCGCTCTCTTAGCATGGTGCTCCAGACAAAGCCGTCTAGCACGGCGCCTTCAATCATCTGCACGGCCGCTACCCCTATGTCAGAACTGTATTTCGATTACGCCGCTACCACTCCCATCGACGACGCTGTCATTCAGGACATGTTGGCGTGCATGGGCCGTGACGTGGTGTTCGGCAATCCCGCTTCCGCGTCTCACTCCTTCGGGCAGCGGGCTCGTCTGGCGGTCGAAAAGGCACGCAAGCAGGTGGCGGCCCTGGTAGGTACCCGCGCAGATCGCCTGGTCTGGACGTCCGGGGCGACCGAGTCGAACAACCTGGCGCTCAAGGGCGTGGCCGCGCTGGCCGATGGCCGTCGGCACATCATCACCAGCCGCCTCGAGCACAAGGCCGTTCTGGATACCGCCGGGCAACTGGAGCGCGAGGGCTTCGAGGTGACCTGGCTGCAGCCCGATGCCAACGGCATCATCCAGCCGGAGGCGGTCGCGGCAGCCTTGCGTGACGACACCCTGCTGGTCTCGTTGATGCTGATCAACAACGAACTCGGTACGCTGACCGATATCGCCGCGGTGGGCGAGCTCGTTCGTCAGCGCGGCGCGCTGTTCCATGTGGACGCCGCCCAGGCCACCGGCAAGGTGGCCATCGATCTGGCCACCTTGCCGGTGGACCTGATGTCCTTTTCCGCCCACAAGACCTATGGTCCTAAAGGTATTGGTGCGCTCTACGTCGGTGACCGTGCGCGCTCGCTGATCCAGGCGCAGATCCATGGCGGTGGGCATGAGCAGGGGCTGCGCTCCGGCACCCTGGCCACCCACCAGATCGTCGGCATGGGCAGCGCCTTCGCCCTTGCCGGTGAGCTGATGAGCGAAGAGAACACGCGCATCGCTCGCCTTTGCGCACACCTGCGCGAAGGGTTGCTGGCGCTGCCCGGCGTGCGTCTCAACGGCTGCGCCGAGAAGCGTGTGCCGCATACCCTCAACCTGTGCATCGACCACCCCTGGTTCGATGCCGAGAATCTGCTGGGGACGCTGGCGTTCTCCTCCACTTCGGCCTGCAATTCGGCCAGCAGCGCGCCGTCCCATGTGCTGCTGGCGCTCGGGCTGGACGATACCCAGGCGTATCGCAGCATTCGCCTGAGCCTCGGCCGCTACACCACGCTCGCCGACGTCGAGCAGGCCATCGATGCCATTCGCCGCTGTCTGCCTGAATGACGGGCCGGTGATCGCCCGATGAGCACGCTGGGAGAGCGGGCGCTGCAGGTCGAGAGCGTTTTCGATGCGCAGACGTCGACGTTCAGCCATCTCGTCCACGCTGGCGCGGGCAGCGCTTGCGCGGTGATCGATCCGGTGCTCGGCTATGACCTGGAGTCCGGCAGGCTCGACAGCGCACCGGCGGACGCTCTGTTGCGAGCGCTGGAGGCCAGGCACCTGGAGGTGCAGTGGATTCTGGAAACCCATATCCACGCCGATCACCTCACCGCCGCTGCTTACCTGCGCGAGCGCAGTGGCGGGCGGGTCGCCGCCGGACCAGGCATTGGCGAGGTGCAGCGGACCTTTCAGGCGCGTTTCCAACTGCCCGAGGATTACTGCCAGGCGAGCGGCCAGTTCGACCATCTGTTCGCCCCCGACGAAGACTTCGCCATCGGTGCTCTGTCCGCTCGGGCGCTGCATGTGCCCGGGCATACGCCCGCCGACACGGCCTTTCTGGTCGAGGAGCGGCACGTGTTCGTCGGCGACACCCTGTTCCAGCCGGACATCGGCACGGCACGCTGCGATTTTCCTGGTGGCAGTGCTGCGCAGTTGTATCGCTCCATTCGGCATCTGCTCGAACTGCCGGGCGACACCCGCCTGTTCATGTGCCACGACTATCCCCAGGATCGCGCGCCACGGGCCTGGTGCTCCGTGCAGGAACAGCGCCTGCATAACCAGCATATGCATCAAGGCGTCAGTGCCGCGCAGTTCATCGAATGGCGTGAAGAACGGGATGCAGGGCTGGAGCCCCCCAGGTTGCTGATCCCGGCGCTGCTGTGGAATCTTCGCGCGGGCGTTGTGCCCGACGGGGACGTGGCAGGCGTGCGTTTTCGCTGGGCGGCTAACTGAGCCCGTCCATCTCCACGGCGACCAGAGCCTTGCAATAAAAAGCCCCTGACACTCATCGAGCATCAGGGGCTTCTGAGCGGGCGACTCATCGTCGCCAGCGCAGGGGCGGGATCGGCTACCTCGAAGACTACTCGTCGCTCGGCGCCAGCTCCTTTTCACCTACATGCTCGCCAGCCAGCGATGCACGCACCGCGGCGACCTGCTCGGCGGACACCGCCGGCGCGTCGTTCGACCAGCCTTGACGCAGGAAGGTGGCCAGTTCGGCGACCTCGGCGTCGTCCATGCGATCGGCGAAGCCCGGCATCGGCAGGATCGAGGGTGCGCGCGCCGTCGATGGCGTTTGCGCACCGGCGAGTATCACGTGCAGCAGGGCGCTGGGGTTTTGCGCGTTGATCACCGACGCGCCATCCAGGCGTGGGAACACCCGAGGCGCGCCGTCACCCGCCACGAAGTGGCAGGCGCCGCAGTTGTCCAGATACAGACGCTCGCCAAGGGTCAGGTCGGTGGCCGCCGTCAGCTTGCGGGTGGTCGCTTCGCTGCGCTCGGGCTGATGGGCGCTGGCTGGCTGGCCGTCGGCGGCGAGGGACTTCAGGTAGGCCGCCATGGCGTGCAGGTCGTCGTCCGACATGTGCGAGGTGCTGTTGGCCACCACGTCGGTCATCTCACCGGCTACCGAGGCCTTGGCGTTACGGCCGGTACCCAGGTAGTCGACGATTTCGTCCTGGGACCAGTGCGGCATGCCGCGCAGCGAGGGCACGGCCCAGTCGTTGAGCTCGGCGCCGCTCAGGTAGTCGGCGGTGCTTTCATCGAGCCCCTTCTCCTGCATGGTCAGCGCCCGTGGCGTGTGGCAGGAGCCACAGTGGCCCAGGCCCTGTACCAGGTAGGCACCGCGGGCAATCTGCGCATCGGCATCGCGGGTGGTGACTTTCAGCGCCTCGGCAGCGGACTCCGGCGATGGCGAGAACAGCGTGCGCCAGTAGGCCAGGGGCCAGCGGATCGACAATGGCCAGGGGATGTCGTTGGCCTGGTTGGCCTGTTCCACCGGCTGCACGCCCTGCATGAAGTAGGCGTACAACGCCTGCATGTCGGCATCCGAGACCTTGGCGTAGGACGGGTAGGGCATCGCCGGGTACAGCGCGCTGCCGTCGTGGCCAACGCCGCGGCGAATGGCGCGTTCGAACTCGCCATAGGTCCAGTCACCGATCCCGGTCTGCTTGTCTGGGGTGATGTTGGTGGAGTAGATGGTGCCGATCGGCGACTCGATACCGAGGCCGCCGGCGAAGGCCTTGCCGCCTCGGGCGGTATGGCAGGCCACGCAGTCACCGACGCGCGCCAGGTACTCGCCCTGGCTGATCAATGCCGGGGTGACGGCCTGACCGAGCTGCGCCGAGGCGTCGCCCGAGCGGTTCAGGGCGATGCTGGCCAGCCAGGCCAGTGCAGCGAGCAGCAGACCGATGATCAGCAGCTTGAGGAGCAGAGAACGGGGTGTGGATTTCATCTCTGCGTTCCTCATGCCTGCACCAGTGGGCCGGGGTTCTTCAGGTACTGATCCTTGATGGCCTGGGCGGCGAACAGGGTCAGTGCACCGATCAGGGCCGTGGGGTTGGCCTGGAAGTTCTGCGGAAAGGCGTTACCGCCCGGTACGAAGACGTTGTGCACGTCCCAGCTCTGCAGGTAGCGGTTGAGCGCACTGGTTTTCGGGTTGTCGCCCATGACCGCGCCGCCCACGTTATGGGTGGACACGTACTTGGTGATGTCCCAGTGCGAGTCCATCGCCAGGAAACTCTCGGAGACGCTGTCCGGCCCCAGCTCGCGGGTGATGTTCTGGACGATGCCGCGCAGGTATTGCTGCAGCTTCAGCTCGTTCTCCTTCCAGTCGAAGGTGATGCGCAGCAGTGGCTGGCCCCATGGGTCCTTGTAGGTGGGGTCGAGATCCAGGTAGTGGCCGCGGTAGGACATGCAGCCGGTGGAAATGCTCACCTTCATGGAGTGGCCGTACCAGTCGGTCATGCCGTCTTTCCAGCCCTGGCCCCAGGCCGGCGTGCCGCCCGGCAGCGCGGTGCCGATCGGCGTGCCGGTGGCCTGCGAGCTGTGGATCTTGGCGCCGCCGATGAAACCCAGCGAAGGGCCGTCGTAGTTGCCCGGCGAGATGTCGTTGAACATCTGTCCGGTGGCACCGGCGGTGGCGAACGGATTGAACTGCTTGTCCTTGAAGAACAGGGTCGAGCCGCCGACGCTGAGGTAGGCGTAATCGCGGCCGATGGTGCCTGTCTCGGTAACCGGGTCGTAAGGCTTGCCGATTCCGGAGAGCAGCATCAGGCGCACGTTGACGAACTGGAAGCCGGCCAGCACGACGATCTTCGCCGGCTGGAACACCGTGTTGCCGTGTTCGTCGGCATAGGTGACGCCGCGGGCGGTCTTGCCATCGGCGTGCAGCTCGACGCGCAGCACGTTGGCCCGGGTGCGGTAGGAGAAGTTTTCGAGGCGCTTGAGGGCATCCATCACCGCAGTCTGCGGCGAAGCCTTGGAGTAGTTCAGGCAGGGGTACTTGCTGCAGTAGCCGCAGTAGTTGCACGGCGCGATCTGGTTGCCGTAGGGGTTGGTCCAGGCGCGCGAGACGTTGGCCGACGGGTTGGGAAACGGGTGATAGCCGAGCTTGCGCGCGGCGTCGGCGAACAGCTTGTTGTTGAGCGTGTCTTCCAGCGCCGGCAGCGGGAACGGGTTGGAACGCGGGCCTTCGAACGGGTCGCCGCCTTCGATGATGCGGCCCTGCAGGTTGCCGGTGTTGCCCGACAGCCCGCAGATCTTGTCGAACTTGTCGAGGTAGGGCTCGATCTCGTCCCAGGTGAACGGGTAGTCACCGATGCGCATGTCGTCCTGCAGAATGCCCTTGCCGTAGGCCTGGTCGGCGTAGGTCTTGAGCTTGATGTCGGTCGGTGTCGGGCGGATCAGTACGCCGGTCCAGTGCAGGCCCGAGCCACCCACGCCGGTGCCGGGCACGAAGGCGCCCCACTTGCGCGTCGGCAGGGCGGTGCCGTGGCTGTTGTGGCGGACCGTCAGGGCGCCATCCTTGGGGCTGACCATGACCTTGTTGCGTACCGCGTAGGCGTACTGGTCGGCAGGCTTGGGATAGGCGAAGTCGGCGTTGTTGCGGTCTTCCCCACGCTCCAGGGCGCGTACTTTCAAACCCGCCTGGGCCAGTTCGATGCTCATCAACGAGCCGGTCCAACCCAGGCCGACTACGACGACATCGACTTCGTCATTGGTAATGTCTGACATAAAAAACCTTGCTTGCTGAAACGCTGCGCGAAAAGAAAATCAGCCGCGGTCGCCGTTGAGGCTGACCGGCCCGAGGGGATACTTGACGTTGTGCTGGGCGACCCATTCCAGGTAGCTGGCACGGGCACCCGGAAAGCCGATGGCGATCCACGCCTTCATGCCCTTGTTGCCGCCGTAGATCGGGTCGGACAGGTAGCCCTGCTGGGAGAGCGAAAGCATTTCGCTGAAGAACAGCTTGGAGCCGAGCACCTCTTCGCCGAAGGCCGCGAAGTCCACCTCACCGGCTTCGAGCTTCTTCAGCACGCTGTCCTGGGTGGTGGCATCGAGCAGGGCGAAGCGCTCGTGGTGGGCGTGCTCACACCAGGCATCCACGGCCTTGATGCCGTTGCGATAGATCTGCTGCGGCAGGTACGGAATCTGGTAGCCGAGGGTGGCTGGTGCAGCGAGGTCGAAGGGCCCCTCGAGGTAGATTTCGCTCCCCAGGTCGCTTGCCAGCTGCTGGTCCATGAATACCGGCACGTTGGTTTCCAGGGCGCCAGGTGCTTTACCGCCAGCGGGAATCAGACGGTCGCAGGTGGCCATCATGAAGGTCCACTCGGTGGCGCTGAAAAAGGTCGGTGTATAGCTGTCGAGGGCTGGCGCGACCATCTCGGCAGCGGAGGCTGCGCTCAGGCCTTTGATGGTCACGCCCAGCGCGGGGAGGGCGATCAGCGAGGAAAGCAGAAACTTCCTTCGCGACGTGGGTTTGGACAACAACATGTAGAGGCCACCTATGACTGCTCACAAGAAAGCCGGATGTTGCAGGGCCCAGGGGCCGGGCACCTCACGTGCGGTCCAACTCCCAGCGCGAACGGGATGGCGACAGCCGCGACCTCCAGTCCGGGAGGCGACGGCTTTCAGGTTCCGGAGGCTGGCGTGGGCGGTCTGCGACCAGGGCCAGAGACCGCGGCCGCAGCGGGCAATCTGTGTGCAGTACGGCTCGCGCTCGTCTGCTCGTTCCACGTCAGGCTGTATCCAGAACAGGGCTGGCAGACCTTGGCGGCCGCTCTAATTGTGCTTCATTCACATCGGGACGGCTGGCGTGCAAAAGGCATCGTCCAGCCCAACATCGAGGGGTGCGATACTCGGGTATCGTCTGCTCATCACGGTGAATCGATGCTAACATTCGAGACTGAATGTAACAAATAGTTTCTTGGAATGGTGTCAAGCAGACACACTGTCGCAGGCTTTTACCGCTCTAAATCGGCCCTTTTCGCCCGGCCGAGCTCAGTCATTAATTTGACCACTCGTTCAAGTATGAATAGGGTGTCAGCCCATTTCTCCCGCCGAGTATTTATGACCAGCCGCTCCAGATTGCCCGCAACCGTCTACCTGCTGGGGGCCACCATCTTCTCTTTGGTCACCGCCGAATTCATGGTTGCCGGCATGATGCCCGCCCTGGCCGAAGCCTTTTCGGTCAGCCTGGCGCAGGTCGGTAACCTGATCGCTCTGTATGCCCTGGGCATGGCCCTGGGTGGGCCGCCGGTGACGCTTCTGCTGCTCTCGCGCGGCATCAGCAACAAGCACGCGCTGATCGGGCTGCTGACCGTCTACGTCGCGGCCGGCGCCCTGGCCGCAGCCGCGCCGAGCTACCCGGTACTGGCGCTGGCGCGGATCATCATGGGGGTGGCCAGTGCTGCCTGCATCGGCCTGTGCATGACCGTTTGTGCCGCGATGGTCGAACAGGCGGCGCGCGGCAGGGCCATCTCGGTGGTGCTGGCAGGCCTGATGCTTTCCCCGGTCGCTGGCGTGCCGCTGACCGCCTGGGTCGAGCAGCACTACGGCTGGCGTGCCAGCTCCTGGGTGGTGGTGGCGCTGGCCTTGATCTGTACCGCCCTGGCGGCCATGCGTCTGCCGTCCAGCTCGCCGGGTGGCGAGGCGGGTCTGAACCGGCAGTTGGCCTCGCTGAACAACCGCAGCCTGTGGGGCGCCTACCTCACCAGTGGGTTGATCATTGGTGCCACCTTCGCCGCATTCAGCTATTGCGCGCCCATCCTGATCCACGAGGTCGGTATCGAGCCTGCACACGTGGCTCCGCTGCTGGCGCTTTACGGCGTGGCCAACCTGCTGGGCAACATGATCGTCGGCCGTTTTGCCGACCGCCACACCTTCAGCGCCCTGGGCTGGGGCCTGGCCTTGCTGGTGCTTGCCCTGAGCGGTTTCGCCCTGGCCGGCGATCAGGTCTGGCTGAATCTGGGTTGTTTCATCGCCATTGGCATGACCGGCGTGGCGCTCAACCCGGCAATGGTCGCGCGGGTAATGAAGGCCGCCGAGTCCGGGGCGCTGGTCAACACTCTGCACACCTCGGTGATCACCGCCGGGCTGGCTCTTGGGAGCTGGGCCGGAGGTGCGGCGATCGAAGCCGGTTATGGCTTGCGCGCTCCACTGTGGGTCGGCGCGGGATTGGCGCTGCTGGGGCTGCTCAGCCTGGTGCGTCCGGTGGCGGCGAACAGGCTTGCGCGCGCTTGCGCTTGAGGGCGTCGGGACCGAAACTGTCCGCCATCGTGATTACCACGCAGGCGTTCCGGGAGAGATCGAATGGCAGACAAGCTGCACACCTACGACGTTCTGGTTGCCTGGACGGGTAATCAGGGCACGGGCACCTCCACCTACCGTGGTTACAGCCGAGCGCACAGTATCCAGGCGCAAGGCAAGAGCCCCATCGACGGCTCGTCCGATCCGAGCTTTCGGGGGGATCCGGCGCGCTGGAACCCGGAAGAGTTGCTGGTCGCGTCCCTGGCCGCCTGCCACAAGCTCTGGTACCTGGGCTTGTGCGCCGGAGCCGGCATCGTGGTCACCGCCTACGAGGACAATGCCCAGGGCACCATGCTCGAACAGGACGATGGCGCCGGCCAGTTCACCTCGGTGGTGTTGAGGCCGAAGGTGGTGCTGGCTTCCGGTTCCGATCTCGAGCGCGCCAGGGCCCTGCATCACCAGGCACACGAGATGTGCTTCATCGCCCGGTCGATGAACTTCCCGGTCAGCCATGAGCCGGAGCTGTCGATCAGCCCGGACAGCTGAGGCGGCGTCAGGCGCTCATCAGCTCGCGTACGCGCGACACCAGGGTGTCGACCGCGAAGGGTTTGGTCAGCACCTGCATCCCCGGCCCGAGGTGGCCGTTGCCGATCGCGGCATTTTCCGCGTAGCCGGTGATGAACAGGGTTTTCAGGCTCGGTCGAATTTCCCGTCCGGCATCGGCCATCTGTCGTCCATTCATGCCGCCAGGCAGACCCACGTCGGTGATCAGCAGGTCGATCTGCACGTTGGAGCGCAGCACCTTCAGCCCCGCGACACTGTCGGCAGCCTCGACCACGGCATAGCCGAGATCGCTCAGCACGTCGGTCAGCAGCATGCGTACCGTCGGCTCATCATCCACCACCAGGATCGTCTCGCCCGTTTCGGGCAGCGAGGCCGAGGTGGTGATGGCTTCGCTGCGGTCTTCGCTGGCGTTGCCGTGATAGCGCGGCAGGTAGATGCTGATGGTGGTCCCCTGACCCAGGGTGGAGTGGATGCGCACCTGGCCACCGGATTGCTTGGCGAAGCCATAGATCATCGAAAGGCCGAGACCGGTGCCCTGGCCGATGGGTTTGGTGGTGAAGAACGGATCGAAGGCCTTGGCGATGACCTCGGGCGACATGCCGGTGCCGGTGTCGGTCACCGACAGGGAAAGGTACTGACCCTCGGGAATGTCGTGGGTCCGCGCGACGTCGCGATCCATCCAGCGGTTGGCGGTCTCGATGGTGATGCGCCCGCCGTCGGGCATGGCGTCACGGGCATTGATGCACAGGTTCAGCAGCGCGTTCTCGAGCTGACTGGCATCGGCCAGCGCCGTCCACAGGCCCGCCGCGCCGACCGTTTCGACCGCGATGCTGGGGCCCACCGTGCGCTGAATCAGATCGCTCATGCCGGTCATCAGCCGGTTCACATCGGTGGGTTGCGGGTCCAGGGTCTGCCGACGGGAGAAGGCGAGCAGGCGGTGGGTGAGGGCGGCGGCCCGCTTCGCCGCGCCCTGAGCGGCTGCCATGTACTTGTCGATGTCGCTCAGGCGGCCCTGGGCAACGCGAATGCCGAGCAGTTCCAGCGAGCCGGAAATGCCCGCCAGCAGGTTGTTGAAGTCGTGTGCGAGGCCACCGGTCAGTTGGCCGACGGCTTCCATTTTCTGTGACTGGCGCAGCTTTTCCTCGGCCTGCATCAGTTCGTTGGTGCGCTCGGCCACACGCTGTTCCAGCGTGTCGTTGAGCACGCGCAGGGCGGTGATGGCGCGGTCCCGCTCGGCCTCCACGGTGCGCCGCTCTTCCACGTCGATGAGCACGCCGGGGAAACTCAGTGGAGTGCCATCCGCCGCGTGGTCCACGCGCCCATTGGCCTCGATCCAGTAGTACTGGCCGTCTGCGCGTCTGACCCGATATTGATGCACATAGGCTCCCCCACGGCGGGCCGCCTCGTCGACTGCGGCGATCATCGCGTCGCGGTCGTCGGGATGCACGGTGGCGATCACCTGCTCGAGGTCCAGGCCTTCACGGCCCATGCTCGGGTCGAGGCCGAAGGCAACGGTGAAGGCTTCGTCGACCGTGAAACGGTCGGCCTGCAGATCCCAGTGCCAGGTGCCGATGATCGCTCCGGCGGCGAGCGCCAGTTGCACGCGCTCGACGTTTTCGCGGGCGGTCGCCTCGCTGATGCGCAGGCGTTCCTGCGCGTTGCGCCGTTCGGTCACGTCATTGAAGAAGATGCCGATCTTGCGCTCTTCGGGCTCACCGACCCGAACGGCACGTACGTCGAACCAGCGCTCGAAGGCCTTGGCGTAATTCTCGAAGTTGGTCGGTTCGCCGGTCTTGGCGACATGGCCGTACATCTCGAACCAGAACGTCTCCAGGTCCGGCGCGTACTCGGTGACCCACTTGCCGCGCAGGTCGACCCCCGCCTGCCGTTCGAACGCCGGGTTGACCTCGATGAAGCGATAGTCCACGGGGCGATCGTCAGCATCGAACTTGACCTCGACGATGGCGAAAGCCGCCTCGATGGTGTCGAGGATGGTTTGGAAGCGCTCTTCGCTCTTGCGCAAGGCGATCTCGGCGCTGCGCATTCGGGTGAGGTCGAGCATGGCGCCGATCATGCGTACAGCGACCCCGTCGGCATTGCGGATCACATGTCCGCGATCCAGCACCTCGGCGTAGGTGCCGTCCTGACGCTGAAAACGGTAGCCGTCGGTCCAGTCCGTTGCCTCACCATCGATGACCGCGTGGATCGAGGCATCGATACGGGTTCTGTCATCCGGGTGAATGCGGGCCATCCACCAGTCGCCACTGGTTTCGGTGCTCGCCAGGGAGTAGCCATAGGCATCCTCCAGCGCTTCGTTCCAGAGCACCTGATTGGCCGCCAGGTCCCAATCCCATACCGCGTCGTTGGTCGCTTTGGCGGCTAACCGATAGCGCTCCTTGGTCTCCTCCATCGCCTGGCCCGCCAGATGCTCGCTGGTGCGGTCGCGCAGGATCTTCATGAAGCCGAGAAGACTGTTGTCGTCATTGTAGAGCGGCATCATCTCGCCCGATGCCCAGAAGCGTTGCCCGCTCTTGCGCAGGTGCCAGCGTTCGTCAGCAGCCCGACCGTGCTGCAATGCACTGCGCATTTCATAGTCGACCCGGCCGCTGGCACGATCGGCTGGGGTGAAAAAAAGCTCGGCCTTGCGCCCGCATATTTCTGCCGGTGCCCACCCCATAATGTGGGTCGCACCCTGGTTCCAGTCGGTAATGACTCCAGTCGTATCGATCAGGATGATGGCGAAGTCGATGGCGCTCTCGAATACCGCGCGCTGCCGTGCCGCGTTTCTGGCCTGGGTGATCTGGCTGGGTTGCAGCCTCCCATCGTTCGCAGCGGGGCGCACACCTGAGTGCGATGCATCGATGCCTGACTCTTCAAGCGCGACACGCAGTCGTAGCACTTCCGCTTCCAGCTCTTCACGGCTCAGGTTTTTCAGAGTTGTCTCCACGTACCCATGATTGCTGCTGCCCATGCAGAGAACGTCGTTTCGTCTCGCGCCGATCCTGGCAGCAATTACAGCCTGAAAATCGGCTTTGTATACTGATCCTTCTCAGATACTTCCGTGCAAAAACTTGTTTTCGAATGACGTGCAGGCTTCAGCGGCAGCCTGTCGTCTTGTCTCCATATTAAATCTGTTGGGCTTTGTATAGATTGCAGCGGTCACATCTTCGTGGAGGCCGTTCGCGACTCATAGTGTTCTGAACAAGCCGTGCCGAACTGCACCTGTATCCGAGCTGGAATCGACCGGCCGGCATACCGCATACGCCCATGTTTAGACAAGCCGACTCCCCTAACCATCCGGCGGGGCACTTCTGGAGTGGAAAATGGTAGAGATTAGGCCGGTTGTATCGACAGGGAATGCGGGTTTCGATGCCGTGTTGAAGGGCGGTTTGCCCAGCAATCGTTTGTATTTGCTCGAAGGCACTCCCGGCGCCGGGAAAACCACGCTGGGCTTGCAGTTTCTGCTGGAGGGCGTCGCCGCTGGCGAGCCGGTTCTGTACATCACGCTGTCGGAAACCAGCGAAGAGCTGGATAGCGTCGCCAAATCCCATGGCTGGACGCTGGAAGGCATCGACCTGTTCGAGTTCTCCTCCACCGAAGAGGTGCTGGGCGAGGACTACGAGCAATCGATCCTCCACCCCTGGGAGGCCGAACTCGGCGGCACCATCAAGCTGATTCAGCAGCGCGTGGATCAACTGCGCCCCAAGCGTCTGGTGTTCGACAGCCTCTCGGAGATGCGCCTGCTCGCTCAGGATCCGCTGCGCTATCGGCGCCAGGTGCTGGCGCTGAAACAATTCTTCGCCGGCCGCGACATCACCGTGCTGTTGGTCGATGACCTGACCACCATCAGCGGCGAGCGCGACAACCACTTGCACAGCCTTTGCCATGGCGTGGTCACCCTCGAGCGCCTGACCCTCGAATTCGGTGCTGCGCGCCGTCGCCTGCAGGTACAGAAGCTGCGTGGTGTCGACTTCACCGCAGGCTTTCACGACTTCACCATCCGCAAGGGGGGCCTGGAAGTCTATCCGCGCCTGATCGCCGCCAAGCACAATACCGACTATGCCAACGAGCCGGTCAAGAGTGGCGTGCAGGAACTGGACGACCTGCTGGTCGGTGGGCCGATCCGTGGCACCAGCACCCTGGTCACGGGGCCAGCGGGTTCGGGCAAGACGACCCTGGCACTGGTGTATCTGGCCGCGGCCTGTGCCCGGGGCGAGAACTGCACGATCTACGAGTTCGACGAACGTATCGGCACGCTGCTGGCGCGCGCTGACTGCATGGGGCTGCAACTCAGCCATTACGTGGCGACCGGCCAGTTGGTCATTCAGCAGATCGACCCCGCCGAGATTTCACCGGGTGAGTTCGCCTGGCGCGTACGTACCGAAGTGGAGGTGCGCGGCAGTTCGCTGCTGGTGGTGGACAGCCTGAATGGCTACATGGCCGCCATGCCGCAAGAGCAGCAACTGATCCTGCAGATGCACGAGTTGATGTCCTACCTCAGCCAGCAGGGCGTGGTGACCTTCCTGATCAACCCGCAGCACGGCTTGATGGGCTCGATGTCCACCAACCTCAACGTTTCCTATGTGGCGGACTCGGTGATCCTGATCCGCTTCTTCGAAGCCAAGGGCCGCCTGCGCAAAGCCATTTCGGTGATGAAGCACCGTGGCGGCGCCCATGAAGACACCATTCGTGAGCTCAGAATCGACTCTCAGGGCGTTCGGGTCGGTGAACCGCTGACCAACTTCCGTGGGGTGTTGACCGGTACGCCGGAGTACTACGGTGCCGAACAACCGCTGATGGAAGAGCGAACGCGTGGCTAATGACCTGACCGTGCAAGCCCGCCAGTTACTCGTCACTGCACCCTTCAAGGGCGACGGGACGAGTCTGGAAAAACTCTTCGGTGCGATTTACCCCCTGCAGTTGCACAGCAGCCTGGCCTCGCTGACCAGCGCAATCAATGACCAGGCCGGAGTTGTGGTTCTCACCGAGGAAGCCTTGGTCGGTGACGTCTCGATGCTGGGGCGTGCTCTGGAGGAACAGGCCGCCTGGTCGGAAATTCCGATCATCCTGCTGGCTTCCAACAAGGGACGTTTGGGGCGCGCCACGGAAGCAGCCCGGCTGCGCTTGCCAGCCGCTGCGGGGCACGTGCTGGTACTCGAGCGGCCACTGAGCTCCGCGTCGCTGATCAGCGCGGTTGCTGCCGCCTGGCGTTCCCGCGAGCGGCAGTTCGACATGCGTGACCGCCTGGCCGAATTGGCCGAAGAGCGCTCGCGCATGCACACGCTGCTGGAGAACATCCCCGTTGGTGTGTGTTTCATGGACAGTGACGGCAAATCGCTGGTCAGCAACCCGCGCTATCGGCGCTGCGTACCCGATGACGTCATTCCCTCCCGGAGCCCGACGCGCTTGAACCGCTGGGTTGGCCACGATGAGCACGGCAACCTGCTCGCGCCCAACATGTTTCCCGGGGCGCGGGCTCTGCGGGGGGAGCCGGTAGCCGGTCTCGACTTCAGCTACCAGACCGATGATGGCGACGAGTCCTGGATGAGGGTCAGCGCCATCCCGCTCTACGACGAAAGCCAGCACCTGATCGGTGCCGCTTCGGTCATTCTCGACATCAACGAGGAGAAGCGCTCGCAGCAATCGCTCAGGCGCTTCAACGAAGAGCTGGAAATTCAGGTCAGGGCACGTACCCAGGCCCTCAATGCCGCTGTCGAGAAGCTGAAACTGGAGAGCGACGAGCGCGCCCGTGCCGAAGAACAGTTACGCCAGTCCCTGAAGATGGAAGCGGTCGGGCAGCTCACCGGCGGCATCGCCCACGACTTCAACAACATGCTCACCGGTGTGATGAGTGCCATGGAGCTCATGAAGCTGCGCCTGGCCAAGGGCAAGCTCGATGGCGTCGAGCGCTTCATGGATGCCGCCTACTCATCGGCCCAGCGCGCCGCCTCCCTGACCCAGCGCCTGCTGGCGTTCTCGCGGCGACAATCACTGGATTCCAAACCGCTGTCGGTCAACGGCTTGATTCTCTCGCTTCACGAACTGCTGCAACGCACCGTGACCGAGCAGGTGAGCGTGCAGCTCGATCTGTGCGAGAACGATCCGTGGGTATGCGCCGACACCAATCAACTGGAAAACGCGCTGCTCAACCTGGTGATCAATGGTCGTGACGCCATGCCTCGGGGCGGCACCCTGACGATCAGAACCCGAGCCAGCAACGCGGCTCTGGAGCCCGCGAGGGAGGGCGGCTTTGGCGAGGCCGGGCATGTCTGCATCGATGTCAGCGACACCGGTGTCGGCATTCCCGAACACCTGCTCAACAAGGTTTTCGAACCCTTCTTCACCACCAAACCCATTGGCCAGGGCACCGGTCTGGGGCTGTCGATGGTCTATGGCTTCGCCAAGCAGAGTGACGGCCGGCTCGCCATCGACAGCGTCGAGAACAAGGGCACCACCGTGTCCATCTGCCTGCCGGTGAGCGATAGCCATAGCCTGCCGGCACAGATCCCCGGTGAGATGGCGGTAGCCGGCAAGGGGCAGACCATTCTGCTGGTCGAGGACGACGACTCGGTGCGCCTGATCAATCAGGCCGCACTGGTCGAACTCGGCTATCGGGTGGTGGTGGCGCGCGAAGCCGAAGAAGCACTGGCGCAGCTGAGTAACCTGCCCAGCCTCGATCTGCTGGTCACCGACGTCGGCCTGCCGGGCATGAATGGCAGGCAGCTCGCCGAAGTCGTGCAGCAACTCAAGCCCGGCCTGCCCGTCCTGTTCCTGACCGGCTACGCCGAGGGTGCCATGAAGCGTGAAGATTTCCTCGGCCCGCACATGCACCTGCTGACCAAGCCCGTATCCCTGGAAGCACTGGCCAGCCGGATCGACCTGATGCTGGGCGAGCAGGGCGCAGGCGGCCCGCGCGAGGTGGATTAGCGCCTCAGCTGGCCGTTTCAGCGTTCACGCTGTACGTCGATGCGCCTGCAGATAGGCCTTGAGCAGCAGCGTGGCCTGCGGCTCGATAGCGGTTTCGAAGCTGGCAGGCGCATTGCCTTCCAACAGAGAACGAACCGGGCCAGCGAGGGCGCTCAACGCGATTGAAGCGGTCAGCGTCGGGTCTGCGAAATGTGCGTCAGGCGCCGTCTTCAGCATGGCGGCAAAGGCCGCCACCATGCGCGTATTGATCCGTGCAACGAGCTCGGCCCCACCTCGTTCGGCTGCAATCGCATACAGCGCTTTAGAGACCGTCGGGTCGCGCAGTTTGACGGCCAGGTATGCCGAGACCAGACCTGCAGCCATATCGCCAACCGGCTTGCCCTGAAGCGCGATACAGGCCGACTCGGCGGCATCCACCACTTCCAGCAAATGCTTTTCAAGCACGGCGGCGAGCAGTGCATCGCGGTTCGGGTAGTACTGATAAAGGCTGCCCACCGACATGCCGGCGCGCTCGGCCACCCGGGTCGTGGTGCAGCGGATCAGGCCCTGTTGTGTCAAAACCTGAAGGGTGGCGGTGTGCAGAGCCGCGACAGTGGCAGCCGATCTGGCTTGAACCGCTGATTTTCTTGGCTTTAGCGATGCGGTTGGGTTGCTCATGGAATGCGAATTCTAAAACCTGAAGGATCCTTCATATCATAGTTCTCCCCCAGCGAAGCAAGAGCGATCGATATGAGCAGCGCAGACAACAACGGCACTTTCATTCTCGGCGACCGTGAGGTGAATCGAATCGGCTATGGCGCCATGCAGTTGGCCGGCCCCGGCGTATTCGGCCCACCCAAGGACCGGGTTGCCGCGCTGGCCGTATTGCGTGAAGCCGTCGCAGCCGGCGTGAACCACATCGACACCAGCGATTACTACGGGCCGCACGTCACCAACCAGATCATCCGCGAAGCCCTGCATCCCTACAGAGATGAGCTCACCATCGTCACCAAGATCGGTGCTCGTCGCGATGGCCAGGGTGCGTGGCTGCCTGCGGTGTCAAAGGCGGAGCTGACCCAGGCCGTGCATGACAACCTGCGCAATCTTGGTGTGGACGTACTCGATGTGGTGAATTTCCGTGCGATGCACGGCCCGATGGGGCCGGCGGAGGGCTCCATCGCCGAGCCGCTGGAAGCCATCGCGGAGCTTCAGCAGCAAGGGCTGCTGCGTCATGTCGGCATCAGCAACGTCACGCCGACGCAGCTGGCGCAAGCGCGCAGTATCGTCAGCGTGGTTTGCGTTCAAAACCACTACAACATCGCTCATCAGCACGATAACGCGATGATCGACGAGCTGGCTCGCGATGGCATTGCCTATGTGCCGTTCTTCCCGCTCGGCGGATTCTCACCCGTGCAGTCTTCCACGCTGTCGAGCGTTGCACAGCGCCTTGCCGTAACGCCCATGCAACTGGCGTTGGCCTGGCTGCGGCGTCGCTCCGCGAACATCCTGCTGATCCCCGGGACCTCATCGCTCACCCATCTGCGTGAAAACCTCGCAGTGGGCGGGTTGCAGCTGTCGGACGAGACATTGGCAGAGTTGAACGCCATCGCGGATTGATCTTGCGAGCGCCGCTCAGGTGTCGATGCGCTTGAGATAATTTGCAATGAGTCGGCACTTGAGTGCGCCGTTGTGCCTGATAAATTGGCGCGGCGACACCGGGCCCCTCTGACAGCTGAAAAGCTGCCATGTCGGAGTTGCAGTTTGTACAACTCTGACTTAGGAGGGGCTTATGAGCACCCTAGAACCGTTTCTGATGGCCGAGTTCCTCGGCACTGCCACCTGGTTGTGGCTCATCTTCATCACCATCGTCATCAGCCTGCTGGTCTTCGACCTCGGGGTGCTTCACCGTGAGCACCGCGAAATCGGCGTCAAGGAAAGCCTCTTGCTGTCCGGCGGCTACATCACCGCAGGCCTGCTGTTCGGCCTGTGGGTCTGGCACATGAAAGGCGCCGCTTCCGGTATGGATTTCTATACCGGTTTCCTGATCGAGAAATCGCTGTCCATGGACAACGTATTTCTCATGGCGATGATCTTCAGCTTCCTGGCCATCCCGCGTAAGTACCAGCACGAGGTGCTGTTCTGGGGCATCCTCGGGGTGATCGTGCTGCGCGCGATCATGATCGGTCTGGGCGCCGCGCTGATCGCCGAGTTCAGCTGGATCCTCTACGTGTTCGGCGCCTTCCTGCTGCTGACCGGCGTGAAGATGCTGTTCAGCAAGGTCGACGATCACCCGGACCTGGCCGAGAACAGCATGGTGAAATTCCTGCGCAAGCACATGCGCGTCACCGACCGTCTGCACGAGGGCCGCTTCTTCGTGCGTCAGCCGGATGAGAAGGGCCGTATGGTGCGCTGGGCCACGCCGCTGTTCCTGGCGCTGGTGCTGATCGAGTGTGCCGACCTGGTGTTCGCGATCGACAGCGTGCCGGCGATTTTCGCCATCACCCAGGACCCGTTCATCGTCTACACCTCGAACATCTTCGCGATCCTGGGGCTGCGCGCGCTGTACTTCGCCCTGGCGGCGATGATCCATCGCTTCGCCTACCTCAAGTACGCCCTGGCTCTGGTGCTGGTGTTCATCGGCGCGAAGATCTTCCTGGTCGGCATCATCGGCAAGACGCCGCCGGTGATCTCGCTGAGCGTCACGCTCGGCCTGCTGATCGGTGGCGTGCTGCTGTCGCTGTGGAAAACCCGCAACGACCCGCCTGCCGTCGAAGCCGAAACGCCCCGTCAGTAACGTTCTTGTGCCCCGGCTTGCCGGGGCCTTCATCACCTCTGGAGATGACCCATGAATCCATCACCCATCGCTGCGCTGGTTCTGGTAGCCGTGATCGGTCTGACCACGGCGGGTTGCGATGTCGCCGAAGAGTCGGCGCAGAAACTCACCGACAAGGCCGAGCAGGCCGTGCAGGACATCGCCCGCGAAGCGGTCAGCGACACCCTCAACGCCTTCAACGAGCAGATCGATCAGGTGCAGAAATCCACCAGCGAACTGCTCGGCCAACCCGAGGATGAAGCAGGCAAGGACCAACCCGAACGCGACGCCGAGAAGCCGTCGCCTTCCTTCAAGGAGGGTGTCGAGACCTGAGTCGGGCTCCATTTTCGTACTGCTGAAACCGCACAGGGCAAGGGCCGGTATCTACCTCAGGGTAATGCCGGTCGCTTGCCCTGTTGCGTTCTCGCTGCGCCATGACACAGGCGGCTGCGCTTCATCGCTGCACCCGTTGTGCGGTTCTGCGCCCGCTTCAATCGTGGCCTTGGCGCTGGCCAAAGCGTTCCCGATAGAACGAAGGCGCCAGACCGACCACCTTTCGAAACGCCACCCGAAAACTCTCCACCGAACTGAAACCACAGCGCTCAGCGATCTGTTCGCTGTTCAGGCCGGTGCTCTCCAGAAGTGCTCGGGCCTGTGCCATGCGCATGTGCTGCAGCCAGCTCTTGGGTGAGAGGCCGGTGGCTTCGCTGAAACGGCGCAAGAAGGTACGTTCACTCATCAGGGCTCTGGTCGCCAATTGCTTGATCGAGAGGGGCTCGTGCAAATGCTGCCGTGCCCATTCCAGCACCGCAGAGAGATCGTCCCTGGGAGCCTGCGCGACCGGCGCGGGAATGAATTGCGCCTGTCCGCCCGAGCGCTGTGGCGCCATCACCAGGCGGCGTGCCACCGAGTTGGCGATGTGAGCGCCGTAATCGCGCTCGACCAGATGCAGGCATGCGTCGATACCCGCGGCGCTGCCTGCGGATGTGATCACCTGCCCGCTGTCCACATAGAGCACCGAGGGATCGACGTCGATGGCCGGGAAGCGCTGCGCGAGTTCATCGGTGTAGCGCCAGTGGGTGGTAGCACGCTTACCGTCCAGTAGCCCTGCTGCGGCCAGCACGAAGACACCGGAACAGATCGACAACAGACGGGCGCCTCTCGCGTGTGCGGCTTGCAGCGCTTGCAGCAGGGCGGGCGGTGGCGGCTCATCACGGCTGCGCCAGCCGGGAACGATGATCGTGCGCGCCGTGTTCAGCGCCTCGAGGCCAGCGTCGGCAGTGACCTGGATGCCGCCCAGTGCGCGCATGGGACCATTGTCCACGGCGACGATGCAGTGGCGGTACCAGGCGAAGTCGAACTCGGGGCGAGGCAGGCCGAAGATCTCCACGGCTATGCCGAATTCGAATGTGCACAGGCCGTCATAGGCGAGAACGGCAACCAGACCAGGGGCTTCATGCATTTGGCGGAAAACTACCAGTTGATGTCTATTTGGCCACTGTAGCGCTGTTCGCGGCATCTCTACAGTGGTGGCTCTTTCCGCCATCGAGTAATCAGCATGTCCAGCCTCGTCAGTGAAACGCCTGCCGCCGAGCCAGCCGTAGCGCTCGCGCATTTCAGCCGCCGTCTGAGTGTCGAAACCGACTGTTCCGATGTCCACCAAAGCCAGCAGGCCGGTGAGGTGGATTACCTGCTGGTCGACGTACGCAACCCACAGGCATTCGCCACCAGCCACGTTCCCGGCGCTATCAATATTCCCAGCCGCGAGATCACGGCCGAGCGGATGGCCGATTTTCCCGCTGAGACGTTGTTCGTCGTTTACTGCGCCGGCCCCCACTGCAATGGCGTGCACCGTGCTGCGGTGCGCCTGGCGAGCCTGGGGTATGCCGTTAAGGAAATGATCGGTGGAGTCACCGGCTGGCTCGACGAAGGGTTGCCGCTGGCCGGGACGCACCCCGAGCGCAGCGGCAATGCCGACGTCACCTCATGCGCATGTTGAGCGATGGCTGCCGGGTACGTCCGGCCACCGTGGCCGACGTTCCGCTGCTGCTCGAGTTGATGCGTGCCCTGGCCGTTTTCGAGGGCTACATCGATGAGTTTCGTGTCGATGAGCCCGCCTTGTTGGCCCGTGCCTTCGGGGCCAACCCGCAGTGCCAGGTGTTCGTCGCCGAACAGCAGGGGCAATTGCTGGGGTACGCCGTGGTGCTGGAAATTGCCTTTACCTTCGATCTACGTCCCACGTTGCTGTTGAAGGAGCTGTACGTCGCCGAGGGGCGGCGCGGCAGTGGCTTGGGGGAGGCCCTGCTGCAACAGGTCGCCCGCTTCGCGCTGAGCATCGACGCCGGACGTTTGAAGTGGGATGTCCTGACGGGTAACGCCCGTGCCGAAGCCTTTTACCAGCGCCTGGGAGGCATACCTGAGCGCAAATGGATGGGCTACCGGATGGACGTGCCTGAACTCGAACAACTGGCTCTGGCGAGTGACGCCTGAGCGACGCACCACTGTGCCGTTGCCTGGCGTTGAGCGAAGCGATACCCGGAGTTTTGTTCTCGAGTATCGCTTCGCTGTGCAGAGTGCTCCGTGAGAGGTCGTCATGGCCGTTCGAGTGCGAGCCCAGGTTGGGGCTCCACTGCGCCACGCACAGCGAACGGCGACCGTTAGCGAGCCGCTTCGGTTGTGGCTTCGGGGGCCTCGGCAGTGTTTTCAGGCTTGAGGCCCTTCAGCTCGAAGCGCTTGATCTCCCCTACGATCACCAGGTAGCTGAAGGCAGCGACGAACGCATTGGCGCCGATGAATACCAGTGCGAGTTTGAAAGAGCCGGTTGCCGCGATGATGTAGCCGATGACGATCGGGGTGGTGATGGACGCGAGGTTGCCGATGGTATTGAAGAGCCCACCGGAGAGTCCCGCAATCTGTTTGGGGGACGTGTCGGAGACCACCGCCCAGCCGAGTGCACCCACCCCTTTGCCGAAGAACGCCAGGGCCATGAACGAGACGACCATCCAGTCCGTATCGACGTAGTTGCAGATGATCATGCTCATGGACAGCATCATGCCTGCGACGATTGGAACTTTGCGCGCGACGCTCAGGGAGTTGCCGCGCCGCAGGAGTGCGTCCGAAATGACGCCGCCAAGCACGCCGCCGATAAATCCGCATATCGCTGGAAGCGAAGCGATGATGCCGGCCTTGAGAATGGTCATTCCTCGCTCTTGAACGAGATAGACGGGGAACCAGGTCAGGAAGAAATACGTCAGGGTGGTGATGCAATACTGGCCCAGGTAGACCCCGGCCATCATGCGGTTCTTCAGTAGCTGCAGGATGTAGCCGAACTTGGGGCCGGAGTCCTGTTTCTTGCCCGCGGCATCGAGATCCACCAGGCCGCCATTTTCGGCGATGTACTGGATCTCGGCGGCGTTCGCCAGAGGATGGTCTTTCGGATTGTGGATCACGTACATCCAGATTATCGAGAACACGATTCCCAGTGCTCCCATCACCACGAAGACGTGCTGCCAGCCGTACGTGTAGACGATCCAGCCCATGATCGGAGCGAACAGAACCGTCGCGAAATATTGAGCCGAGTTGAAAATGGCGGATGCCGTGCCGCGCTCCTTGGTCGGAAACCAGGCGGCGACGATACGGGCGTTACCCGGGAAGGAGGGGGCTTCGGCAAGGCCCACCATGAAGCGCAGCAGGAACAGAACCGCGACCGCGCTGGCAACGCCGAACACGCCGATGTAGCCCTGCATGAGCGTGAACAGCGACCAGAGGAAGATGCTGCCCGCGTAGACGCGCTTGGAGCCGAAGCGATCGAGCAACCATCCGCCAGGGATCTGCCCCAGCACATAGGCCCAACCAAAGGCAGAGAAGATGTAACCCAGCTCGATCGCATCGATGCCGAGGTCTTTTTGCAGGCTTGAGCCTGCGATGGAAATCGTCGCCCGGTCTGCATAGTTGATCGTGGTCACGAGGAAAAGCATGAGCAGGATCAAATAGCGGGCGCGAGTCTTCTTGACTGCTTGCATGAAAGAACTCCGACGTTTGTTTTTATGGTTCGGTGCATTCCGTCGACTGTTAACGTTAACAGCTAACGTTAACAGTCTATGGTGTTAACGTTATCATTGGCTACCGCTGAAATAGATCTTTTAGTGAGGGGCTGATGGGGTGGTTATGAAAAAAGGGTTGGTGGGGCAGTGAGGTGCTCGATGGAGGGATGCTTCATTGGGATCAGGTGCTGCCGCGCTCGATGATCTCGAATCCGGTGTCGATCTGATTATCGCCCTTCACACCATCAAGGCGGCGCAAGAGCGCCTCGGCGACCTGATACCCCATCTCCTGAGCATTCACGCTGACCGTCGAAAGCGCCGGGTAGGCGAACTGACCGTTGGTGATGTTGCCGAAGCCCAGAACGGCGAGGTCGTCAGGCACGGAGATTCCATGGCTCGCGGCCTCGGCCAGTACGCCGAGCGCGACCGTGTCGGAGCTGCAGAAGACGATCTCTGGGTGCATACCGTCATTCAGCAGCTTCGCCAGGCCCGCTCGCCCGACTTCCCAGGTGGCCTCCGTCGCGAAGATCTCCTGATGAACGTCGCCAATGTTCAGCTCGTGCAGGCGCGAGATCAAACTGCGGCAACGGCGCATGGCGCGGGGATCATCGATCCCGACTACCGCCCATCGTCGATAGCCCTTGGCGTGGAAGTGATCGGCCACGGCGACGCCGACCTTTTCATGGGAAAAGCCAACCTGGGTATCCAGCAGGTCATCGCTCAGGTCCCATGCTTCGACGACGGGAATGCCAATCGAGGCGAGACGCGAGCGGATCTGAGCAGTGTGCAGGGTGCCGGTAAGAACAATGCCGTCCGGTCGTCTGCCCAGGATCGCGTCGAGAAGGATCTCTTCATTCTCCGGCGAATAACCCGTTGGCCCGACCAGTGACTGATAGCCAAATGCGGAAAGCCTGTTGATGATCGACTGCACGGCAATCGAGTAAATCGAGTTGGCGATGGTTGGCAGCAGAATGGATACGAGCCGGCTCTTTCTGGTGGCTAGCGCCCCTGCCATGATATTCGGCACGTAGCCCATGGAACGGACGATTTCGAGTACATGCTCTCGCGTGACCTCGTTCACCAGTTCTGGGCGTTTGATCGCGCGCGACACCGTCATCACCGAGACACCGGCCTTCAGCGCCACATCCTTGATGGTGACAGGGCTCTCTGCGGAGTTGCCGTCATTTCTTCCTGATTTGCGCGCCACTTGGCTCTCTTAACACCGAACATTTGCATGGATAAGTATGAATGCCCAGGCGCGTTTTTACTATGTGCAGCATCGCGCAGACTTCAAGATCATGTGTCGAATTTCCCAGAGCGCTGGGTGCATATGTCGATAACTTTCAGGAACTGGCTTCGCGGCGAGCGTGCCGTTCGAGCCCGGCGTGGAGGCCCGATGCGTGTTCAGTTCTCAGTACGGCTGTTTGCGATAGCCGTGAGATCGACGACATAGCCAGGGGCGAGCGAAGCGATGCTCGGGAGTGTGATCCCGGCCATCGCTTTGCTCAGCCCGAGCGATGGGGCTGCACTCGTTTGCCCCCTGATGCGCGTCGTCGGGATTTGCCATGTATGCCATTGCCCGACAGAATCGCGCGCCGAGCCGGCGCAACCTGCCTGGCGGCCGTGGTGAAAAGAGGTTGGAGTTGAACGAGCGAAGCTTGTCCGAGCGTCTCGAACGCGTGGCGGCGCATGTGCCGGTCGGCGCGCGGCTGGCCGACATCGGCTCGGACCACGGCTACCTGCCCGTGGCGCTGATGAACCGTGGCGTCATCGACGCCGCGGTGGCTGGCGAGGTGGCCATGACTCCGTTTCTGGCTGCCGAGCGCACCGTGGACGAGAACCAACTGGGCGCGCGCATCAGCGTGCGCCTGGCCAGTGGCTTGGCAGCGATCGAGCCGGCAGATGGCATCACGGTGGTCAGCCTCTGCGGCATGGGCGGTGAGACCATTCGCGACATTCTCGAACGCGACAAGAACCGTCTGAGCGGCGAGGAGCGCCTGATCCTGCAGCCCAACGGCGGCGAGCAGCCGCTGCGCCAATGGCTGATGGAAAACGGCTACCGCATCCTCCACGAAGAGCTGCTGCGGGAACACCGCTTCTACTACGAAATCATCGTCGCCGAGCGTACCGGGCCGGTTTCGTACAGCGCCGAGGAACTGTATTTCGGGCCCCTGCAACTGCGCGAGCGCAGCCCCGTATTCCTGGCCAAGTGGCAACGCCTGCTGCAGTTGAAGCGCCAGACCCTGGCCAACTTCGCCCAGGCACGGCAGCAGGTGGCCGATGAGAGGGTGCAGTCGCTCGCCCAGCAGATCCGATGGATCACCGAGCTGCTGGCATGACCTTGAGAAGGATCCTTGGCGATGGTCATCGACGACTGGAGGCCGGCGCGATTTTGTGCAGTCGGTCATCAGGCAACAGGGCAAAGTCGGTAGCATATCGGGCCCGATAGCGACGGCAGTCCCCTCCATACGCAGCTCGTTGAATGGGCTGATGGACGGTTTCACCTGGCAAGGACACGCGATGACATTCCGCCCGTTTCAGCTCGAGCCGAAAGACCTCGCTCTTCTCTTCTATGTGCTGAGTCTGCTGCTGCCAGCCATCAGGCAGCACCACGAACGGCTCGAGGTCCCGCCGGTCGTCTATGGCTGGGAAGTCTTGCTGACCGGCGCGTTGGCGATACCCGATGGGGGCATCGCATGGCTGGCGAACGTAGCCTTCGCTGTCGCCTACTTATCCACAAAGCCTGGGCGCGTGCGCGTTTGTTCGGCTGCGGCGATCGCGCTGGGGCTGACCTCGTTCACCTACAGCGGTATCTGGAATGATGGTGACGGAAGGATTTCGATCACCGGGTACAGCTATGGCTTCTATGTGTGGATGCTTGCCTTCATCTGGCTGCCGTTGGCGCGGTTGGTCAGGTAGCCACCCCAGGCATCGCGGCGCTCAACGACGGGCCACTGGGCCGCAATGCACCCTGGCGAATAGCCTCGCATGGGCGCCCCGAGCCACCCGGCGAGCCTCGGCCCGATCGGTGGTGATGGATAAAAAATACGGATTCTTTACGCTCTCGTGACGTTTATAAGTCGATTTCTGGACAAATCCCGTCGATAATTTTCCGGCAGCGGAGGAACTCCGCATCCGCAGAGCGTAAACGGCAGCCGTTCCAGGCTTCATCTGGAATAACCCAGCCCTCTCATTGAGCCAGACCTAAACCCTCATGTTCGAATTATTCAGCGGGCTCGACGCCTGGTTGGCGTTGAGCCTGGCACTCGCCTTGCTCTTCGTCCTCACCTTCGAATTCATCAATGGTTTCCACGATACGGCCAACGCCGTGGCGACGGTCATCTACACGAAAGCCATGCCGCCAAACCTGGCCGTCGTCATGTCGGGCATATTCAACTTCTTCGGTGTCTTGCTCGGTGGCGTGGGGGTGGCTTACGCCATCGTTCACCTGCTGCCGGTCGAGCTGCTGATCAACGTGAATACCTCCCATGGCCTGATCATGGTGTTCTCGCTGCTGGCTGCGGCGATCACCTGGAACCTCGGCACCTGGTACTTCGGCATTCCGGCCTCCAGCTCGCACACGCTGATCGGCTCGATCCTCGGCGTGGGCCTGGCCAATGCGCTGCTCACCGACATTCCGCTCGGTGACGGCGTGAACTGGCAGAAAGCCAGTGATATCGGCCTGTCGCTGATCTTCTCGCCGATTGCCGGTTTCATTGTCGCCGCGCTGCTGTTTCTCGCGCTCAAGCACTGGATGCCGACGCCGAAGGTGCATAGCACGCCGGTCTCGCGCAAGGAAATCAAAGGCAAGAACAAGCCGCCGTTCTGGAACCGCCTGGTACTGATCGTCTCGGCCATGGCGGTGAGCTTCGTGCACGGCTCCAACGATGGTCAGAAGGGCATCGGTCTGATCATGCTGGTGCTGATCGGCATCGTGCCGGCCAAGTTCGTTCTCGACCTGAACAGCACCACCTACCAGATCGAGCGTACCCGCGACGCGGCCATTCACCTGGGCGAGTTCTATCAGCGCAACGCGCCGACCCTGAACGAGTTCCTGGCCCTGGGCAAATCCGGCAACAGCGAACTGCCGAAGCAATTTCGTTGCGATCCGAAACTCACCGAGCTGACCATCACCACGTTGCTCAAGACCCTCGACGGCGTGAAGGACTACCACAGCCTGAGCGAAGAGAAGCGCATCGATATCCGTCGCTACCTGCTCTGCCTGGATGACTCGGCCAAGAAAGTCGGCAAGCTCGAAAACCTGCCAGCTCGCGAGAAGGCCGACCTCGACAAGCTGCGCAAGGACCTGACCGCGACCACCGAGTACGCGCCTTTCTGGGTGATCATCGCCGTGGCCCTGGCCCTGGGGATCGGCACCATGGTCGGCTGGAAGCGCGTGGTGAAAACCGTCGGTGAGAAGATCGGCAAGCAGGGCATGACCTATGCCCAGGGCATGAGCGCGCAGATCACCGCCGCCTGCGCCATCGGGCTGGCCAACGTCTACAGCCTGCCGGTATCCACCACCCATGTGCTGTCATCCGGGGTTGCCGGCACCATGGTCGCCAACCGCAGTGGCCTGCAGGGCAGCACCATCAGCAACATCCTGCTGGCCTGGGTACTTACCTTGCCCACCTCCATGGCGCTGGCAGCAGGTCTGTTCTATGGCGCGACGCTGATCTTCGGCTGATAGCGCTGCTTGCGAGAACGCGGTGCCTGCCGAGCAGGTACCGCGTTTTTTTGTTTCTGGGGCCTGTCCACCGGGCCGACTCATCGCTGCCGAGCAAGCCATCTCGCTGCCGTGAAACCGTGCCGTCAGGCCGAATGCACGGTCGCGCCTGGCGAATCGGCGTAGGCTGCTGCCAGCCCGTGCAGCAAGCCGCTTCGGCTGTTCATGGTTCCCGTCAGTACACGCCGAATCGATCAGGTCATTCTCATGACACGCTCACACAACCCGCCCATCGCTTTCCATCTGGGGCCTGATGCCGAGAACGATTGGGCGGCCGCCATGCTCGAACACCACGGGCTGCATTGCCAATTCGATCAGGCGCACATCGCAGGTTCATCTGCGCAAAGCTGGCACCTGGGCGATATCGGGGTGACGCGTGCCGACCTCGTGTCGCTCGCGTTGGTGCCCGCAGGCGAAGATCAGGGCTCATGGCAAGGCCAGTGGCTGTACCTGAAGCTGATGACCGGTGGGCGTGTCGACATCGAACAGGCTGGAAGCACTCACCGGTTTACCGCGGGCAGCATGTTCTTCATCGACCCTGAACGGCGTTTCCACGAGTCGTTTGCCGAGCGTGGGCAAATGACCGTACTGCGCATTCCCAAGGGCATCCTGCGGGAGCGTGGCCTGCGGCACTCGCTGCGCTCGCCGGTCATCACCGATGTGGGCTCGGCGGATACCCGGGCCATCCGTGACCTGATTCACTGCATCGCGCAGCAGCATGTCGCCCCTGGCCCGGCGGTCCGTGACCTGATGGGCCGACAGTTGCTCGACCTGGTCGATAGCATGCTGGGCGGGGCAGGGGACAAAGCCAGGTCGCGCAGTGCCGACGCCGTTCTGTCGAGAGCCCGACGGCATATCCATCTGCATCTGGCAGACCCACGTCTCGACTGCACGGCGGTCGCCGAAGCGGCCCACGTTTCGGTCAAGCACCTGCAACGCTTGTTCAGGGAGCAGAACACCACCCTGATGCGGCAGGTCTGGAGCGTCCGCCTGCAGCATGCGCAGCGGCTGCTGACTTCCACCGCCGGGCGCCCAAGCGTGCAGGATGTGGCCTGGCAATCCGGCTTCGCCACGGCCTCGCATTTCAGCCGTGCCTATCAGGCGCATTTCGGCATCTGCCCTTCGCAGGTCGGCGCCGCCAGGTAAGAGCGTCCCGCCACTCGCCTGATCATCGATAGCGCCTCCGGGGCATGCAGCATGCGCCCTGCAGGTAAGGGGCGAGCGTCGGTCCCGCTCTAGAATCGATCGGGTCTTCACAGACCGATCCATTCCATGGCCAGCGTCATGACGCCAGCCGCCTCCTTTCGTTGCTCACCTGTTCGGCAGTCGTTCATCGCGTCCGCTGCAACGGTGCATAGGCCCATTCGTGAACAATCATTCCTGTATCGCCGACGAAGCAGACTTCGCTCGTCAGGTTGAAGAGAACCAGTTTCGCCAGCAAACCAACCTTCGCAGCGCATACGATTACATCGTCTGCGGCTCCGGTACTTCGGGCTCGGTGGTTGCCCGGCGTCTGGCGGAAAACCCGGACATCAGGGTGCTGCTGCTCGAGGCAGGCGGCAGCGACGACCTATCCAGCGTCAGCGATGCCGGGGTCTGGTTCACCAACCTGGGCAGTGAGCGCGATTGGCAGTTCGTGGCGCAGCCCAACCCGCACCTGCACGGTCGGCAGATGCCCCTCTCGATGGGCAAGGTGCTCGGCGGGGGCGCCTCGATCAACGTGATGGTCTGGTCCCGTGGGCACAGCAGCGACTGGGACCATTTCGCCAGCGAGTCCGGCGACCCGGCCTGGAACTATCAGTCGACACTGGCCACCTACCGGCGCATCGAGAACTGGCAGGGCGCCCCGGACCCACTGCGTCGAGGCACGGGCGGCCCGGTGTTCGTGCAACCTGCGCCCGACCCCAATCCGGTCGCGCCTGCCATGCTGGCCGCGGCGGCGAAGCTCGGGATGACCGTTTACGACGACCAGAACGGCGCGATGATGGAGGGGCCAGGCGGTGCGGCACTGACCAACGTGTGCCTGAGTGACGGGCGCCGACGCTCGATATTCCGCAGCTACGTGTTCCCGTCGATGGCGCAGCCCAACCTGACGGTACTGACCCACGCACACGTCCTGCGTGTGCTGCTGGAGGGCCAGCGGGCGGTCGGCGTCGAAGTGCTCTACCAAGGCCGGATCATCCACTTCGGAGCTGGTGAGGAGGTGGTGCTGTCGTTGGGAGCGATCAACACGCCCAAGGTGCTCATGCTGTCGGGAATCGGCGATGCGCAGCAGCTTGCCAGGCACTCTATCGAGCCGGTGCAGCACCTGCCGGGTGTCGGCCAGAACTACCAGGACCACATCATGGTTTCCGGTTGCATCTGGGATTACGAACAGGCTCACGCACCGCGCAACAACGCCGGCGAGTCGACGTTCCTGTGGAAAAGCAGCGCCGCGCTCGACGCGCCGGACATCCAGACCTTTCTCGCCGAGATCCCCATCGCGACCCCCGAGGCACAGGCCATGTTCCATCCGCCCGCGGCGGCCTGGTCATTGCTTCCAGGCCTCGTGCGGCCCCAAAGCAGAGGGTCGATCACCCTCACGGGCAGCGGTGCCATGGACCCGCTGAAGATCGACAGCGGCGCGCTCAGCGAACCGGAGGATCTGCAAGCCCTGGTGCGCGCGGTCGAGTTGTGTCGAGAGATCGGCAACAGCGAAACCATGCGCCCCTTCGCAAGACGCGAGGTCATGCCCGGGCCATTGCGCGGTGCTGCGCTCGAGGCATTCGTGCGCAACGCGGCGTCCACCGTGTGGCACCAGTCATGCACGGCGAAGATGGGCACGGATGCCTTGTCGGTGGTCGACGCACAGCTGCGGGTCTACGGCATCCAGCGTCTGCGCATCGCCGATGCTTCGATCATGCCGCGGGTCACCACCGGCAACACCATGGCGCCCTGCGTGATCATCGGCGAGCGTCTGGGCAGCCTGCTCACCGCCTAGCCATCGGCGCCTCGCCGGGCCGAACCGAGGGCGCGCTATCGAATCGTCCTTCAACAGCGCGATCGCCGAGGCGTCATCGTATTTTCATGCGCAGCGGGTTTCATGGTGGGTGTCCCGCTGCCGGTGCGTCTTGACGTTCGGGGCGGGAAGCGGGCGCAGCCTGTGGGCTGCGCCTCCACTTGTACCAGTTCTACCAGTAGCGAGGCTTGCGACCAGCCATGCAAGCACCGGCAGTCACTGTACTTTTCTGGTGTCCCGCAGAAGGATAAAACAATGACCGTCAAGGCTACGAACAACCAAGGCGTCGACGCCAAGGGTGACTCGAACTCCGTCAAGGATTGGGATCAGGCGGCCGAACAGGCCAAGCAGGCAGGCATTCGCTGGGAAAAGCCAGCGGACGACAAGCGCTCCGCCAAGGAGATCATCGAGGACAGCCCACTGCTCAAGAACCTGGGCAACCAGAGTGGCGTGAAGGACATGCTCAGGGATCGCGTCGGTGATTTCGAGAACGACCCCGATGCCGCCTTTCGCGCCGTTCAGGTGCTCGAACATATCGAGAAGATAGACAGCAGTGGCAACCGTATCGTCAGCGACAACGTCGATAACGGTCGGGTCGATGGCTTCACCAAGGGCGGCGATGCCAAGCACGGCACCGAAGCCGGCCGGCTGCAGGATTTCGGCAAGTATGGTTTCGACCATCTCGAGGGCAAGCTCAATGACGTGAGCACGGCCGCCGATGACAAGCAAGCCCGTCAGCAGGCCGAAGCCGTCGGCATTCAATGGCAACGCCCCGAGGGTGACGAGCGCTCGGCACGGGACATCATCGACGACAGCCCGCTGCTCAAGAACCTGGGCAACCAGAGTGGCGTGAAGGAAATGCTCAAGGAGCGTGTCGGTGATTTCGAGAATGACCCGGATGCCGCCTTCCGTGCCGCCCAGGTGCTCGAACACATCGAAACCCTCGACGGCTCCGGCGACAAGATCGCTGGCAAGGATGTCGGCAATGGCCGCGTCGACGGTTTCACCAAAGGCGGCGATGCCAAGAACGGCACCGAAGCCGGGCGCCTGCAGGACTTCGGCAAGTATGGTTTCTCGCATCTGCAGGGCGAACTGCGCAACCCCACCGCGGCTGCGGACAACAAGGAAGCCAGGGCGCAGGCCGAGCAGTTGGGCATCATCTGGGAGCGGCCGAAGAACGACGAGCGCACCGCTCAGGAGATCATCGACGGCGATCCGTTGCTCAAGAACCTCGGCAACCAGAGCGGCATCAAGGACATGCTCAAGGAGCAGGTCGGTGATTTCGAAACCGACGCCGATGCCGCCTACCGCGCCTCCCAGGTGCTCGAGCACATCGAAACCCACGATGCCGACGGCAAGGTGCTCACCGGCGGTGACATCGGCAACGGCAAGATCGACGGTGTGACCAAGAGCGGCGAAGCCAGGCACGGCACCGAAGCCGGGCGCCTGCAGGACTTCGGCAAGCATGGTTTTTCCGCCCTCAAGGGGCCCGAGCCGACAGAGGACAGCAAGATGGATTTCGCCCGTGAAGCCGCCGGGCTGCCACCTGCCAGCGAGCTCGACATCGCCAATCTCGAGACCACCACCGTCGACCCCAAGGACAAGAACGGCAAGCTCACGGTCAGCGAAATGACCTGGCAGAACCTGATGAAGGACTGGAAGGCCGGCATCGACAACGGCAGCATCGGCAAGGATGACGATCGCGCCAAACTCTACAATGCCTTGCGTGCCCAGGCAGCCACCGAGAATGGCCTGGACATGGTCACCCTCGACATCTCCATGGGCAAGAGCACTGCCAAGGCCAATGGCGATGACCTGTCAGCGATCATCGACGGCACGAAGCTCGACGAGCAGATCGGCCAATTGTTCGGCTCGCAAAGCGTGCAGAAGGATTTCAAGGCCCAGCAGGACAAGGCGCTGGATGCCTTGCCCGATAAGGACGGCGTGCGCGAGAAGCTCGAAGACACGGCATTCTCCGAGGAGTATTCGCGTTATATCGCCGACCTGAAAGAGAAGGGCCTGGGCGATCTGGCCGAGGCGGACATCGCCAAGACCTACGCGTCCCTGACGGCGTTCGATCCCGACAAGGCCGCGCAGTTCTCGCAGCACATGATGATCGATGCCACCACCATGGACCTCGACAAACTGATGGCCGACCCATCGCTGATCAGCGATGACAACACTGCCCTGGCCACTCAGGACACCATCAAGACACTGCTCACCGCCTTGAAGAAAGGCGGCATCGACATGACCCGCCGCACCGTGGAAACGGAGCGTTTCGTTCAGGAATTTCTCGGCAACAAGCAGACCGCCAAGGCCTTCGGCGATGCCCTGAAGGAACTGGGTGCGACCTTCGCCAAGAATGGCACGGTGACCTCGGCCGACATCGACAAGGTCATGGGCAAGGACGTCTACAAGACCCTGGGCGAGGGCGCTCACGGCAGCATGCTGAAGACCATCACCGAGCTCAACGCCAACGGAGCACTGGGTTCAACTGGTGGCTTGATCTCCCTGGCGTCGGGCATCTACCAACTGGCCGGCAAGGGCGGCACCCTGGCCGATACGCCGGAAGAGCGCCTGGCCATCGCCAAGGACTTCGTCAGTGTGCTGGGCGCCGGCCAGCACTTCGTCAATCTGGGCAGCAACATCTACGACAACATCCGTGGCACCCAGACCAACCAGATGCTCGGCCTGGACAAGTCGCTGCCACAGATATTCGGCAAGGATGCACCCGGCGGCGCCGGGCACAACATGAGCGTGATCCAGGGCGAGGTGAAGAAGCTCTACGAGGACTTCAACAGTGCCGTCGATGCCGCGCCCATCGACAACAAAGAGAAGCTCGCCGAAAAGCTCAACATGTCCGACGAGCAACTCAAGACCATCAACGATGGCTTCCGTGATGGCTTCGCCAAGAACCCCGGGCTCAACGGCAGCACGCCGACCAGCCGTGGTATTTCCGCTTTCCTGCGGATCATGGATGCGGGCGCCAACAGCTTCACGGGTGTTGCCGATCTGGTGCTCGGCGGCCTGAAGATCAAATCCGGGATGGGCAGCAACGACCAGGTCGCCATCGCCCAGGGGGCGATCACCGTGGCTGCTGGCGCCTTCAACGTCGCTGGCGGCGGTGCGCAGATGGCCGCGCTGATGGGCTCCAATGCCGCCAGGGCTCTTGCCGGGCCGTTGTTGTGGGCTGGCGCTGCATTGACCGTGGCGCTGACGCCGTTCCTGATCGTCGAAGACATCAAGCACAGCAACCGCATGGATGCCCACCGTGCCGACCTCGATCAGTTGTTCAAGGACCTGGATACCCAGGGCCTGCTCACCGAGAACGGGCTGCAGCGCTACGAGTTCCTCGACGACTACATGTACAACTATGCCCAGCGGGACGCACCGGATGACCAGAGCATCTTCGAGTACCGCGAAGAGGAATACGCGTTCTACCGTGAGGAAGGTCGCCTGCCGGAAAACGGCTGGGATCACCTGGTGCACGACGACTACAAGGGGGATGGTGCCAACCTCGATACCCAGATGGCGTAAGGCAACCTGACGCCTCTGATCACCCTGTGCTCGACCGGCCCGTGAGCAGTTGCGCCGGTCGGGTCCTGGGGCTGGTAGTCGGTAGGGAGGCGACTCGTTGAGAGATCGCCATCTTGCGATGCAATGATCAGGTTCGGTTGGCGTCGTCGTAGTCGGGGCTGCGGTGCCCGTTCTCCGGCTCCACGCGGCCGCTCACCAGCCAAAGCGCATACTCGGGGAAGGCCTCCGCCAGAATGCCGATTTCTTCGGTGCCGATCCGAATCTTCTCGCTGCTGATATTTCGCCAGCGATCGTAATTCTTCCCGCCCTTTTCACTGAGGCGTTTGGGCCCGACCGCCTTTATCAATTGAAGGGCTCTATCCCGAACCAAATCCATATAGGTATAAATCATTTTGCGTAAACTTTACGCAGACTTGCTGCTGGTGTAGATTTTACGCGGGGTGATTTTTACGCAAAGCAGCGCTTTGCAACGAATCGCGCATAGTGCAGCAAAGGCCCACCCGATGGAAGGAACCCACCGGGCACACGCACTTGGCTATCGCGCAGGCTCCGCCAGTGTGCCATTCGCAACCGGTATTCAAGGAGGAGACCACACGCCATGTCCGATCAGACGCCATTGCCAGATGCAGCCCATGCCCTGGCCTATATGGGCAAGACGGTACTCGTCGAACTGCAGTGGGATGATGAACCCCGGTCATACTGGTATCGCGTGCACGTGGTGGGTGTCGTGCTACCGATGGCGGGCGTTTCCGACGAGGCCTACTTGATGACCAAGGCCGTCGATGACCCCAGCCCTTACCCGGACGAGCTGTTCTTTTCCGACATTCGCAGCATTCGGGCGATACGCCACTGAACGTAGCCGGGGCGCCTTCTCATGGTGGCGGCAACGCCCAGGTGAGCGCGGCCCCAGTCGGCAGAGCCACCGGGCGACTGGGGCAGGCACAAGCCCTGGCGGCAGGCGTTACCAGGCGGCGATGTGCGAGTCGGCCCGTGGCTCGGTGCCGCCGCACAGAACGCCGGTTCGCGGGTCGCGAACGATGATCTGCCCGCGACCGTAGTCGGTCGAGTCACAGGCGATCTGCACGTCGTGGCCCATTCTGCTCAGCGCGTTGGCCAGGTCCCGGGAGGCGGCCTGTTCGATGCCGACCTTCATGCCGCCCAGCCATTGCCAGCGAGGCGCGTCGAGAGCCGCCTGCGGGTTGAGGCCGAAGTCCACCAGGTTCATGACCATCTGCACGTGCCCTTGTGGTTGCATGTAGCCGCCCATCACCCCGAACGGGCCGATGGCTTCGCCGCCTTTGGTCAGGAAGCCGGGGATGATGGTGTGGAAGGTCTTCTTGCCCGCCGCCAGGCAGTTGGCGTGCTGCGGATCGAGGCTGAATTCCTGGCCGCGGTTCTGCAGGGCGATGCCGCTGTCGGGCAGCACCACACCGGAGCCGAAGCCGTGGTAGTTGCTCTGAATGAACGACACCATGTTGCCTTGCGCGTCGGCCGTTGCCAGGTACACGGTGCCGCTGGCATGGGGATCGCCATGGGCCGGGGCAAGCGCCTGCTCACCGATCTGCCCGCGTCGCCGCTCGCTGTAGGCGTCGCTCAGCAGGTCGGCTACCGCCACGCGCATGTGCAGGGGGTCGGTGATGTAGTGCAGGCCGTCGCTGTAGGCCAGCTTCATGGCTTCCAGCTGGCGGTGCCAGGTGCGCTTGCTGTCGCGGTGATCGAAGTCGAAGCCTTCGAGAATCTTCAGCGCCATCAGGGCCACCAGCCCCTGTCCGCTCGGTGGGATTTCCCAGACATCCACGCCCCGATAATTGACATGGATCGGCTCCACCCACTGCGCTCGATAGGTCTCGAGGTCAGTGGCGCGCAGATAACCGCCGGTGGCCCTGGCATGAGCATCCAGACGCTGCGCCAAGGCCCCGCGATAGAAGCTTTCGCACTGGCTGCTGGCCAGTTCTTCGAGGGTGCGTGCTTGCGCCTCGTTACGGAAAATTTCCCCTGCCCTTGGCGCCCGGCCATCGATCAGGAAGGTGTCGAACCAGGCGTCCAGTGCTGCATCACGATGCGGGCTGAATTCGTCCAGCGCGATCTGCCATTGGTGGGCGACCACCGGCGACACCGGGAAGCCGCCTCGCGCCAGACTGATGGCCGGTTGCAGCAGGTCGGCGAAGGGCAGAGCGCCGAAGCGCTGCGACAGCTCGGCCCAGGCCGAAGGGCAGCCCGGTACGGTGACTGGCGTCCAGCCATACAGCGGCATCTGCTCATGCCCGGCAGCCTTCACGGCCTCGATGTTCAGGCCCGCGGGGGCATGGCCGTTGGCGTTGAGGCCATGCAGTTGGCCCTTGCACCAGACCAGCGCGAAAGCATCGCCGCCCAGGCCGCAGCCGGTGGGTTCGACCACGGTGAGTGCGGCCGCCGTGGCGATGGCGGCGTCGATCGCGTTACCGCCTTTTTGCATGATTTCGATGCCGGCCTGGGCGGCCAGCGGTTGAGAGGCGGCGACCATGCCACGATGGGCGAAGACGCTCTGGCGTTGCGAAGGGTAGGGGTATTCGTGGGCAGAGAATTTCAACATGGCGGAAGCTCTTCGAAACGGATTCATTGGCCGGATTTGATCCGGTTCCATTCACGGGTGATCAGGCGCTGGATGTTTTCCGGCAGGTCGGCGGAAACGAACGTTCGGCCGATCACGTCATCGCTGGGGTAGACCCCGGGATCGCCGCTGACCTTGGGGTCCATCAACGCCGTGGCGTCCTTGTTGGGGTTGGCGTAGCCCACGTAGTCGCTGATTGGCGCGATCACGTCGGGGCGCAGCAGGTAGTTGATCAGTGCATGTGCGTTGGCGACGTTGCCGGCATCCTTGGGGATCGCCAGCATGTCGAACCAGAGGTTCACCCCCTCCTTGGGGATCAGGTAACGGATATCGGTGTGCTTGCCGGCTTCCTTCGCGCGGCTGCGCGCCTGGATCACATCGCCGGAGTAACCGATGGCCACGCAGATATCGCCATTGGCCAGGTCGGCGGTGTATTTCGACGAGCTGAAGTAGGTCACCGAGGGGCGCAGGGTCGTGAGCAGTTTGGCGGCCTGCTTGTAATCCTCGGGCTTGACGCTGTTGGGGTCCAGGCCGAGGTAGAGCATGGCCTGGGGAATGATCTTCACCGGTGCGTCGAGGAAGGCCACCCCGCAGCTTTTCAGCTTGGCCAGGTTCTGCGGGTCGAAGACCATGGACCAGGAGTCCAGTTGCACGTCCTTGCCGAGTACGGCACGAACTTTTTCCTCGTTGTAGCCGATGCCCACGGTGCCCCACATGTAGGGCACGGCGTAGCGATTGCCCGGGTCGGCGGCTTCCAGGCGCTCCATCAGGCGCGGGTCGAGGTGCTTCCAGTTATCCAGCAGTTCGGGTTGCAGCGGCTGGTAGGCACCGGCGCGAATCTGCTTGGACAGGAACTGGCTGGAGGGCACCACCACGTCATAGCCGGAGCGCCCGGAGAGCAGCTTGGCCTCGAGCATTTCGTTGGTGTCGAAGATGTCGTACTGGGCCTTGATGCCGCTGTCTTTCTCGAAGTTCTTCAGCGTCTCGGGGCCGATGTAGTCCGACCAGTTGTACACCTTGACCACCGGTGCGGCGGCCAGTGTCATGGGCGCAACGGTGGCACAACACAGTGCTGCGAACAGTTTCGATAAACGCATCGTCATCTCCTGGTAAGGCTCACAGCACGCGGCTGAGAAAGGCTTGAGTGCGAGGATGGGTGGGGTTGCTGAAAATCTGTTGCGGCGGGCCTTCTTCGATCAGTTCGCCCTGGTCGAGGACCACGACCCGATCGGCCACTTCGCGGGCGAAGCCCATTTCGTGGGTGACCACCACCATGGTCATGCCCTGCTCGGCGAGCTGCTTCATCACCTGCAGCACTTCGCCGACCGTTTCCGGATCCAGGGCGCTGGTGGGTTCGTCGAAGAGCATGGCCTGGGGTTTCATCGCCAGCGCCCGGGCGATGGCCACGCGCTGCTGCTGGCCACCGGAAAGCATCGATGGGTAGTGATCGGCCTTGTCCGCCAGGCCCACTTGGGCGAGCAGGGCGCGGGCCTGTTCGAGGGCTGCCTTGCGGGCAACGCCCAGTACCTGGATGGGCGCTTCGATGATGTTTTCCAGGGCGGTCATGTGCGGGAACAGATTGAAGCGCTGAAATACCATGCCGATGTCGCGGCGCTGCCGAGCGATGTTGCGCTCGCTGTCGCGCACCAGCGAACCGTCGGCACGCTCGCGGTAGCCCATCGGCTGGCCATTGACCCGAATGCGCCCGCTCTGGATCTCTTCGAGCAGGTTGATGCAGCGGATGAAGGTGGTCTTGCCGGAGCCCGAGGCGCCGATCAGTACCACCACTTCGCCGCGCTTCACCCGCAGTGACACGCCTTTGAGGATTTGCAGATCACCGAAGGACTTGTGGATATCCAGGGCCTCGATGACCGACTCCTGACTCGTGCTGTGCATCTCAACGCCCCCTCAGAAGTTTTGCCGTGTAGCTGCCGAACAGTCGCTTCGAGGCCGTGGCGGGGCGCCGGTCGGATTGCCCGAAGCGCCGCTCCAGCCAGCTCTGGAAGAAGCCCCAGAGCGTCGTCAGCAGCAGGAAGTAGATCGCCACCACCAGGTACAGCTCGAACACCCGGAAGGTGGCCGAGGTGATCATCTGGGTACTGAGCAGCAGCTCCTGCACGCCGATCACGCTGACCAGCGTGGTGTTCTTGAGCATCACGTTGAACTCGTTGCCCAGCGGCGGCACGATGACCCGGAACGCCTGGGGCAGCACGATGCGGCGCATGAGTTTGGCGAAGGTCATGCCCAGCGAACGCCCGGCTTCGTACTGACCCTTGTCCACCGCCGCGATGCCGGCACGAATGATTTCCGCCATGTAGGCGCCTTCGTTGAGGCCCAGGGCGATGATCGCTGCCTGGATGTTGCCAGGGATCACCACCCAGCCGAGGTCGATGTCCTCGAAGCGGAAGATGCCGCCGGCGGCGAGGGCCGTGTAGAGGAACACGATCTGCACCAGCAGTGGCGTGCCACGCATCAGCCAGACGTAGAAACGCACCGGGTACTGCAGCAGCGGGTTGCCCGACAGGCGCATCAGGGCCGCGATCAGCCCCAGCACGCAGCCCAGGGTCATGGACAGAACGGCGATCACGCAGGTCAGCCACAGGGCGTTCAGGTAAACGTCACTGGGCTGCAGCAGGTACTGCCAGAATATGTCCCAATTGAAATTCATCGATCCGCTCCTCAGTCCAGCTTGTCGCTGTCGACGTGCCACTTGCCGAGCAGCTGTGCATAACTGCCGTCGGCACGCATGTCGGTGATCACCTGCTGGACGGCGGCGGAGAGTTGCGGGTCGTCCTTGCGGATGCCGATGCCGGTAAGGATGCGACCGAACGCCGGTACGCCTTCCTGAAACAGGTCCGGCGCCATGGCAGCGTAGTAGCCTGCGGTTTCCACCGTGGTGCCATAGGCGTCTACCTGGCTGATGCGCAGAGCCTGGAAGGCATCGGTGTCGGTGTTGTAGACCACCAGCTTCATGGGCGGCTTGCCGGCCTTGGCGAGTGTCTCGTTCTCGGCGTCGAGCAGGGTCTTGATGGTCGAGCCGTTCAGCACGGCGACCTTGTGACCGGACAGGTCGTCCAGCGCCTCGATGCCCTTCGGATTGCCCTTGGGGACCACCACCGACTGGCTGGAGTACATGTAATTGACGATGTCGATGACCTCGCGCCGCTCCGGCTTGTCGAACAGCTGATCGACGATCAGGTCGCACTGGCTGGCCAGCAGGGCAGGCACCAGCCCGGAGAAGGGAATGACCCGCCACGACACCTGCTTGTCACCCAGCCGTTTGGCGATCTGCAAACCAAGGTCCACGGCGAGCCCTTGCGGTTTCTGCGCCGCGTCGAAGGACACCAGCGGTGGGGAGTCCATCCCGGAGCAATAGGTCAGCTTGTCGGCATCTTTCAGGCGATCGGGCACCACCACGGCGGCCGAGGCGAACGAGGAGGCCAGACCGAAGGTGACCGCGGCGATGAGGGAACACGAAGGGCGCATGGTGAAACTCCGTTTGCTGTTGATGGGGAGGGCAGCAGTCAAGAAGTTCGGCTGGGCGAGACCCGCTTCGGGTCGGCCCGTTTTTTATTGTTCGGCTTGCAGAAAAAGAGTCAGTGCCGGCAGCGTGCCTTCGATGTGCCCGCGGATCACCCGCTCGGCGAGGTCCGCGTCGCGGGTGCGCAGCGCTAGCAGAATCTGTTCGTGTTCTTCACGGCCGCTCAGCGGCTTGTCGCCATGTTCGAGCCAGAGGCGCATGGGTGCCTCGATCAGCGAGTAGAGCGCCACGATCTGCTTCATCAGCCGCGGGCGTTCACTGAGGCTGCACAGGTATTCGTGGAAGTTGCGGTGCCGCACGACCCATTGCGCGGTGTCGTCGCGGCACTCGTCCATGTCATCGAGCAGCCGCTTCAGAATGGTCAGGTGCCGCTCGGTGACCTTGCTGGCCGCAACGCGTATCGCCAAGCCTTCCAGGGCACTGCGCATCTCGAAGACTTCGTTCATCTGCTCGATGTCCAGACCACTGACGATGGCCCCGCGATTGGGTCGCAGGGTGACCAGCCCTTGTGCATCCAGGCGCCGAAACGCCTCGCGCACGGGCATGCGGCTGGTGCCTATTTCAGTGGCGATGTCCTCGGCCACCAGGCGGTCATCCTTGCGGTAACGACCCGCGCAGATCGCCGCGAGCAGAAAGTTGTAAGCCTCTTCTTCGGCGGTAACGGGCTGGCGGTGGGTGTAGAGCGGAGCGCTGTGCATAGGCTTTCCTGAATAAATGTATCCAATTATCCGTTTATCCAAACAAAGCAATTAGTGAGCCACAGGTGCTCGTCCGAGTGTTTGTGCTGGCGCAACAACGGGTTAGCCAATGGTGGTGGGTGGCGCGCCTGGCATTGGGCAAAGGCGAGGTGTCACCTAATGAAGCAACAGGTGGCGAGGTGCACGTTAATCGGGCACTGGGGGTGGGAGAGGTGGCGGGCGGTAACACCGGCAGGGCCGGTCATGTCGAGGCTGCATAGCGCTCGCGTGCGTGAACCGCGCATTGCGGAAGGTGATCCACGCAGGCATATCGAGTAGCCTTGCAGCTCTTTTTCGGTTGGATCGGTCTGTAGGGAGTCGAGCATTGAGTCACAAGAGCAAAGCGATCCTCTGGGGCAGCCTGGGCCTGAGCCTGTTGCTGTCGGTTGTCGCGCTTCGTCTGTTCTCCGTCTGGGCGACGACGCTGCCGCTGGACGTACCGATCCGCCTCGATGAAGGCGCCACCCTGGAATTTCCGGTCAAGGCCCGAACGCTCGAGTTCGATACCCTGGCCGTGGTGTTCTCCACCGATGAGTTGCCGCTGTATACCGTGCGCAAGCTGTCCGGCGGGCCGATCTGGGAAAACGAACAGTGGGTCGAATACCCACCCGCCCCGATGACCCTGGCGTGGAAGCTGCGCACACCGGCAGGCGAACTGATCTCTGCGGGGCAGGGCGACGTGGCCCAGGAGCTCACCAGCTACGGCAGCAACGAGATCACCCGCGCCGTCTCGCACATCCCCATGGAGCCAGGGGACTACAACCTCGAAGTGAACGTGCTGACACCCGATGCGCGCTTTGGCGAAGTGGCCACGCGCCTGGTGATCGTGGCGGAAGGTAAAGGCAGAACCTGGCAGTCCAACGTCGCCTGGTGGGGCTCGATCATCTCCGGCGTGCTGCTGATTCCGCTGATGGTCATCTGCGGCCTGCTGACCCTGCACAACTTCACCCGCTGGCGTTACGGCGCGCCTGCTGCGGATTGAAGGGCAAGCGCCGCACCGCTGCAGGATGGAAAGCGTGTTTGTAGGCGTCACCCTGGCGCGATGCGATGCTAGCCAGCGCATCGCGCCCGTGATCGCCACCCATCGTTGCCGTCCGTCGAAGCCATGGCACTTCATCTCCACCCGTGCCTTCAGATGCATAGGTGCGGATGTTCCGCGCCGACACGGGAGATCTGTCATGACAGTCGAAGACAACAACGGCCCGGAAGCGCCTTACCAGGGCCCTTCACGCAAGACGCCCGACGCTGGCCAAGGCCACGGCTCCGGGCTCGACGATGCCGAGTCCGAGCCCAAGCAGGGCGCTGACGAGTCCGAAGCCAAAAAGCACCGCGTCGACTGGACGCCCCCGCCCGGCAACCCCGGCTCCGATCAGGATGCGATGACCGATCGGGAAGAAGGCAGCGCCAAGACCGACTGATCGCAGAACGTCAGTGAGCCGCAAGCCCAGCCAGTGTGCTGGGCTTTTTCGTTTCTGGTTTGGCGGATCGATACCCTTGGCTTACAGGTGGCTCGAGTGACCCTCCGAAATACTCAGAAGGCTGGCCGAGGCATGCCTCCCGAGAGTTATTCGATCACAGGCCTCACATGCCTTTGCCTGCCGGTCGTCGCAAAAGGAGACGCCACCTTAAATATAAATGGCCAAGCGCTACCATTTTTCATTTTTGCTGCTGTATTTAAGCGACGGTTTGTTCACTCAGTCCCGCATGACTCCATCGGGAGTGTTTTCAAACTACAAGGAAGTGGTCGCAATGAATCACGTATTTGCGTTGGTATGGAATGCTTCGTTGGGTTGCTGGGCGGTCACTCATGAGCTCAGCAAGCGTTGCCGCAAGGGCTCCCGACGGTCAGGCAAGTTGGCGTTGGCCGCGCTGCTCCTCGGCGCGGGATTCAGTCCAACCGCCTTTGCTACCTGCAGCACCAGCGGATCGACGGTTACCTGCACCGGTGTGCCGAGCCTGCCGCTGTTTCTCAACAACTTCTCCAGCGCTACCAGCGGCCTGACGGTCAACGTCAACTCCGGCGCGCAGATGAATGCGACCCTCGGCGGCCACGTGATGGACCTGACCGGGGTGAACATTTCCCTGAACAACTCCGGCACTATCGATCCGGCGCTACTGGGGCTGGTCTCGGTGTTGAGCGGCGGTGCGTTCATCGGCACCGGCGCAACAAGCACGGTCAGCGTGCTCAACAATGCCAGCGGTATCATTCGCGGCACGGGCATGCTGCTGGGCCTCAACCTGACCAGCATCGACGGCTTGGGCATCGCCGTGAACAATGCCGCTGCCGGTACCACCACCATCACCAACAACGGCACCATCACCTCAACCGGTTTGTCTGTCGGTGGCATCACCCTGGCCGATACGCCGGTGATTGGCGTCTACGGTGGCTCGCAAGTCAGCATGACCAACAGCAGCACCGGCGTCATCAACGGTCGTGTTGCGTTCGAGACGTCAGCGGCAGGCAATACCTTCACCAACGCGGGTGCTATTACTGGCGGTGTCTCGATGGGCGCGGCGAGCACCAACACCTTTACCGCGGTGACCGGTTCCTCGGTGCAGGTCGGAGACGGCGTGCAGATCAGTGTAGGTCTGGGTGGACTGATCGGCATCAACCTGACCTTCGCCCCGACCGGCACGGTCGATGGCGGCGCCGGCGGCACCAACAGCCTGATCCTGCAAAATCCGGTCGGCGTCGGCGGTGGCACCACCGGTGTCGGCACTGCCTCGAGCGCCACTTACGTCAACTTTAACAACCTGACCCTCAACAGTGGCACCTGGACCTTGCAGGGGCCTCTGGTCAGCGGCGCGACCACGCTCAATGGCGGTGTCGCCCAGTTCAACAACAGCGCCACCTTCGGCAGCGGCGTGATCACCTCCAACGGCGGGATTCTGCAGGCGAGCAATGCCGGGTTGAACATCGGCAATATGATTTCCCTCGGCGCTGGCGGCGTGACGCTGCAAGGCACCAACGCGACCACACTGAGCGGGGTGATTTCCGGCAGTGGTGGCCTGACCAAACTCGGCGTCGGCCAGTTGAACCTCAGCGCTGCCAACACCTATCTGGGCAATACCACGCTCAATGGAGGTACGGTGCAGGTCAGCAACAATCAGGCTTTAAGTACCGGCACCCTCAACGTCACCGGCGCGACAACGCTGAGCGCACCGGGCACGATCAACCTGGCCAACGCCATCAGCCTCGGCGGCACATTGACGGCTGGCGGCACGGGAGCACTGACGCTCGGCGGCCTGATCAGCGGCAGCAGCGGCCTGACCAAGACCGGCGCATCCAGCCTGACCCTCAATGGCAACAACACCTACACCGGCACCACGGCGCTGAATGCCGGTTCGCTGGTGGTCGGCTCCAACACCGCACTCGGCACCGGCGCACTGAACGCGTCGAATGGCACCTCGCTCAATGCCAGCACTGCTGCCACCCTGGCCAACAACGTCAACCTCGCCGGCACTCTAATCCTGGGGGGGACCAATGCGTTGACCCTCGGTGGCGTGGTCGCCGGTGTCGGTGGGCTGACCAAGAATGGCGCTGCCGACCTGACCCTCAACGGCGCCAACACTTATCTTGGCAACACCGCGTTGAACACTGGCAAATTGATTGTCGGCAGCAACACAGCACTGGGTTCCGGAACGTTGAACACGGCGAGCAACACCACGCTGGATGCCAATACGGCCGTCAGCCTGAACAATGCCGTGGCGCTCGCCGGTGCCTTGAACATCGGCGGCACGGCGAATGTGACCCTGACCGGGCTGGTCAGCGGCGCTGGCCGTCTGGTGAAAGACGGCGCGGCCAATCTGATTCTCAACGCTGCCAACAACTACCTCGGCGGCACCACGCTAAACGCCGGTACGCTGACAGTCGGCAACAGCTCGGCGCTGGGCGTCGGTGCGTTGACAGTTGCTGGCGCTGCAACGCTGGACGGCAACTCGCCGCTGGTCAGCCTCAACAACGTCGTCGTCCTGAATGCCGCGTTGACCGTTGGCGGCACGCAAAACCTCACGCTCGGAGGCGTCACCAGCGGCACTGGCCAACTGATCAAGAACGGCGCAGCCAATCTGACCGTCAACGGCAACAACACCTTCAGTGGCGGTACCACCCTCAATGCCGGCACGCTGACGTTGGGTAACGCTAGCGGTTTGGGCAGCGGGGCGCTGATCGTTGGTGGCGCGGCAGCACTTGATAACAGTGCCGCATTCGGTATCGGCAATGCGTTGACGCTCAACGCTGGGCTGACCGTCGCGGGCAACAATGACCTTAGCCTAAACGGCATCATTGACGGCGCCGGCAGCCTGACCAAAAACGGGTTGTCCGACCTGACCCTAGCCGGCAACAATGCCTTCACTGGCGCGCTGGATATCGTGTCCGGCAGCGTCACTACCCTCAACAACAATGCGCTGGGCAACACCTCTGGCGTCAACGTCAGCGCTGGCGCCGGCCTCAATCTGGGCAGCGATGCCAGCCTCGGCGCACTGACCGGCAGCGGTAGTGTGCAGCTCACCGGCAGCAACACGCTGACCGTCGGCAGTGGCAACGTCACCAGCACATTCGACGGCGACCTCAGTGGCAGCGGCGGCCTGATCAAGGTCGGCACGGGTACCCTTAACCTCACTGGGATCAACGGCATCACTGGCAACACCGCGATCAACGGCGGCATCGTCGACCTCAGCGGTTCGCTGGCCAGTGCGCAGGTCAACGTCAACACCGGCGGTACCCTCACCGGCACCGGTTCGGCGATTGGTAGTGTCAACGTCAATAGCGGCGCTCATCTGGCATTGTCGTCGGGCAACCAACTGTCCGCCAGTGCGCTGACCCTCGCGGCTGGCAGCAACGTCGATGTGGCGTTGGGCACGCCGTCGACCACGCCGCTGATGAACGTTGGCGGTAACTTGACCCTCAACGGTAATCTCAATGTCACCGATGCCGGCGGTTTTGGCGTCGGCGTATATCGCCTGTTCAACTACACCGGCGCCCTGACCAATCTGGGCCTCGATGTCGCCAGCGTGCCGGTTAGCTACGGCCTCGGCGATCTGGTGGTGCAGACTGGCATAGCCAATCAGATCAACATTCAAGTGTCGGCACCGAACGTCAACATTCGTTACTGGGACGGCAGCCAGACCATTGCCAACGGCGTGGTCGATGGCGGCAGCGGTACCTGGAGCGCGGTCGGCACTAATTGGACCGATGCCAATGGTCTGGTCAATCAGCCGTGGGTAGGCGACTTCGCGGTGTTCCAAGGCACCGCCGGCACCGTGACGGTGAACGGCACGCAAGCGTTCACCGGCATGCAATTCCTCACCGATGGCTACAACGTAGTCAACGATACGGCGGGGCAACTGACGGCGTTCAACGGCACAGGCGGCACCACTTCGTTGCGCGTTGATCCGGGTGTGACGGCGACCATCAACGCCAATATCGATGGCAGCGGCATTCTCAATAAGCTCGACGCAGGCACCTTGGTACTCGGCGGTGCCAACGCTTATACCGGTGGTACGCAACTGGACGGCGGCAGGATCATCGTCGGTAGCAACACCGCGCTCGGCACCGGCACGCTGACGGCCAATGCCGGCACGCAACTGGACAGCAACGCAGCGGTGACTCTGGCCAACGCGGCGGCGCTCAATGGCAACTTCACCGTGGTCGGCAGCAATGCCCTGACCCTCGACGGCGTGATTGGCGGCACCGGCGGCCTGATCAAAAACGGCGTGGCCAACCTGACCCTCGGCGGCAGCAATACCTTCCTCGGCCCGGTGGCGCTGAACGCCGGTGGACTGATTCTGGCGTCGAACTCGGCGCTGGGCTCCGGCACATTGAATGCGGCGGGCGGCACCACGCTGGACGCCAGCGCCGGGGTCTCGCTGAACAACGCGGTCAACCTCGCCGGCAATCTCGGCATTGACGGCACGGCGGATCTGACGCTTGCCGGCACGGTCAACGGTGCCGGCAGCCTGAGCAAAAACGGCGCGGCCAACCTGACTCTGAGCGGCAACAACAGTTTTCTCGGTGGCATCATCCTGAACGCTGGCAGCCTGTCCGTTGGCAGCAACTCGGCGCTGGGCCTGGGCAACCTGACCGTGGCGGGCGCCTCGGCGCTGGATAGCAACAGTGCGCTGAGCCTGGGCAACAGCGTCGTGCTCAACGCCAACCTGAGCAACACCGGCAGCAACAACCTGACCCTTGCAGGTGTGGTCAGCGGCGCGGGCGGATTGATCAACAATGGCGCGTCGAACCTGACCCTCAACGGCATCAGCACCTATAGCGGCGGTACCACGCTGAACGCCGGTACGGTGACACTCGGCACTGGAGCCTCGATGGGTTCCGGCGCACTGACCGTGGCGGGTGCATCGACCCTCGACAATTCAGCACCGCTGGTGCTCGCCAATAACGTCAACCTCAACTCCAATCTGAGCTTGGCCGGCAACAACAACCTGACCCTCGGCGGTGTGGTCGCAGGGGCTGGCACGTTGACCAAGAATGGTCTGGCCGATGTGACGTTGAGCGGTAACAACACCTTCAGCGGCACCTTCGATGTGCTGTCCGGCAGCCTCACCACCCTCAGCGGCACGGCGCTGGGCAACGATTCCACTGTCAATCTTGGCGGTGGCGCGGCGCTCAATCTCGGCGCATCGGCCGGCCTCGCCAGCCTGACGGGCAGCGGTACCACGCTGATCGGCACTGGCAATACACTGAGCGTCGGCGGCAGCAACGTCAGCAGCACTTTCGCCGGCGTTCTCAGCGGTGACGGCGGTTTGACCAAGCTGGGCACTGGCAGCGTGACCCTGAGTGGCATCAGCGACCTGACCGGCGATGCCAACGTCAATGCGGGGACCTTGCAGGTCAACGGTTCGCTGGCCAGTAGCAATGTGCTGGTCAACAGCGGCGGTACCCTCAGCGGTAGCGGCGCAGTGACTGGCGCCGTGACGGTGGCCGATGGCGGTAATCTGGCTGGCGTGACCGGCAGCACCCTGTCGGTGGGTTCGCTGGCGTTCAGCGCTAACTCGAACTTCGATGTCGGCCTCGGCACTCCGGTGTCCGGTGGCGGCAATGCACTGGTCAACGTAGGCGGCAACCTGACCCTCGACGGTACCCTCAACGTCAGCGACATCGGTGGTTTCGGCAACGGCGTGTACCGCCTGATCGACTACACCGGCGGCCTGACCGACAACGGCATGCTTATCGGCACCGTACCGGGCAGCGTCAGCACAGGCGACCTGCAGCTACAAACCGCGCAGGCCAATCAGATCAACCTGCTGGTCACCGTGCCGGGCGTTACTGTGCAGTTCTGGGACGGCAATCAACTGGTCGCCAACGGGGCGGTCGATGGCGGCAGCGGTGCATGGGGCACCGGCACCACCAACTGGACCGACGTCAACGGCACCAGCAATCGGGTCTGGACCAGCAACTTCGCTGTATTCCAAGGCGCGGCGGGTAGCGTGACAGTCAACGGCGCGCAAACCATCACCGGCATGCAATTCGTCACCGACGGGTACAGCCTGCAGAACGGTACCGCGGGTTCGCTGAACCTGCTCAACGGTTCGTTGGGCAACGCCTCGGTGCGCGTCGATCCGAACGCCACCGCGACCCTCGGGGTAGCGCTGAACGGTACGGGGACCCTCGGCAAATACGACGCTGGCACCCTGGTGCTCAGCGCCGCCAACGGCTACACCGGCGGCACTGCGCTCAATGGCGGCAAGCTCGTGGTCGGCGACAATGCGGCGCTCGGCACCGGTGTGCTGACAGCGGCCAACGGCACTGCGCTGGACAGCAGTGCCAACGTCAGCCTCGCCAACGCTGTGGTGCTCGACGGTGGGTTGAACCTCGTCGGCTCCAACGCCCTGACCCTCGGCGGGGGCATCAGCGGCACCGGCAGCCTGATCAAGACCGGTAGCTCAGCGCTGACCCTCAGCGGCAACAACAGCTACAGCGGTGGCACCTTGCTCGGTGCTGGAACCCTGGTGTTCGGTAGCAATGCGGCCTTGGGGACCGGAGCACTGGTCACCGTCAGCGGCACCACCCTGGACAACAGCACCGTCATCGACCTGGCCAACGCATTGGAACTCAACGGCAGCCTGACACTGGCTGGTAGCAATGACCTGACCCTCAGCGGTGTTATCAGTGGCAACGGCGCGTTGAACAAGCAGGGCACCACTGAGCTGACCCTGAGCGGCAACAACACCTTCGGTGGCTCGCTGAATATCTTCAACGGTACCTTGCACCTGATTGGCAATACTGCCCTGGGCAACGCCGATCTGAACGTTGCCACGACTGCCTCGGTCAGCGTCGGTGGGCTCAATAAAGTCGACGCCCTCAGTGGTTCGGGAGCGCTCGCGCTGGCGGCAGGCAGCACGCTGCAAGTGGGCACCGGCGGGACCAGTAGTGTCTATGACGGCTCGATCAGCGGGGCTGGTCAATTGACCAAGGTCGGTACTGGCAAGCAGGTACTCAATGGCAATTCGACGATCGATGACGGCACCACCGTAGTCGAGGGCAGCCTGATTGTCGGCGGAGCAGCGGGCTCTACGGCCACCCTGGCCAGCGACATCGGGGTCACTCAGGGCGCCATGCTTGGTGGTCACGGTACCATCATCGGCAACGTCAACCTGGCCAGTGGTGCGACTCTCGATCCGGGTAACTCCATCGGTACCCTCAGGATCAACGGCGACCTTAGCCTCAACAGCGGCTCTACACTGATCATCGAAGCAGAACCTGACGGTCGCTCCGACCGAGTCATCGCCACCGGTATCGTCTCCCTGGGCGGCGCGAACCTCAGTGTTCTGGCGGGTGCTGGAAACTGGGCGTCGAACACCCAATACAACATCATTCAGGCCGCCAGCCTCAACGGTACCTTCGGCAGCGTCAGCAGCAACCTGGCCTTCCTCACGCCACAGGTGGCATACACGGGCAACAGTGCGACGCTGCTTCTGAACCGCAACGACATCGCCTTCGCCTCGGTTGCACAGACCGACAACCAGCGTGCCGTGGCCTCCTCACTCGATGTCGCTGGCGCGGGTAGCGTGTATGACGCAGTCGCGGTGTTGAGCGCCGATCAGGCGAGCCTTGCATACGACAGCTTGTCTGGCGAAATCCACGCCAGCACCCGCGGCGCGATGTTCGATGACAGCCGCCACGTGCGTGATGCCATTGGTACGCGCCTGCGCAATGCGCAGAGCCAGGCACCGAGCGAAGGCGTGCTGCATGTCGATGCGGACAGCGGCATGACCTTCTGGGTGCAGGGCTACGGCAGCTGGGGTGACAGCAACGGCAACCGCAATGTCGCCGACCTCGACCACAATACCCAGGGCGCATTGCTGGGTATCGACATGCCGCTGAACGACACCTGGCGTGCTGGCCTGGCTGCGGGTTACGGCAACAGCGATCTGGATGCCGATGCGCGCAACTCATCGGCCAAGGTCGACAGCACGTCGCTGACGGCCTATCTGGGAGGGCAGTGGGATGCGCTGCATCTGCGCGTGGGCGCCTCGCATGCCTGGAGCGACGTGGACAGCAGCCGCCACGTCAAGGTCGGCAGCCTGGAGGAGCATGTCAAAGCCGACTACAACGTTGGCACCACTCAGGTGTTCGGCGAGTTGGGCTATGAGATCAAGGCGGGTGACCTGGCGCTGGAGCCTTTCGTCGGCCTGGCCCATGTCGAAGTCGACAGCGACAGTTTCCGCGAAACAGGTGGCAGCACGGCGCTGAGCGGCGATAGCGAGAAGGCGCGTGCAACCTATTCCAGCCTTGGCCTGCGTGCCAGCACCCCAGCAGCTAGCGTGGCCGGGGTGCCGCTGAGTGTGCAGAGCAGCCTGGCGTGGCAGCACGTGCTCGATGAGCCAAGTGAAAGCCGCCGCCTTGGTCTGGCTGGCAACGACAGCTTCAGCGTCAAAGGCGTACCGGTGAGCCGAGACACCGCGGTTCTACAACTCGGTGTCAGCGCCAGGATCGCTCCGCAAGCGAGTCTTGACCTGGGTTACTCCGGGCAGGTCGGCGATGGTTACCAAGACCACGGTGTTCGTCTGGGGCTCAATATCGCGTTCTGAGCACAGAGCCTGCGCGGTGCAATGCCGCGCAGGCAGTGGCTACCTCGTTACGAGGTGCAACCTCGGCCACCGGCTCCTGCCTCACTCGACGATCTCCGCCCCCCAGCCGTCATATACCGCCCCGTGTCGTTGCGCCAGGGACTCGAACCGCTCCGAAAGCTGAATCAGGGCATGCAGTTCAAGCACCATCGTGCGTATGGCAATCACTTGATAGGCCGGGTTTGACTGCTCAGGGGCGTAGATCTGCACGCTGTAGTCGAGGTTTGCCAGCTCGGTTGCCAGCGCGTGAGCCGCGGACTCTTTCTCGACCTCGAAGACGAACTCCGGCACATGCGGTTTTCTCAAATCCGCCCCGGCCTGCGCCATCTGCAGCAACACACGTGCATCAGGATCATCGTTTCCTTGAAGGGGTGCCAACAGTTCTGCGGGTGTAGTCATGGGAGGCCTGATATTGGGTTAAAGGGCGGGCTCTGGGGCGACCCGCATAACAGCAGAATATAGAAGCGATTCGTACAGGCATGGCACAAATTTCAGCTGCTTGTGCGCGCCCTCTCGTTATTCGGTGTGCGGCGTTGAAAGGGCGGATTTGTTTGCGGTTGGCAGGACGGTACGTGAAAAGATCGGCCTCTTTCGCACTGACGGATTGGCATGAGAGCAGTGTGAGGGGCAGGCTGATTGCCGCAAAGACAGCAACTCCCAAAGCCGGCAAGCGAGCCGGAATTTTCATTTATGTCTTTTACCAGCTACTGCCGATGCGTCTGGTTCAGCGCGCCGGTTTCCTATCCATATTGCAACCTTTACGCGGAGGGTGCTGGCTTGCCCTTGAGCATTCCCCACGCTACCCTGCGCGCGTCGCTGTAAATCCAGCGACCGGGTTTGACGGCCCGAGCAAATCAAGGCGCAACAGCGCCCAAGACCCATTGCAGGCGCTTTTTTTGTGCCCGCGATGTCGTGTCATGGCGGCTGTGCGTGGGGCACCTTCGGGTGCGCCGGGTGCCTTGATTCCCGGTCCGTCAACCCGCGCACAGCTGCCACCCTAAATCGTTTGACGGCGATCCGTGGCAGCTCCCCAAATCAAGGAGCTACAACCATGACGCACACCCACGCCCCCAATCCGTCCGCACGCTGCCATCCTGAATTCAAGGGGGCAGCATCATGACTGACTTCATCCCACTCTCCAGCAATCCAACCACCACTCCCGTACTACTGATCGACACCAGCCATTCCTACATCGACCTGCACGAAAGCGCCCAGCAACGCCTCAGCGCAGTTCGCGGCCTGCTGCACAGCCTCGCCGCCATGACCATCGCCCATGCTGACGCCATGGACGTACAAAACATCAGCGCAGCCGCCCACCTGCTTACCGAAGATGCCTGCGATCTGGTGAAGGCCGCGCATAAGGCGGCGATGCGGGAGAGGTGTCGGAGGTAAGGAGTGGGGCGGGTAACCACCGGCAAGCAGGTCCCGCATGAGTATTGGGCTGCATCACTGGCGTCCGCTGGGGCCTGCCGCAGCGGCCCTCCAATGCGTGGTTGCTTCAGGCTGGAACCTGGCCAGGGAAACCGAGCCACCGTGCCGAATGCTGTGGCTGATCCGCTGGTGCTGATCACTGACGTCAGTAAGGTCGCCTGGCAGGCACTTGCATATTCGCTGTTGTGTTGGATGGTGATAACTCGGGCGTGGCGAACGCCATGCCCGCAATCCATTAACCAGGAAGTCAGTATGAAAGCAATCGTAGTAGCAGTAATTATCGCGATGGTCTCAACCGAGGCGATGGCCCAGCTTCCTTCGAACGACCCCGCGGTGGTCTGTAAGTATCTGGACATTGAAAAGCTTGGCGCGAGCGGCTGGGCAGTCAACGAGGATCTTGAAGGTCACTGTGTCAGCGAGATTATTGGGTTCGGGCGAGAGAGCGTAGGGCCACTTCATCAGTTGTCGTTTGTGGCCACTGGTACACCTGAGGCTGCAACCCTGCTTCAGGTGGTGTTTGACGTGAATCCCCCTCAGGCCATGTCAGATGCTAACAATGCTTTCTTGCGTGTTTCGCATAGGCTCAGCACCAACGCATTCGGCAAGCGTTTGCCCTCCAGTATCTCCTCGGCCATTACCGGTGGACGAGAGGCGACAGTTGAGTTCGAGGGCGCCACGCTGAGCGTAAGTCGGCAAACTCACGAAAGCGGAAGCGGTTATCAGATGCGGTTTTCTGTGCAGTAGCGCCGCTTGCTCTACCTGCTGGCTGAAATGCGGCACTCGAGCTGTTTACAGTTCTAGGTAGGCTATTCAAGCGGACTGCACATGCATGAGCCGATCAGCCAATTTATTCGGCTCAAATGGTGAGCCGATAATGCGCGTTGTTCGGCTCACTACCCCTTCGGCAGGGTGATTGTAATTATCGTAATCAGCCCGTGTGGCCCTTGGGCCAACCCTGAACTGCCCCTGATGAGAATTGGGCCCGAGGCGGGGAGGGGCGTCAGAGGTGCTGATACAGATAGCGGCCTACCATGGCGAAGCAAACGATCACGATCAGCGGCCTGATCAGCCTGGAGCCTCCCGTCATCAGCACCAGTGAGCCCAGATAAGCGCCAATCACCTGCCCTATGGCCATGGTGCCCCCGAGAATCCACAGCACCTTGCCGCCAATGATGAATACCACCAGCGAGGCCATGTTGCTGGCGAGATTCAAGCCCTTCGCCGAGGCGGTGGCACGCACGAGATTGCGGCCGCGCAGCGCGACTTCGGCAAGCGAGAAGAGCGAGCCCGTGCCTGGGCCGAAAAAGCCATCGTAAAAGCCGATGAGCGGAACGATGCAGGACCTGTACAAGCCGCTGCCCATCCTGGGCTTGCGCTCCACGGTACCTGCGCTTGGTGCCAGCAGAAAGTACAGCCCGATGCTCACAAGCACGATGGGGATCAACAGATCCAGCACCGATGCATCGACGACCTGGATGGCCGCAGCGCCCAACGAGGCGCCCATGAACGAAGACAGGCAGGCTGCCTTGATATCGTCCCAGGTCACTTGTCGCCTGCGCATCAGCGTCAGCGTCGACGCCAATGTGCCGAAAGTGCCTTGTAGCTTGTTCGTCGCGATTGCCTGTACGGGCGGAACTTGCATGAGCAGCATCGCCGGAATGGTGATGAGCCCACCGCCGCCCGCGAGCGTGTCGATGAAACCGGCCGCCACCGCGACGGTTGCGAGTATCAGGAGGGTTTGCGAGTCGAGGATCATGTCCATGAAAAGCCTGCCTGAGGTTCAGGGCCTGTGGTTGGGCGGGAGCCATGCGGGGTGTCTGACGTTTTCCTGGCGGGTCGATACGCGTCCATTGGTCTTCTTCGGGTAGGGAGCCGAAGTGCAACCGTACTCACCCTGCATTAAGCTGTGGTTCAACCAGGCTTTATCAGTCCTTAAGAAAAATTGAATGATCTCCGTCGAAGACATGCGCCTTGCCGCCACGTTGGCGAAAGCTGGCTCGCTGAGCGCCGCGGCACGAATGCTCAACGTGACGCCTCCTGCTCTGTCGATGCGGCTGCGCAAGCTCGAGGCCGCCCTGGGCGCGAAGCTCGCGAACCGCGATGCGCAGCGGCTCAGCCTGACCGCCGAAGGGGAGCGACTGGCCGCCGAATGCGTCGCGCTTCTCGAGCGAATCGATGGCCTCTGTGAAACGTTTCGCGAGCCTCAGGGGCAACTGACCGGAACGCTGCGTCTGGCCACTTCGTTCGGCTATGGGCGCAAATTCGTGGCTCCCTTGCTTTCCAGGTTCGCCCGGCGCCATCCCTCGCTCAAGGTGCATCTGGACCTGCGCGAAACCCCTTGGCCGGACCGTCATGACAGCGATGCGGTGATCCACATAGGCGCGGTTCGCGATAGCTCATGGGTCGCACGAACGCTGGCAACCAATGAACGATGGCTTTGCGCGAGCCCCGCATACCTCGATACCCACGGCGGCCCGCAAAATCCCGGCGAGCTGGCTGCGCACCGCTGCATCTGCATCCGTGAGAATGAAGAGGACGCGACGCTCTGGCATGTGCGCCGGTCAGGCGTCAGCCAAACCGTGAGGATCGAGCCAACGCTGGTATGCAACGACGGCGTTATCGCCCGCCAGTGGGCGGAGCAGGGCCACGGGTTGCTACTGAGGTCCGAATGGGATGTCCGCGATGGCATTGCCCGAGGAACGCTGGTGCGTTTGCTGGAGCAATGGTCCTTCGGCAGTGCACCGATTCAACTGCTGGTGCCCATTCGCAAGGACAGAAGTGCCCGGGTGCAGGCATTGATCGCCTTTCTGGATGGGGAGAGGTGAGTGTGTGGTCAGGCTGGGAGTGCCAGGAAGGACACGCAAAAAGAAAAAGCCTCTGAAAACCTTTTGGTCTTCAGAGGCTTATTTGGTGGAGCCGGGGGGATTTGAATCCTTTTTATGACCTGCCTATTACAGCCCTTACCTGCCCAATACCGCAGATTTCCTGCTTTCAAGCCTTACTTGCTGGCTATATCTGCCCATAAAATTCGACAGTTTTTCGACACGCCTGTACCCGTCATCCAGCTAGCATATAATGTGTAATTGACTTCGTTGATTGAGAGATCGTAATGCTTGAGGCAAGGTTTTATGAGACATATTACTTCTGCAATATAATAAGGAATGTTCTTTCCGATCAAATGTCATTTATGAGAAATCTTAATGATTTTTATGGTGATGAAAAAATACTTTACCTTATTTCTCCGTTTGAGAAATACTCGGCTTTCCATGTGTTTATTGAGTATGTTATTGATGAGGTGTATTTTGAGCAGCTTACAAGTGAGGATATAGAAAGAAGGTGTGACCTGCTGGAGCAGTATAGAAATATACCTGCTGCATTGGCAGATATTAGACCGCTGCAATTACCCGTTGAAAAGGCTCTTGATTTTCATGGCATAGAGCATGTTAGTTTTCAGGAGTACCTTCGTACTTGTTTTAAAAGCTTTAAAGATGCTTCTGAGGACGATTTGTACGAATACATTGCAGAGCTTCGTTTTAATGGTTCATATGAAAAGCTTATGCAGCATACAGCTAAAGAGGTTTTTCATGTTCTATTTCAAAACAGAGCGCTGCTTATGGTTTTTAATGACATGTTGGCGTCTGCGCTGCAAATGTCGGATATGCGTGGCGGTGATCATGATTTCAGTAAGTTACTTTCTTCTCGTGGAACTCTCAAGAGGGTTTCTATACCGAAGTGGGTGAAGAGAGCTGTCTTTTTTAGAGATAGAGGGCGATGTGTTCTTTGTGATAAAGATCTTTCAGGTCTTATTAATCTTGGGAATTATGAGAATTATGATCATATGGTCCCGTTAGCTAGATATGGTCTTAATGATGTCTCTAACATACAGTTGTTATGCAAAGAATGTAATCAAGTTGTAAAGAAGGCTAACGGTGCCGCAACTTCAAATAAGTATCAGTCATGGTATTTGTATGACTGATTCTTACGGTCAATCTTTTGCTTCTATTGCTGATCCACTTGAATTAGCTCTTGGAATGTTTCATCTTGGAGGGCATGTGAAGTGTTCAGTATTGCATTCGCATCTCCGCCGACAACTTCCTGTGCATAGTTTTTCATGCGTCCTAATAATTCTTTTCCAGGGGTGAGATATTGCCCTGCTTGTTGATACCATTCATCAACTATGCTATTTACGATTGCTATATCAGTTAGCTGGTTTTCATTTCGTGCGAGCTCTGGTCTATCTCTGAGCACAAAGTTTACGAGTTTTCGTTTCGTTTCCGTCTCTAAGTCTCGGATGAATTGATCATATATAGTTCTAGTGTCATCTAAGGGGCTGTTGTAAATAATGCTGAAATGTTCGGGCGTGCAGAAATAGCTTTCTATTTCTTGGTGTTTTGTAACAAATAGCTTTATGTTTTTATCTTCGCAGTCTTTTTTGAGTTTAATTAGATCGCGATCATTATCGACCCGTTGGTCTCTATCTACATGGAGGATTATCTTCGCTGTAGGTATTTGCTTTCTTACGAATCCCTCCAAGATTTTTGCAAAATGTACTTTTGTGCACCCTTCATAGGAATGCAGGACGAATTCATCCTCACTTAAGCCGTTTGCAATTAAAAATTTCTTCAGGAATTCTTTCTTTTCTTTTACGTCGTCTACCACGTCCTCAGTAATAATTACGTACTTGAGATCTCTTTTTGCAAAAAGATAGTCAGCGTCAGCTGCACCGATATCTAGCAGTATTTTGCTTCCCCTTACGTCTTGAAATGCTTTGCCCGATTGGAAGTGGATTACGTTCGCATTCCCTTCTAGCGCGTCGAGTATATATCTGGAGTGAGTTGAGAAAACAATTTTTAAATCAGGATTTACTTCAGATCTGCGTGCTAATTCATTCGCTAATAGCTTTTGTTTTGTCGGATGTATGTGCGAGTCTGGCTCGTCGAGTAATATGATTTTTGGGCTGAAGTATTCAATGTACGCAAATATTTGTATTACCTGCAGTAAGCCTGTTCCAACAGAGTCTAGCGGAAGCTCCACATCTTCTATTCGTACGTATACATTAATGAACTCCGATCTGTTTTCATTAAATTTAACGCTAACGGTAATTCCTTCGTATATTGCTCGTGCTGAGACGTGAAACTCACTCCACTTTGCTTCGTCCGAGCTGATTGCGTGCAGTATGTTTCTCAAGTAGTTGTTGCTGTCTCCCCGAGCTGCAGATTTTTTTATTGTGATTGGAACTTCATATTTCTCTTGTGTAGGTATTCCGGCTATCCCTGGTACGTAGACGCAATACGGACTTTCGATACTACTCAGTTCCTCACCTAGCCTTCGTCCAGAAAGAACTGTGGTAAATCCCCCATTTTTTCCTTTTGATATTTTTAAGTTTGATTGCTCTCCGTTTGTGAAATCAAACTGTATCCACCTTCTGTCACCCCTTACTTTTGATCCTGTCAGTTTGCCGCCATGATAAAGGTATTCAATTTGTTTTGTCGGCGTATATAGGTACTCGCTAGAGTCTAGCGATAATGTCTTTGTACCTTTCGACCAATTTCCCTCTGATAGTTTTAAGGTTTGGCAGGAGGAAATTGCAAACTGTATTCCTTGAATAAAACTACTTTTCCCAGAGTTGTTTGCGCCTATGAAAACGTTCAGTGCTCGTAGTGATACGCTTGCGTCATCAATTTTCTTAAATTTTTTTATTCTGACATCCATGAGTTCACTCCTAGTGAGGCGGTGCTGATCTTATTTTTTTCTGTGTTCTAGACCGATATGTGCTTTACAATTGCGCCTCTCAATGCTCCCTTCTTTTAGTGGCCAGCATGTTGAATCTTTCGTTTCCTTAATTACTGTCACGCGTAGTTTATTGGCCGGTTTTTCATATTTTACCGGCTGATAGCTTTCCTGAAGTCTGACCACATTGTCGGCACCTCTCGGTTTATAGTTGAGGTCATTGAAGGCTGTTTGTTTGGGAAGGCCTTCTACTCTCTGTCCCTGTTCGCCTTGGTAAGACATTGCGTCTTGCCTTGCTACGTCTTCAACGATCTTGTCCCAGTCTTTCTCGGCGGGCGCCGATCTGGTGATTTCGGCAATAGGGGCTGGCTTTGGCTTAGGGTTGTTCGCTAGCCGATCAACCTTGCCCTGCATATAAAGCGAGCTCAGCGTGTACAGCAGCCCAACTGTAACGGCGCTTCCCAGGAATGAAGCAACAACCCAGTTTGTTCTGTTGCTTCTGCGGGCGCTTTGCCTTGCGTAAGTAGGTGCGTCATCCCTGTCAGCTTTCATTCCATCGTCCTTGTCGTTCGGGCGTACCAGCGCCTAGCTACTTCTTGAGTGATCGCTATCCCGCGTTTTGACCGGTCAAGGTTCGGTTAGCCTCGTCGTACTCAGGGCTCGTTTGGCCGCTTTCCGGCGCAATCTGTCCCAACGCTAGCCACAGTGCGTATTGCGGGTAGAGCTTAGTCAGCGCCTCGACTTCATGGGTGCTGATCCTGGTTCGCTTGTCGTAGCGAACCGTCCTCCATCGGGTGCTCCCGATTTCAGTCTTTTTGACCAGTTCGTCCATTCCTGCCTTATCGACAAGTGATCTAACTCGGTCGTCTATTGATTCCATAATCGTCTATAAATTTACGTCTGTAATATACAAATGGCTCTACTATCGTTGTATATTACGAATGTAGATTACGTAAAGCGCTGGTCTTCCAGCGTTTTAGTAGCGCCCCGATAAAGACCAACATAGTGCAACAAAGGCCAAGATTGTGGAAGGAACCGACCTGACTTTAAGCCGCGTAGTTGGAGCCCCGCCCGTGATGCCTTGGCGTGAGTTCGCCAACTGGATACGCATGGAAAACGAGCACGACAAGGTGCGGGCTGGATTCGCAATGGCTACCTGCCGTCCAAGAAGATCGGCAAATACGTTCTGGTGAACGTTGCACTGCTGACCAAGCAGCTCATGGAAGAGGAGTGGGAGTGATGACGCATGCACAAGTACTTGCACCAACCCCACGGCCCGGACTGCGACTGCTCTGTCTGCTGGTCGAAACGCGAACTGGTGAAAAGCGCTCACTCCCAGTCCACACCCTGCAGCCACTGCCGCCCCGCAACCGTATCCATGGTGAATGGACAATTGACCGTTACCCCTGCTTCGTACTGCGCGAAACACAAGCCAAGCCAGCGACCGCCGAAGTATTGGAGCGTTGCGCAAGACACCGGCAAACCAACCCCGTACGTCCCGCGTTGGGATCTGTTCGAGTCGGAGGGCTGACTGCATGAAACAGCCAACCGCTCTCGTCGCCTGCGAGTTTTCGGGCCGTGTCCGCGATGCACTGACCGCGATGGGCTTCTATGCCGTCAGCTGCGATCTGTTGCCGTCTGAAACCGAGGGCGAACACATCCAGGGTGATGTTCTGGAAGTGCTCGACTGGGGCTGGGATCTGCTGATTGCCCATCCGCCTTGCACCGACCTCGCCACTTCGGGTGCCCGCTGGTTCCCGGAGAAGATCGCCGATGGCCGCCAGGCGCGTGCCTTGGGTTTCGTCCGCAAGCTGCTGGCTGCGCCGATCCGCTTCAAGGCCTTGGAGAACCCGAAATCGGTCATTTCCGGCCAGATCCGCAAGCCAGACCAGATCGTTCAACCCTGGATGTTCGGCCATGGCGAGCGCAAGGAAACGCACTTCTGGCTTGAGAACCTGCCGCTATTGGTGCCGACCGAAATCGTCGACGGTCGTGAGCCGGTTGTGCACCACATGGCTCCCGGCCCTGATCGCTGGAAGAACCGTTCGCGCACCTATCAGGGTATCGCTGACGCCATGGCCACCCAGTGGGGGCCGTACGTCATCCAGGAACTGAGCTTACCGGCTGTTCCCCAACCCGTTCAGCTGAGCCTTGTTCGCGAGGCGTATCAGTAATGCCCGGCATCGTCCTGACCGTCGCCCAAGCCGCTGAACTGTTGCCATTGGCCAGCCAGCAGCTAAGTCGCGCACAGCTTCAACAGGACGCCGCCAACCAAAAGGGCATTCCCGAGCGTTGGGACGTTCAGGAATGGCAGGAAATCGTCATGGCCCTACAAGGCCCGGTTGTTCATGGGGTGGTTTATGTCGCCTGACCTGTTTGTCGCTATGACCTACGGCCTGATGATCCTTTTCTTCGTCACGCTCTGCCTGTTGTTCGGCTTTTTGCTGCTGCGCCGCGAACTGTTCCCCCGTCGCGGCCCGGTCAATAGCCGCGCCCCCGGCTTGTCCGAACACGATTCACCGTTCGGCCAAACGGAGGCACGGGCAGAGCGAACTATTGAACGCCCACCGGACAAACCAGCCTCTGCTCGTGAGTGTGGGGCAGCTTCTCCGCCCCGCGCTCACGAGCCCTCGGCGGCAAGAGTGGGATGACAAGGGCAAAGCCCTTGGTGTGAAACAGAACAACAGGCACCGCCTGACTCGGATTTAAACCCCGGTAGACCGAAACGCACCTGTACGTGAACTGGCTGTAGTTCACCTGCACGGGATCGCTCGGCCTGCCGAAAGGCAAAACCGCGCAATAACGCGCAACTGAAAAGAGGAAACACCCAATGGCACGTTCGACTATGGAAGTTGCATTCCTGGGCACTCAGATGACTCAGGTCGAAGACACCAAATACGCCAAGGTCTTCTACGGCGACGAACCAGACGGCAAGACCGAACACGGCCTGTCGATCATCGGTATGGCCATCGCTGAAGACGCCGCCGACGAAGTATTCGCCGCTGGCTCCCAGTTCGAGCCCCTGCAGCTCGTTCGCATCACCTTCGACGTGGCCCGCGGTGGCCAGAACAAGGGCAAGAACCTCGCCCTGCATATCGAAGCCGTGGATACCAAAGGCCGCTCCGCTGCTGCTCCTGCAGCCACTCCGACCGGCGCCAAGCCAACCGATCCGGCCAAGTCCTAACCCTGATTAACCCGAGGTCACCGCATGGGAATCGAAGCCTATCTGGCCAACGTCACCCTCGGTGACCTCTGGGCTCTGCAGTTCATTCAAGGCGTGGTGTACATCGCCGCCCTTGGCTTAATCCACGGGCATCAGAGGTAACGGATATGGCTTTCACCTGGGGGCAATACCTCGTTATCGCTGGGCTCTTTGTGGGTGCTCTCGGGATAGGCGTGTCCTGGGGGGCCTTCCGGCTTGGCTGGAAGGAAATTGTCGACGCTTCAACCAACTGAAGGAAAAACTCCATGTACCAAAGCAAAAAAGAAGTCGCCATTCGTGGCGAACAGCGCGTACAGAGCGAGACCAGTGTCGGTAAAGCACTGGGCGGCAAAGCCGTCGCTCTGATCACCTCCGGTGCAGCCATGCTGACTGCCGGTTCCGCTCACGCTGCAATCGAAGTCCCGTCCGAACTGCTCGGCGTCTTCACCGATCTGGCTCTCGCGTTCGGCACCTTGATGGCTGCCGGTGCGGTGCTGTTCGGCGTCATCCGTGGTGGTGTGGCCCTGTTCAAAATCGCCGGTCGCGTGTTCAGCGCAGCGGGCGCCTAAACAGGGTTGGGGGTCGACTGATGCGTACGGCTTTCGGCCTCCGCCTGCTACTTGCTCTCACCCTTATGGGGTGGGGGCAGTTTGTTTTTGCTGCTGATTATCAATGGACAACGGGTGGATATGCTCCGTCGCGAACTTCATCGGCGTCAGCTTCGTGCACCATATTTGCTAATTGGTACCCTAATGCTACTTCACCTTCTGTTCGTAATATTGGTGACGGTGACCTTCGTTGCGTCATAGTCAATGGTATTAACTGGCGTGAAGAGTTTTACACTATCTCTAGGTCTGGCGACTCTTGCCCTGATCCTGGCAGTGTTCTTAATGCGCAGGCTGGTGAATGCGCACCGCCGCCCCCCGCTGCCTGTGAACCTCTAGCTGGGCAGCGCTTTAGCTTCTTCGCCAATGTTCCTAACGGTGGCTCCAGCCTTCCTGGCGAATACATCTGCAACCAAGGTTGCCGCGCTGCATGGTCTGGTGAGTGTGGCACCAACGATCAAGGCGTTTCCGCCTGCTGGGGCCTTGCTACCTACAACGGTGCAACTTGCCAGACCGGCGATACACCTTCCGGCGTGGGTACTCCGCCGAAAGACCCGAATGAGCCCACTGATCCCACCACGCCTACCGACCCCACTGACCCGCCAGATCCCACCGATCCGCCGCCAACCTGCGGCCCTGGCCATACATGGTCGGGCACCACCTGCGTGAAAGACCCGCCCAAGCAATGCGACCCGTCTACCGGCGAAGTCTGCCCGCCAACCGATCCTACAGATCCGACCAACCCCACCGATCCAACCAACCCGGACAACCCCGGCGACGGTGGTGATGGTGACGGCTCGGGCGATGGCGACGGTGATACCGGAACCGGTGAACCCGGTGAAGGTGACCAAGAAAAGCTTGGTGAGAAAATCGACAAGACCAACAGCCTGCTCGATGGCATCAGCAAGGCCCTAGGCAACCTGGGCGATGCTTTCAAAGAGTTTGCTGAGGATGCCCTGGGCGAGAAATACGACGGTGAGGGTGACGGTGATGAGTCCAGCATTGGCGAAGCTGCTGCAGGTCTGGCCAGTGGCCTGATCGGCTCTTTCGGCCAAGGCATGAATGACACCCTCGAATCTCAAGAAGCGCTTAACCAGAGCACTCTCGCGGATCTGCCCAATCTCGTCGGCAATGACTGGTTCGGCCCTGGCAGCGTGGCCTATTCAACAATCTACCTGATTGATGGCGTGCTGCCCCGTAGCACGTCGTGTGCGCCATTTGATGTGCGGGTCAATGCCGGAAAGCTCCACACCAACCTTCGTCTGGATGCCTGCGAGCTGAGCCGTATCAAGCCCCTGCTCGAATGGATCGTCTGGATGGGCACGCTTATCGGTGTATGGCGAATCGCCTATGCCGGTCTGCGTCTTGAAAACGCCAAAGCTGAAAAAGGAGGCTTCTGATGCTCGGGTGGATCAAGGGTTTCCTGCAGAAGTTTTTCCCCAACCTGTTCAAGCACCTCAATGGCTGGCTACTGGCGTTCATCACGCCAATGATTGCGCCGTTCTTTGAGTTCATCACCAAGTTCTTTCGTAAGACTGCGCTTTTTGCACTGATCGTTTTCTTTATTGGCACCGCAATCGTCGTTTTTGCCAAGGCGATAGATGCGGTCGCCGGGCGCATCGCTACTGAAATGGCGCCCGACCTTATCTCATTTGGCCGGATGTTTCTGCCGTCCAACCTCTCCGCTGGCATCACCATCCTGCTGCTTGCCCGCCTGCACTCCCTGGTTTTCATGTGGGTGCATCGCCTGACCGAAAAGTTTATCCACACCTGAGGATCACCCATGGCCGTTTACATCGTTACCGGCAAGCTGGGTGCTGGCAAAACCCTGCTGTGCATTCTCAAGATTCTTGAGTATCTCAAGGCCCGTCGCCGCGTCGCGGTCAACGTCGATGTGAAGATGAACAAGCTGTGCCGGGCCGACAACAAGTACTCCCGGCTCGTCCGCCTGCCTGATCTGCCATCCGCTGAAGACCTGACCGGTTTGGGCTTCGGTCACGATACCTACGATGAAGAGATGTTCGGCGGGATCTTCCTCGACGAAGCCGGTGTATGGCTCAACTCCCGCGACTGGAATTCGGGTGGCCGTACCGACCTGCTTAAGTTCTTTCTGTTTCTGCGTAAACGCCGCTGGGATCTGTGGTTGTGCGTGCAAAACGTCAACGTCATCGACAAACAGATACGCGAGTCCATCGCTGAACACGTGGTGTACATCAACCGCTGGGACAAGCTGAAGGTGCCGTTTGTGTTCCGTCTGCCGGGTCGCATCCTCACGCTCGGGATCTGGAAAGGCAACCTGCCAAAGCTGCATCAAGCCATCGTCAAATACGGCGCCAAATTCAACTCGCCCAAGGTGGAAGACTGGTTCTATCAGGGCAAGGAGTTCTACAGCTATTACGACACCACCCAGGAATACAACAAGGACTACGACAAAGGCTCGTACTCCATGCTCCCGCCCGGCTACTGGCGTCGTCGCCTGCCGACATCACCTCGCGACCTGGGGTTTCTCATGCGCACCACCAAGATCTTTTTCCGCCGTACTCGGGTGGTGAACGCCTTTTTCTTGGGCGGCTTCCTCACCCTGGTTTGCTCGCTGCCCGTATTCGCCGCCATCGCCTGGATTCGCTACCCAAGCGCCGAACCCCAGGCTGAAGCTGTCGCCGAAACCGAAGAAAAGAAAGCCACTCTCGGCGACGAATTCCCCGGCCTGCGCATTGCCTCCTATGGGCTCATGTCCGGCCAGTCCAGATACGTGTTCGTCGATCCCGAGGGCAAGCGCATCCGCTCCGAGGATCTGTTGTCCCGCGCTATCACCATCGATCCACGGGGGCCGCGAGAAGTGCGGTTGCTGCGTGGTACCGACTCACTGACCGTCTACAGGTAATCGGCCATGAAACGTTGCTGGCTCTCCCTGGCGCTGCTGCCGCTCGCACTCACTTCAACACTCGCCCACGCTGCTGCGGAAAAGATTGAGCTGTACGACTCCACCCTGCAGGACTTCGTAGAGTGGGCGGCTGTCATGCTCAACAAGTCAGTGGTGGTTGGTTCCGATATCCGTTCCACGCCGATCTCCATCTTTGCCACCTTCGATGGCCCCCAGGAACTTGAACAGCTCCTGGAAAACGCCGTCCTGTCCTCCGGCCTGCACTTCTCCAAGAGCCCGAACGCGATCCGCATCAGCGCGCAGCCGATACAGGAATCGCCGGTACTGATTACCGAGGTCATCCAGCTCCAGCACCTACAGTCCGACTTTGCCGAACAGTCAGTCCGTGATGTCCTCAGCTCGCGCACTGATCGCACCGCCGACAACAGCACCTCGGACCAAGTGCTCGTCACACCATCGCCCACATCGAACGCCTTGATCGTCACGGCCACGCGCCCCCAGCTCGATGCGATCAGGGAAGTTGTCACCGAAATCGACCGGCCGCGGCGGCAAGTGCAGATCACCGCCGTGGTCGCTGAGCTTTCGGACAATGACTTCGAAGCACTCGGCCTCAATGCGGCAGCAGCATCTAACCGCCTCGATATCTCTGGCCGTACCGTCCGGGGATCTGATCGCTCGGACCTTGGTTTCAGCCTCACGTTTTCGGGACCCACCATCTCGGCCTTCCTGCAGGCGGTTCGCACCAGTAGCAGCAGCAAGCTGCTATCCACGCCACAGCTACTGACCCTCAACCGCGAGTCCGCTTCTATCGTGGTCGGCCAGAACGTCCCGTTTATCACTGGCCAGACCACCAGCGGCTCCACCCCGGCCTCAGATCCGTTTCAAACCATCGTCCGCCAAGATGTGGGCGTCACTTTGCAGGTGACCCCCTTTATCACGCCCGCCGACGCCATCGAACTGCAGGTCAATCAGTCCGCCTCGAGCATTTCGGACGACATCACCGCGGCTGACATCATCACCAACACGCGTCGGATCCTCACGCGGATACAGCTCAAGGATGGCCAAGGGGTTCTCCTGGGTGGGCTGCGATCGCAACAGAGCGATCGATCCGTCAGTGCGGTGCCGATCCTGGGCGATATCCCGTATGTGGGCCGGATCTTCCGCTCGGAGTCCACACGTGTGCGCACCACCAACCTCGTCGTGCTCATAACCGCCCGTATCCACGGTATGAACGATGTGGAGCTGATCCCTGATGACGCGAAACCTTGGGTGGATATGTCGCTGTGGCAAGCGCCCGGCGAGGGTTTACGCGCAGCGGGAGACCTCGCCGGGCGCGCCACGGGCGCCCGGTGACGTCCCTGTAACACGTCAGATAAATCAGCTTGAAAGTGGCCATTACTGGCCAATAAAGGGAAAAAACACATGAGCGTTAAAGATCAGCGACGGATTGACCGAGCAACCGGCCTTGAGAGCAAGACGGGTCGTCTCTTCATGGATGCGGCATCAGCAGCACTGACCGACCTTTCGCGTGTACGCCTGCTCCGCTGTGGCGTCGATACCGTGCGCCAGTTGTACCGGGGCATGATCCGCCCGGACATCATGAGTCTGTTCGAGAAGCCCGGCACCATGGTCGAATTCGCTGGCCAGATCTGGCACTCGGGCCGTGTCAGCAAAGACTCTGGCTACCAGTACAAACTCCAGAATGCTGACCTGGGCATCATCCTCTTGGTGAAGAACTTCAACGCCAAGATCGACGCCATCGGCGCCCATCTGAAAATCGAAGTTTCGCCCCATGCAATCGACGCCCTGTCGCCCGAGCGTCTGCAAGACCGCATGGATTATTACGCCTCGGCTGTCCTGACCCATCGCGAAATCAACCAGTGCGCCGTTCACCTCGCCCTGGATCTGCAAGGCTGGAAACCGCCTGTGGATCTGGTCGCCCGCATGCACTGCCGGGCACGCACCCAACGCGACATTTCCGGCATCAACGAAATCAACTGGACGACTAAATCCAGCACCTACGGACGTGGCGAAACCTTCATGTTCGGTTCGGCCAGTGGTGTGCAATTGGCGATCTACAACAAGACCGAACAGGCCCGGGCTACCGACAAGCTCGACTACTGGGAAAGCGTCTGGAAGCGTCGCGACAGCTTCGATCCGCAAGACCCGGATAACTATGATCCTGACGCCGATGTATGGCGTGTAGAGCTGCGCTATCACCACTCAATCGTCCAGCAATTCGCCAGTGGCTCTATCGACCTGAAGTCCGGCGCCCTGATCGATACCAGCTCGTTTGCTGCCTTCGCTGGGCATCTGGACGGCTTGTGGCGCTATGGCCTCCGCCAATTCAAGCTGCTCTGCCGTCCTGGCTATTTTGAGCCCATCTGGACGCTGATTCGTGAAGGTGTGCGCGTCGATCTGCCGGTTGATTCCCTGCTGGATGACACCGAATACAAGCGCTATTACAAGACGTCTCGCGGCTTCTCGGGAAAGAACGTTGAGCTGTTCCTGGGCAACTTTATCAGCCTGCTGGCGAGGGAAAAGGTGGGCGCAAAAAAGGCGTTTAAGACCCTCCTGCAATGGGACTGCTGGCCGGTCATCCGCGATCACTACGCCGCTAAAGACATGACCCAGGATGATCTCTACAAGCACATAAAGGATCTGCTGCAGGAGCGACACGTGCGGTGGGGTAGGGCGGTCTGATGGCGGTACAGCAACAGCCTGACGGTCGCTGGAAGGTCGACGTTGAGCCCATCAAGGGCAAGCGCTTCCGCAAGACATTCAAGACCAAGGGCGAAGCCCAGCGCTTCGAAGCCTCGTGCCGTGCCAGGCTCGTAGAAGACAAGCATTGGTCACCCAAGCCCAAGGACAAGCGCCGGCTCTCTGAACTCATGCAGCTCTGGTATGACTTGCACGGCCATTCGCTGCGGTATGCAGCCGGGCGGCTGAGAAAGCTGCTGTATCTGGCCAATCGTCTGCGCGATCCCGTTGCGATACGCCTCGACCCGCACGTCTATGCCAATGACCGACGTTTGAGAATGGAAGCCGGCACCTCACCCAAGACGCTGAATAACGAGCTGGGTTACCTGCGTGCGGTATATAACGAGCTGCGCGGCCTGGGCGCCATTGACTACCCGAACCCGCTTGAGCTGGTGAAGCCGTTGCGTGTCCAGGAACGTGAGTTGTCTTGGCTGACTAATGAGCAGATAGCCGAGCTGCTTGAGGCCATCCGGTCGGGCTGCGATAACCCGCACGTCGAAATCATCGTGTTGATCTGCTTGGCTACAGGTGCTCGATGGTCGGAGGCCGAAAAACTCAAGTCCCATTCGGTGCGTAACCGGGTGATTACGTTCAGTGGTACCAAAAGCGGCAAGGTGCGATCGGTGCCGATAACTGCAGAACTTGAGGCTAGGATCATTCGTCACTGGCGTGAGTATGGTCAGCCTAACTCAGCCATTACCGCGTTCCGCCGTGCTTTGGCTCGAACGACCATCAAGCTACCGAAGGGGCAGGCAGCGCACGCACTGCGCCACACCTTCGCTAGCCACTTCATCCAGAACGGCGGAAACATCGTCACGCTGCAGCGCATCTTGGGTCATTCGAGCTTGGCTATGACTATGAGGTATGCCCATCTGGCACCTGACCATCTGCAGGATGCTCTTCGGTTCGGCCCGGCCGGATTAACTATTTGATTTCGTACTGAGCTAGCCCGACGTAGCCATTAACGTGGCTTACCGTTCTGTAGATCTTTTTTCCTTTGATTTGGTACTGAGCCAATCCAACGTAGCCGTCTACATGGCTTACTGTTCTGTAGATTTTGTCGCCTTTGATCTGATATTGAGCTAACCCGACATACCCGCCCACATGGGACACGGTGCGGTAGATCTTGTCACCTTTGATCTCGTATTGAGCTAGCCCAACATATCCATCTGCGTGACTGACTGTTCTGTATATGCGTGCCATTCATCCTTCTCCTTCAGTGGTGGCACTGTAATGCTAGTTCCTTATCGGATGTCATGTTCGTCTCTTCGACACTTTTTCGACACCCAAAGAAAAACCCCTGACTTTCGCTAGGAAAATCAGGGGTTTATTTGGTGGAGCCGGGGGGATTTGAACCCCCGTCCGCCAGTTCTCCACTGTCGGTACTACATGCTTAGCCGTGTCTATTAAGTTAATCCTCAGCCGCCCGACGGGCAGGGTGCTTTGGACGAGTTGTGTAAGTTTTAGCCGCTTCGTCCACAACGTACTACGCGGCGATCCTGTTCTGCATGACAATCACTTCAGGTTTACAGGCATCCCCTAGTGATCGCTGGAGCCGAAGCTACCAGAAGGACTAGTCGCGCCGCTTACGCAGCGAGAGCGTAGCCCTCGTAGTTTTCGTCATTGGCAACTATAGAAAGTTGCAACAGTGGATTTACGACTTCTGTTACCAAGTCGGCATGCACCTCGAGCTTCGCTACCGGCGTCGAATCCTAATCGGCCCCAAAAGCGTGCAAGGCGTGCAGTGTACGCCAAAGGTCGGGTGGAGTCGACCGGCATGCACTGCGCCTGCTGAATCAGGCCAGCGTTACGGCTGGCCTGGTTCTCATCAGCTGGTTGCGCCGCTGCCGTCGTCGCCTGGGGCGTCGAGCAGTTGCAGGGCACGCTCGGCGTGGGTGCCGCAGGCTTTCAGGTCGCCAGCAGCCTGAGCATCGGTGGCTTGCTTCTTGGCTTCTTGAACCTGGGATTTCAGCGGATCGGCGAGGGTGGCTTTGGTGGCCACGGCATTGTCGAGTTTCTGCAGGTTGACGGTGCACAGGTCATCGGCTGCAAAGGCTGGTGCGGCCAGTACGGCGGCAATGACGAACATGGATACGCGCTTCATGTGGTAATCCTCTCATCACGAATAGGTTCCCGGTGCCGCCCTGGTCGAGGGTGAGGAAAGCCGGGAGCGACCCACCCAAATCATTTGGGCTTACTGAAGCTGACTGGCCTTTCGTGACGGCGGTTCAGTGTTTTTCTGGTGGCGCATGGCCTGCATCAACTTGGTGCAGGTATATCCAGGGGATCGGCGTGTACCAGCACCTCTGCCTGGGCGAATTCGGCGCGGATGGCATCCTCGACCTTTTCGCAGAGCGCATGGGCTTCATTGAGGCTCAGCGTGCCTGGCAGGTCGACGTGCAACTGCACGAACCAGCGGGTGCCGGACAGGCGTGTGCGCAGGTCGTGGATGCCGATCACGCCGGGTACCGCGCAGGCCAGCTCGCTCATGCGCGTGCTGACGTCGGGGGCGAGTTCCTGGTCCATCAGCACGCTGACCGACTGGCGGGCGATGCTGAAGGCGCTCCACAGGATGTACGCGGCGATGCCGATGGCGAACAGCGCGTCGCCCTGTTGCCAGCCGAAGTAGGCGAGCAGCAGCGCGAGGAGGATGCCGCCGTTTAGCAGCAGGTCGGAGCGGTAGTGCAGCGAGTCGGCATGGATTGCCGTGGAGCCGGTCTGCCGTACCACATGGCGCTGGAACAGCAGCAAGGCCACGGTGAGGACCATGGACAGCAGCATCACCGCGATCCCCAGTGCCTGTGCATCGAGCGGCTCGGGGTGGCGCAGGCGATCGACGCCCTGTACCGCGACGAGTATCGCGCTGGCGCCGATGAACAGCGCCTGGCCCAGCCCGGCGAGGGCCTCGGCCTTGCCATGGCCGTAACGGTGGTCGTCATCGGCGGGGCGCAGGGCGATGTTCACGGCGATCAGGTTGAGCAGCGAGGCGGCGCTGTCGAGCAGCGAGTCGGTGAGGCCGGCCAGCAAGCTGACCGAGCCACTGGCCCACCAGGCGACGGCCTTGCACAGCACCAGCGTCAGCGCCACGCAGAGTGCGGCGGCAGTGGCCTGACGCATCAGGCGAGCGTGCTGGCGAGCGAGGGTCATGGGCAATCCATGGGGGCGGCAGGTGGGGAGCCCGTCATCGCTGACGGGCTGCGCGGGTCAATCAGGCTGCGGGGATCAAACCATAGGCTGCCAGCTGTTCGCTGCTGCCGCTGTGCTGGATCAGGCGCGGATCGTCGAGCGGCAGGCTGTGGCCGGTCTGGGTTTCGATCAGGGCCTTGAGCTTGGCGGTGTCGACCTTGCCGTCGGCATCGACTACGTCCTTCAGGGAGTCCGGGCTGACTTGGGCGCTCAGGCCGCCTGGCAGGTAGATCGCGCCAGTGGCGAAGTCGACGCCGAAGGCGATCAGGCCGGGGATCACGTAGAACAGGATGCCGATGGCGTTGAGACCGACGATGACCGGGTCGACACGGCCTTCGATCTGCCCGCGACGATCTGGATAGAAGATAGTGCCGCAGGCGGTGAGTTGAGTGAACAATGTAACGGCGAGAACGCCGCCGATAACACGGGATTTCGTGCGCATCGAGCACCTCCAGAAAAAGTGGACGCCACTATAGCAAGGCACGGATTGCAAAGCTGCTGTGGCGCTGCGAACACGCAGCTTCCGATGCCATCTGACCGGCGAAGCCGGGAGGCGGTTCGCCGTATAATCGCCGGCCAATGATGGAGCCTCGATGAATACCCTGCCGATCGATTCCCTGCTGCCCGACCTCTGCCGTGCCCTGGCCGACCGCGATGAAGTGGTGCTCGAAGCGCCGCCCGGCGCCGGCAAGACCACCCGCGTGCCGTTGGCCGTGCTCGATCAGCCGTGGCTGGCCGGGCAGCGCATCATCATGCTCGAACCCCGTCGTCTGGCCGCGCGTGCCGCGGCCGAGCGGCTGGCCAGCGAGCTCGGCGAAGTGGTCGGCGAGACCGTTGGCTATCGCATTCGCCTGGACAGCAAGGTCGGCCCGCGCACGCGTATCGAGGTGGTCACCGAGGGCATCCTCGCCCGGCGCCTGCAGGACGACCCAGCGCTGGAGGGGGTGGGGCTGGTGATCTTCGATGAATTCCACGAGCGCAGTCTGGACGCCGATCTGGCCCTGGCGCTGACCCTCAACGGCCGGGCGATGTTTCGCGGCGCCGACAGCGGTGAAGCGCCGCTCAAGGTGTTGCTGATGTCGGCCACCTTGGAGGGCGAGCGCTTGGCCGGGCTGCTCGACGATGCCCCGGTGCTGCGCAGCGAGGGGCGCATGTACCCGGTGGATACTCGCTGGGGCGCCCCCTGGCAGGCCGGTGAATGGCTGGAGCCGAAAGTGTTGCAAACCGTATTGCAGGCGCTGGCCGATGAGCCGGGCAGCCTGTTGGTGTTCCTGCCTGGCCAGGCAGAGATCCGGCGGGTGGCCGAACAATTGGGCGAGGCGCTGGCTGGGCGGTCCGACGTGCGCGTCTGCCCGCTGCATGGTGAGCTGGAGCTGTCGGCCCAGCGTGCGGCCATCGAACCGGCACCGGCCGGGCTGCGCAAGGTGGTGTTGGCGACCAATATCGCCGAGACCAGCCTGACCATCGACGGCGTACGCGTGGTGGTGGATGCCGGCCTGGCGCGGGTGCCGCGTTTCGACCCGGGCAGCGGCATGACCCGCCTGGATACCGGGCGCATTTCCCGGGCGTCGGCCACCCAGCGTGCTGGCCGTGCCGGGCGCCTGCAACCCGGCGTGTGCTACCGGCTGTGGTCACAGGCTCAGCACGAGCAGTTGTCTGCCTATTCCTCGGCGGAAATTCTCCAGGCCGACCTGGCGGGGCTGGCGCTGCAACTGGCACGCTGGGGCGTCGAAGTCGACGAGCTGGTGTGGCTCGACCCACCACCTGCCGCTGCCTACGCCCAGGCGCGCGACTTGTTGCTGCGCCTCGGCGCCCTCGACGAGCGCGGCGTGCTGACCGCCCACGGCCAGGCCATGGCCGAGTTGCCGGCCCATCCGCGTATCGCTCATCTGCTGCTGCGCGGTCAGGCGTTGGGGCTGGGCGAATTGGCCTGTGATCTCGCGGCGCTGCTGGGCGAGCGCGACATAGTGCGCGGCGGCCAGTGCGGCGCTGGTGCCGACTTGCACAGTCGCCTGGCGTTGCTATCGGGCGAGAGCCGGGCGGCACGCGGCGCTGCTGGCGGCGTGCAGCGAGCGCGGCAGTTGGCCAAGCAATTTCAGGGTTATCTGCGCCGGGTGCCGGTCAGTGAGGCAGTGAGCGACCCCGAGAGCGGTCGCTGGCTCGGAGCGCTGCTGGCTTTCGCCTACCCGGATCGTGTCGCCCGGCAGCGTCGCGAGGGCGGCGCCGAATACCGCCTGGCCAATGGCCGTGCGGCGCTGTTCAACGAAGCCGATGCGCTGATGAAGCACGCCTGGCTGGTGGTTGCCGACCTGGGCAGCCGCCAGGGCCAGCGTGAAGAACGCATCTACCTGGCCGCCGAACTGGAGCCGGCGCTGTTCGACTCCGTACTGGCCGAACAGGTGACCAGCCAGGATCTGCTCGAGTGGGATGAGCGCGAAGGTGTGCTGCGTGCCGAGCGGCAGCGCAAGGTGGGCGATCTGGTGTTGTCCAGTGAAGCGCTGGCCGGACTGAGCGCCGAGGCGCGCACCGCCGCGCTGGTCAATCTGGTGCGCCGCAAGGGCCTGGCGCTGCTGCCGTGGACGCCCGAGCTGCGCCAATGGCAGGCGCGGATCATGCTGCTGCGCGGGCTCGATCTGCAGAGCCAGGCGAGCAGCGAGTGGCCGGACGTTTCGGACTCGGCACTGCTCGCCAGCCTGGATGCCTGGCTGGCGCCCTACCTGGGCAAGGTCACCCGGCTGAGCCACTTCGGCAACCTCGATCTGCCGTCGATGCTGCAGACCCTGTTGCCCTGGCCGTTGCCCCAGCGCCTGGACGAATGGGCACCGCGCAGCCTGCCGGTGCCCTCCGGCTCGCGCATCGGCCTGGATTACAGCGAACACCCACCGGTATTGGCGGTGCGCTTGCAGGAACTGTTCGGCCTGGCCGAGACGCCGCGCATTGCCAATGGCCGGCAGCAGGTGCTGCTGCATCTGCTATCCCCGGCACGGCGGCCCGTGCAGGTGACCCAGGATCTGGCCAACTTCTGGCGCACCACCTACGCCGAGGTGAAGAAGGATTTGAAAGGCCGCTACCCGAAGCACTACTGGCCCGACGACCCATTGATCGCCGAGCCCACGGCGCGGGCGAAACCGCGCAAGTAGCGTGCTGCAGATGGCTTAGCCCAGGCAGCGGGTCACGTGCTTCACCGACTGATAGGCGGTCAGCCCCCAGGGGCCGAGCTCTCGGCCGATACCGCTGCCCTTGGTGCCGCCCCAGGAGGTTTCCACGAACACCGCCTGGACCGAGTTGATCCACACGTGGCCGACCTCCAGTGCCGCGGCGACGCGCTCGGCACGCTGCAGGTCGGCGCTGGCCACGGTGGCGACCAGGCCGAAGCGGCTGTCGTTGGCCAAATCTATGGCCTGCGCTTCGCTATCGAAGCGCCGCGCGCAGAGCACCGGGCCGAAGATTTCCTCGTTCCATAGACGGCTGTCGGTGGGCACATCGGCATACAGCGTCGGCGCCACGAACCAGCCCTGTCTTGCCAGGGGCTGGCCGCCCGCCAGGCAGTTGAGCTGTTCCTGCTGGCCGATGGCGAGGTAGTCGCCGACCTTGTGCCACTGTGCTTCGCTGCTCAGCGGGCCCATGTCGATCTCCTCGTTGAGCGGGTTGCCGACATGCGGGTTACCGACGCGCACGGCATTCAGCGCGTCGGCTAGGCGCGGCAGGAGGGTATCGGCGATGCCGTTCTGGATCAGCAAGCGAGAGGTCGCCGAGCACATCTGCCCGGCATTCCAGCAGATGCCGGCGATGATCCATTCGATGGCCTGATCGACATCGCAGTCGTCGAACACGATGATCGCCGACTTGCCACCCAGCTCCAGCGTCACGGGCCGGCAATGCTCGGCGGCGCTGTGCATGACGCGGCTGCCCACGGCATTGCTGCCGGTGAAGGACAGTTTGTCGATCTGAGGATGGGCACTCAGCGCCGCGCCAACCTCCGCCTTGCCGCCGACGATGTTCAGCACGCCTGCAGGCAGGCCGAGTTCGTCGGCGATCTGGCCGTAGGCCAGTTCGATCAGCGGGGTGACCTCCGAGGGTTTCAATACCAGGGTGCATCCGGCTGCCAGGGCCGGGGCGATCTTCCAGGCGCTGGTCACCAGGGGGAAGTTCCAGGGCACGATCAGGCCGACCACGCCGATGGCCTCCAACCGCGTGTGCGAGCTGAAGCCGGGGGCTGCCAGAGCAACTGGCCGGTTCTGCTGGTCGGCCAGGCCTGCAGCGAGATCGGCGTAATAGGCGAAGGTCGCCACGGCATCATCGATGTCCACCTCGGCCTCGTGGCGCGGCTTGCCGTTGTTGCGCATCTGCAGTTCGATCAGCGCATCGCGCCGCCCGCCGATGGCTGCGGCGAAACCGCTCAGGTAGCGGGCGCGCTCGGCTGGCGCGCTGCTCTTCCAGGCGGGCAGGGCCTGGCGGGCGGCGGCCACGGCTTGGTCGACCTGAGCGGTGCTGGCGGCACGCAGCTCGGCGAAAGGCTGGGCGAGGGCGGGGTCGACGACACTGAGAATCTCGGTGCCTTCGCCTGCGGCCCAGCGGCCAGCGATGTAGTGCGGCGTGTTCATGATCATGCTCCGGTAGCCGCGCCTGAGCGCGGTGGAAAGGTCGAGTGATTCAGGGGGCGAAAGGCGGCGCTTCGGCGAGTTCGATGAGCAGCGGGCGGTCATCCGGTGCCTCGCGCAGCAGGGCTTGCAGGTGCGCGTGGTCGCGGGCACGCTCGGCCAGGCAACCGAAGCCGCGGGCGATGGTCAGGAAGTCCGGGGTGTAGATGTCCACACCCAGCGGGGTGATGTCGCGGCGCTCCATGTAGCGCTTGATCTCGCCATAGCCCTGGTTGTTCCACAGCAGCACGACGATGCCGACCCGCGCCTCCACGGCGCTGGCCAGCTCCGGCAGGGTGAACTGGATGCCGCCGTCGCCCATCAGGCTGATCACCGGGCGCGTCGGTTCGGCCAGTCTGGCGCCAATCGCCGCCGGCAGGCCGTAGCCCAGGGTGCCGTAGCCGGTGGAGGCATTGAACCAGCGCCGCGGGCCGTCCAGTTCGACCAGGTGATTGCCGCTGTACACGGTTTGCGTCGAGTCGCCAACGAAGCGCGCCGTTGGCAATACCTCGAGGATGCAATCGAACAGGCGGCGATAGTGGGCCCAGCCGCTGAATTCCTCGGCCAGTTGCTGGCGAACCGCGCTGGCCCGCTTGGCCCCGCTGCCTTGCACTTCCCCGGCGCGGTGTGGCAGTTCGCTCAGCAGCGCCTCGATGGCCAGGCCCGCGTCACTGTGAATCGCCAGCGCTGGCTGCTGGTTGCGGGTCAGTTGGTCGGCGTCGATGTCGATACGGATCAGCTCGCCGCCGATGCGGAAGTTGCCGTCGAACACCACGTCGTAATCGGTCTCGCCCAGCTCGGTGCCGATGGCCAGTACCACGTCGGCGTTCAGCGCCAGTTGGCGTACCGGCGACAGCGACTGGTTGCTGCCCAGCAGCAGTGGGTGTTCGGCAGGCAGCAGGCCCTTGGCGTTGATGGTCAGTGCGGTGGGAGCATCCAGCGCCTCGGCCAGCTGGCGTACCGCCTCGGGCTGCGCCACGCAGCCTCCGCCGATCAGCAGCAGCGGGCTTTGCGCCTGGCGCAAACGCTGTGCAGCCTGCGCGATCAGCGCGGGTGGCGGGGCGGGGCGTGAAGCGATCAGCCGGGGTTGTACGTTCAGGTGGTCGGCTGGCGCGGTGATCACGTCCAAGGGCAATTCGATGTGTACCGGCCGCGGGCGCTGGCCATCGAACACCGCGAAGGCACGGGCCAGCACGTCGGGCAGTTCCTCGACGCTCATCAGGGTATGACTGAACGCGGCGACTCCGGCCACCAGCGCGCGCTGGTTCGGCAACTCGTGCAGGTAGCCGTTGCCCAGGCCGAGGCGCTCGCGCTCGTTGACGCTGGAGATCACCAGCATGGGGATGGAGTCGGCATAGGCCTGGCCCATGGCGGTGGCGATGTTGGTCATGCCCGGCCCGGTGATGATGAAGCACACACCGGGCTTGCCGCTCACCCGTGCATAGCCGTCGGCCATGAAGCCGGCGCCCTGTTCGTGGCGCGGGGTGACGTGGCGGATGCCGCTGTCCGGCAGGCCGCGATAGAGCTCGACGGTGTGCACGCCGGGAATGCCGAACACGGTGTCGACGCCCCAGGCCTGCAGTTGCTTGACGAGGAATTCCCCGCAGGTGGTCATGGCAGTTTCCTTTTAGTGGATATTGACGTGCCGGCGGCTGCGAGCCGGCACGCTGGCATGCAGTCGATGGCAGGCCTCAGGCGATGCGCGTGGCTCTCGTCTGAGGCCGGGTCAGCAGGCTGCCCACCACGAAGGCGAGCAGGCCGATGCTCAGGCTGTAGTAGATCGGCGTATTGGCTTCCAGGCCATCGCGGAACATGAACACCAGTGCCGTGCCGCAGCCCAGCGCCATGCTGGCGATTGCGCCGGTGGTGGTGGCGCGTTTCCAGTAGATGGCGCCGAGCATGGGAATCAGAATGCCGCCGACCAGCAGGTTGTAGGCCAGGGTCAGGGCGCCGATCACGTCGCTGACGATCAGTGCGATGACCAGCACCACCAGCCCGGTGAGAAAGGTGAAGGTGCGCGCCATGCCCAGGCTGGACGGGCGACCGCCACGCAGCTTGGGCAGCAGGTCTTCGGTCACCGTGGTGGAGGCGGCGAGCAGACCGGCGCTGGCGGTGGACATCATCGCGGCCAGCGCGGCGGCGATCACCAGGCCGCGAATGCCATCCGGCAAAGCGCTCTGCACGATCGAGGCGAAGGCGTTGTTGGCGTTGGCCAGGTCGGGCAGCAGGACCTTGGCGCACATGCCGATCAGCGCACCGACCAGGCCATAGATCACGCAGTACACACCGGCCAGGCTGCCGGCCACCCGGGCCACGCCCTCGCTGCGCGCGGTGAACACGCGCTGCCAGATGTCCTGGCCAATGAGGATGCCGAAGAAGTAGATCAGGAAGTAGGTGAGGATGGTGTCGTAGCCGATGGTGGTCAGGCTGAAGGCGGTGTCCGGCAGCTTCGCCACCAGTGCGTCCCAGCCGCCGACCCGGTACAGGCAGATCGGCAGCAGCACGAACATCAGGCCGACCGTCTTGATCACGAACTGGACGATGTCGGTGAGGGTCAGCGACCACATGCCGCCGATGCTCGAGTAGATCACCACCACGCCACCGGAAAGCAGGATGGCGACCCAGAAGGGCAGGTCGAACAACACCTGCAGCACGGTGCCGCTGGCCAGGGTGGAGACCACGGCGATCATCAGCGCATAGGCGAACATCACCACCGCACTGGCCTGCCGCGCCATGGGCGTGTAGCGGCGTTCGAGAATCTGGGTGACGGTGAAGATGCGCAGCTTGAGCAGCGGCTTGGCGAGAAACAGGTTGAGCACGATGATGCCCGCACCCAGGGCGGCGCACAGCCAGAACCCGGAAATGCCATGCACGTACCCCAGGCGTACGGTGCCCACGGTGGCGGCGCCGCCAAGTACCGTGGCGGCCATGGTGCCCATGTAGAAGGCCGGGCCGAGGTTGCGCCCGGCCACCAGGTAATCTTCCTGATTGCGCGCTCGGCGCATGCCATACCAGCCGAGCAGCAGCATGCCGGCGGCGTAAACGATGACTACGGATATATCCAGGATCATGGTTTCGTTCTCGTTTTTCTTGGCTGTGATCCGGGCGCCTGGCGCCCGGTGTGCGAAGCGGTCGAGGGCGCGCTCAGGCGATCCCGGCATCGTTCAGGGCGGGCGCAGCGTTGCTTTTCAGGCGTATCCAGCGCGGGCCGGCGGGGCCATAGACGCTGGCCGGCTCGGGGAACAGATGGAGCAGGGCGAGGTAGAGCACGGCGGCCATGCTCAGGGTGATCGGCAGGCTGACGTCGATGCCGCCCGCCAGCTCGCCCAGGGGACCGACGAACTGGCCGGGCAGGTTGACGAAGCACAGGCCCACCGCCGCGCTGGGAATCCACGCGCCGAGGCCGCGCCAGTTCCAGCCATGCTGGAACCAGTAGCGGCCGCCACGCTCGCCACGGGTGAACACCTGCAGGTCATCGGCGTGGTAGAAGCCGCGCCGCACGATCAGGCCGAGGATCATGATCACCATCCAGGGGCTGGTGCAGGTGACGATCAGCACGGCGAAGGTCGATACGCTCTGCACCAGATTGAAGGCGAAGCGGCCGATGAAGATGAAGGCGATGGCCGCCACGCCGATCAGCAGGGTGGCGCCCGCGCGGCTCATCAGGCGCGGGAACAGGCTCGACATGTCCAGGCCGGTGCCATACAGCGCCGTGGTGCCGGTGGACATGCCGCCGATCACGGCGATCAGGCACACCGGCAGGAAGAACCAGGTCGGCGAGATGGCCAGCAGGCCGCCGACGTAATTGTTGGCTTCGATGTACTGCGGCGCCTGGCTGGCCACCAGCGTGGCGGTGCACAGGCCGAACAGGAAGGGAATCAGGGTGCCGGCCTGGGCGGCGAGCACGGCCAGCATGATGCGACGCTTGGGCGTGTGCCGCGGAATGTAACGCGACCAGTCGCCGAGAAAGGCGCCGAAGGAAACCGGGTTGCTCATGGCCAGCAGCGCGGCGCCGATGAAGGCGGCCCAGAAGCCCGGTTGTTCGAGGCTGACGGCACCGGCATAGCCCGCGTCGAAGGGCCCGGCGAAGGCGAAGAGGCCGAGCAGGAACAGCAGGCTGGATGCCCACACCGCGATCTTGTTGACCCACAGCATGAAGCGGAAACCGTAGATGCACACCACCAGCACCAGTACCGCGAACAGCCCGTAGGCCAGGCCCAGGGTCAGGTTGCTCTCGGGCAGGCCGATCAGCCGTTTGGCACCGCCGACCAGGGCATCGCCGGAACTCCATACCGACAGCGAGAAGAAGGCCACGGCGGTGAGCAGTGACAGGAAGGAGCCGACGATGCGCCCGTGCACGCCGAAATGGGCACCGGACGATACGGCGTTGTTGGTGCCGTTCAGTGCGCCGAACAGGCCCATGGGCGCGAGAATCACCGCGCCCACCGCCACGCCGAGGATGATCGCCCACACGCCAGCCTGGAACGACAGGCCGAACAGCACCGGAAAGCTGCCCAGTACCGCCGTGGCGAAGGTGTTGGCGCCGCCGAAGATCAGACGGAACAGATCGATGGGGGTGGCGCCGCGTTGATTGTCGGGAATCTGTTCGACACCGAAGGTTTCGATACGCGTCGATTGGCTCATGTGTTTCTCCAGCGCCTGTCACGATTTTTATTAGGGCGGTGTAGGGTCTGTTGACGTTTCACGCACGGCCGCGCCGGAGCCCGTTTTGCCGCGAGGCAAGGCACGAGCCGCGAGGTTTAGCGGGCTAAATGAGCCGGCGAGAAACGCCGCATCGCGGCAAAACCGGCCCGGCCCTGCGGGTTGCGCGGGAAATCTCGCCATGCGTCGTTGGAGGACTTGAAAAGGGAACACCATTCCCTGCGTCCTCCGCCTAGCCTGGCGAGATTTCTCGCGGCAACGCGGCTCGCTCTGAAACGTCAACAGACCCTAGGCACGCTGACCCCGTTATTCACCCCCGACAGTCATCGGGTGGTGGTGCGTTGGCAGTGCGGCAAGGCCGCGTGGAACCGACAGGGCTCCAAACCCGCAAGGGTGTATCCGGCACGGCGAGCTTCGGATGGCTCGCTGATGTCCGTTCGTTTTCAGCTGGCGCTTGGGGCTGACAGATGCTCGTGGCAAGCCAGCCAGCGCTCTTCTTCGCGGCGGAACACGATGGTTTCCCGTTCGCTGAGGTGCAGTTCTTCGCCGCCCACCCGCAGGTGCGTAGCGACGTCGTGGATGAAGATGGCTGCCTCACCCTGCAGGCTGACGTGGGCATTGCTGGAGCGACAACCGAGCACCGCGAAACCCTCCGCCTGCCAGCTTCGCCACAGCGCCTGATAGGCCTCACGGGACTGCAGTGGCTGTGCCAGGGTGTGGAAAACGAAGGTGGCATCCTCGCTGAAGCAGGCGAAGTAGCGCGTCGTGTCATTGCTGGCGAAGGCGTCCACCAGTTCGGCGGCGGCCGCGCGAACCTCGGCCACGCGGCTCATCGGCGCACCACGCCGGGCAGCACGCAGAGCATTTCGTAAAGCAGGTTGGCGCCGAGCAGTGCGGTATTGCCGGTGGTGTCGTAGGGCGGCGACACCTCGACCAGGTCGCAGCCCACCAGGTTCAGGCCCTGGCAGCCGCGGATGATCTCCAGCGCCTGGATGGTGGTCAGCCCTCCGACTTCCGGGGTGCCGGTGCCGGGCGCCCAGGCCGGGTCGATGCCGTCGATGTCGAAAGACAGGTACACCGGGCCGCCGTCGACCTTGGCGCGGACTTCTTCCATCAGTGGCGCGAGCGATTTGTGCCAGCACTCTTCGGCCTGCACCACGCGAAAGCCCTGGCGGCGGCTCCAGTTGAAATCGTCGGCGGTGTAGCCCTGGGCACGCAGGCCGATCTGCACCACGCGCTCGCTGTCGAGCAGGCCTTCTTCCTGGGCACGGCGGAAGGTGGTGCCGTGGGCGATCTTCTCGCCGAACATGTGATCGTTGACGTCGGCGTGGGCATCGACATGCACCAGGCCGACCTTGCCGTACTTCTTCTTCATGGCCCGCAGGATCGGCAGGGTCAGGGTGTGGTCGCCGCCGAGGGTCAGGGGGATGATGCCGCGTTCGAGCACGGCGTCGTAGTGCGCTTCGATGATGCGCACGGCGTCGAGCAGATTGAAGGTGTTGATGGCCACATCACCGATGTCCGCCACGTTCAGGGAGTCGAAGGGCGCGGCGCCGGTAGCCATGTTGTAGGGGCGAATCATCACCGACTCGGCGCGGATCTGCCGGGGCCCGAAGCGGGTGCCGGAGCGTAGCGAGGTCCCGATATCGAGGGGGATGCCGATGAAGGCGGCGTCGAGTTTGCCAAGCTCGTCGGGCGTCTGCACGTGGGGCAGGCGCAGCATGGTGGCGATTCCGCCAAAGCGGGGCATTTCGTTGCCGCCCAGGGGTTGGTGGAGAACGTTGTCCACGGTGGCCTCACTCTTTCTTGTGGTTGTCGTGAGGCGATTCTGTTCAGGGAACGGGGTGCGACAAATCCCTGTGGGCAAATAATCAGTTCAGAGATTTCTGAACTATCGGCGGGTAGACTGGCGGCGTCGATGAACCTGCTGGAGCCTCTTCATGTCGTCCGCACTGCCCGATCTCAAGCTGCTGCGCATCTTCGCCTGTGTGGTGCGCAACCAGGGGTTCGCGGCCGCCCAGCAGGAGCTGAACCTCTCCACGTCGGCGATCAGCACCTACATGAGCCAGTTGGAAGCGCTGCTCGGCATCGTCCTCTGTCACCGGGGGCGGGGTGGTTTCAGCCTGACCAGCAAGGGCGAACTGTTCCATCAGGAAACCTTGCGGCTGCTGGCCGAGCTGGAAGGCTTCGAGCGGTATTCGGCAGCGCTCAAGGGCGAGCTGCGCGGCACCCTGAACCTCGGTGTGCTGGACTCCACCGTCAGCGACCCGGCCCTGCCGCTGGCCGAGGTGATCGGTGCCTACAGCGAGGAACACCCTGCCGTGCACCTGCACCTGGCGGTGCTCAGCCCTGCCGAACTGCAACTGGGGGTGCTGGAGAATCGTCTGGACCTTGCCATCGGCGCCTTCTCGGTACGCACCAACGGGCTGGTCTATCAGGCGCTGTACCGTGAGCAGCACTGGCTGTACTGCAGCGACCGGCATCCGCTGTACGCCCAGCGGCGGATCCCTGCTGAAGTGATCACCCAGCAGCGCATGGTTGGCCGTGGCTACTGGAGCCAGGCCGAACTGGCCCGCCACGGCTTCAAGCACAGCGCCGCAACGGTGGAGTCGATGGAAGCGCAGCTGATTCTGGTGCTCTCCGGCGCCTACATCGGCTATCTACCGGAACACCACGCGCAGCAATGGGTGGATCAGAAACGCCTGAAAGTGCTGCTGCCGACCACCTTCGGCTACCAGGCCCCCTTCACCCTGGCCCTGCGCCGCGGCCGCTCCCGCGAACCGCTGATCCAGAGCTTCCGCGACCGCCTCAAGGCCCAGCTGAACCCCGGCTAGGCTGCCAGCACTGCAAGTCCTGGGAGCGGGCGGGGACGCCTGGTCCATGCTCGCGATTCGGGCGCATGGCGCCCTCCCACAAAGGCCTGCGTTCGGCCGTAGGGCGGGCCGGGCGGCGATCCGCTTCAGCCCACCCAGTTGGCCGCACTGCGAGCGTGCTCAGCGCACCAGGCAGGGCTTCTTGTTATCGAAGGTCCAGCCGCTGATCAGGTACTGCATGGCCACGGCGTCGTTGCGCGCGCCCAGGCCCATGCCCTTGTAGCACTCGTGGGCCTTGGCCACGGCGTCCATGTCCAGCTCCACGCCGAGTCCCGGCTTCTGCGGCACCTTGACCAGACCCCCTTCGATACGGAATGGCTCCTTGGTCAGGCGCTGGCCGTCCTGCCAGATCCAGTGGGTGTCGATGGCGGTGATCTTGCCCGGCGCGGCGGCAGCCACGTGGGTGAACATGGCCAGCGAGACGTCGAAGTGGTTGTTCGAGTGCGAGCCCCAGGTCAGGCCCCAGTCGTTGCACATCTGCGCCACGCGTACCGAACCCTGCATGGTCCAGAAGTGCGGGTCGGCCAGGGGAATGTCCACCGATTGCAGCTGGATCGCGTGGCCCATCTGACGCCAGTCGGTGGCGATCATGTTGGTCGCGGTCGGCAGGCCGGTGGCACGGCGGAACTCGGCCATCACCTCACGGCCCGAGTAGCCGTTCTCGGCGCCACAGGGGTCTTCGGCATAGGCGAGCACGTGATGCTGGTCGCGGCACAGGCGGATGGCCTCCTGCAGCGACCAGGCACCGTTGGGGTCGAGGGTGATGCGTGCATCGGGGAAGCGTTCGGCCAGTGCGGTGACCGCCTCGATTTCCTCATCGCCGCGCAGCACGCCGCCCTTGAGTTTGAAGTCCTTGAAGCCATAACGCTCGTAGGCGGCTTCGGCGAGGCGCACCACGCCCTGGGCGTCCAGCGCCTCTTCGTTGCGTACCTGGAACCAGGCGTTGTCGGCATCCGCTTCCTGGCGATAGGGCAGGTCGGTTTTCTTGCGGTCGCCGACGTAGAACAGGTAACCGAGCATCTCCACGGCATCACGCTGCTGGCCTTCGCCAAGCAGGGCGGCGACCGGTACTTCCAGGTGCTGGCCGAGCAGGTCGAGGAGGGCAGCCTCCACGGCGGTGACGGCGTGGATGGTGATGCGCAGGTCGAAGGTCTGCAGGCCGCGGCCGCCGGAGTCGCGGTCGGCGAAGGTCTGGCGTACCTGGCCGAGCAGTTTCTGGTACTGGCCGATGGATTGGCCGAGCAGCAGTTGGCGGGCATCTTCCAGGGTCTGGCGAATGGCTTCGCCGCCCGGCACTTCACCGACGCCGACATGTCCGGCGTTGTCGCGCAGGATCAGCAGGTTGCGGGTGAAGAAAGGGGCGTGGCCACCGCTCAGGTTGAGCAGCATGCTGTCGTGGCCGGCAACCGGGATGACCTCCAGTGAGGTGATGACCGGGGTGCCTGTGTGGATATTGTTATTGTTCATCGCTTGACTCCTGTTGCCGTCGCCGGCGTTGCGGATGGTCTGGCTGCCTTGTTTGTGCAGCGGTAACGGATCGCTTCGGGTGTCGCTGGTGGTAGAGAAGATAACGCTATCATCATAAACAGATAACGTTATCATTCAAGCGTGAATATACAGATTGGCGGTTGCGGAAGATGCCTTTGGGGTGATTGGGGCACCTGAAAGGCTTGGCCGATGGAGGTGATGGCGTGGGTGTGATTCGAGATGGATCGCCCGCAAGCGGGCTCCTACATGGGAACCGTGAATCGTTTTCTAGATGTGGCCTGGGTTGATACCCCGCTCCCGGCTATCGCTGCGCTCAACCCTGGCTGCGGGAAGCGGCTTCCTGTCAGCCCGTGCTTTCACGCTCGATGATCGCAAAGCCGGTATCGACGCGCGCCTCGGCACCCTGGCCGTCGAAGCGGCGCAGCAGTGCCTCGGCGACCTGGTTGCCCATCTCCGCGGCATTCACGCTGACCGTCGAGAGGGCAGGGCTGGCGAACTGGCCGTTGAGGGTATCGCCGAAGCCCAGTACGGCGAGGTCGCCAGGTACCTTCAGGCCGCGGCTGGCGGCTTCGGTGAGCACGCCGAGGGCGACGGTGTCCGAGCTGCAGAAGATGAAATCCGGCTGCTCACCGCCATCGAGCAACGCGGCCAGGCCCTTGCGGCCGACTTCCCAGGTCGCCGGCAGGGGCAAGGTCTGTACCGCCACGGCGTCGACACCCAGGGCGGTGAGGCGCTCGATCACCGCATTGCAGCGGCGCAGCGCACGGGGATCGTCGACGCCGATCACCGCCCAGCGCCGGTAGCCCCTGGCGAAGAAGTGCTCGGCCACCGCGGTGCCGACCTGCTCATGGGAGAAGCCCACCTGCATGTCCAGGCCGTCTTCACTCAGGTCCCAGGCCTCGACCACCGGGATGCCAGCGGACGCCAGGCGCTCACGGCTGGCCTGGGTGTGGAAGGTGCCGGTCAGCACGATGCCATCCGGGCGGCGGCCGAGAATGGCGGCCAGCAGGGCTTCTTCATGCTCCGGGGTGTAGCCGCTCGGGCCGACCAGGGCGTGATAGCCGGCCTCGGCGAGACGGTCCATGATCGCCTGCACCACGCTGGCGTAGATCGAGTTCGCGATGGTCGGCAGCACGATGGCCACCAGGCGACTCTTGCTGGTCGCCAGGCCGCCGGCCATCAGGTTGGGCACGTAACCCATGGCACGCACCACTTCCAGCACATGGGTGCGGGTGGCATCGCTGACCAGCTCCGGGCGCTGGATCGCCCGCGACACGGTGATCGGTGAGACACCGGCCTTGAGAGCCACATCCTTGACCGTGATCGGCAGGTCGCCGAGGTCACCGCGGTCTTTGGCCAGCTCTCTGCGCGATTTTCTTGCCACGTGGTCGTCTCGGTCTTGAACGGTGGGTTGTCCGGCAGATTACGGCAGCGGCGCGATGTTGTCGCCCGTGCGCAGCATGTACAGGCGGAACACCACCACCGTGGTGAATAGCTGAAAGAGACCGAGCAGCAGGTCCAGCAGCAGGCGCCCGGCAGGCTCCGCGGCAATATCGCCGGCCCAGAAACCAACCAGCCACGGCGGCACCATGACCAGCATCACGCAGGTCAGAATCGGCCAGAAATGGCCTTGGGTCAGTTGCAGGCTCTGATGCAGCGCCTGCAGCGGCGACACCCCGCGCAGCACCAGCAGGTAGTCGGAAAACACCAGGCGCACCATCAGCCACAACCCCGGCAGGATGAACAGCGAGGCGCCGAGCATGATCGCCAGGGTGCCGATGCCGGCCAGCAGCACGAAGCGCGGCCACAGGCTCAGGCTCATGGCGACCAGCGCGCCCCTGGCCGGCTGCTCGCCCCGGCTGCGTGCGTCGATGAAGAGGATCAGCGCGGCGCTGTACAGCGGATAGAAGAGCAGCCCGAGCAGCACATCGTAGAGCGGCACCTTGGCGGCTGCGACCAGACCTTCGAGCTGCATGCTCAGCGCGGCTTCGAGCAGCAGGAAGGGCAGGCACAGGAGAATGATCTGCAGCAGGTTTTGCCGGAAGAAGAACCAGGCGTCACGCAGGGCGTCGAGGGGATTCATGGAAAGTCGCGGCCAGAAAAACAGGCCGCCATCATACGAGGGCGTCGGTTTCTCGACCAGCCACGAGACGAGTCGTGGTCACCATCGGGCCGCGTCTTTCGACCTGAGGGGCGCGAGACTGGCATACTGGCCACCCGTGCACCCCGCGCGAGCCCTTGTGAGGATGTCCGGTGAAGAAAATAGCCGTGTTCGCCGATGTGCAGAATCTCTATTACACCGTACGCCAGGCCTATGGCTGTCACTTCAATTACACCGCGCTGTGGGCCGAGCTGGCCGGCGGCGGCGAGATCGTCGAGGCATACGCCTATGCCATCGACCGTGGCGATCCGAAGCAGCAGCAGTTCCAGCAGATCCTGCGCAACCTCGGCTTCACCGTGAAGCTGAAACCCTACATCCAGCGCAGTGACGGTTCGGCAAAAGGGGACTGGGACGTGGGCATCACCATCGACGTGATGGACGCGGCGGCGAACGTCGACAGCGTGGTGCTGGCCTCCGGTGACGGCGATTTCGATCTGCTGCTCGAACGCATTCGCCAACGTCATGGCGTCGAAGCCGTGGCCTACGGCGTTCCCGGGCTCACCGCGCAGTCGCTGGTGCGCGCGGCCACTCGTTATGTGCCCATCGAGGGGCATCTGTTGCTGAAACACTGAGGCTTTACGTGAAACCCATTGCTGTCATCGACTTCGAAACCACCGGCATGTCGCCGGCCCAGCAGGCCCGCGCCACCGAAATCGGCGTGGTGATCATCGAGAACGGGCAGATCACCGCGCGTTACCAGAGCCTGATGAACAGCGGTGCCTGGGTGCCGCCGTTCATCGAGCAACTGACCGGCATCAGCAATGCCATGCTGCGCAGCGCACCCCCGGCAGCCGAGGTGATGCACGAGGTCGCCGAGTTCGTCGGCGACATTCCGATGCTGGCGCACAATGCCTCCTTCGATCAGAAGTTCTGGGACGCCGAGCTGGGCCTGATCGGCCGCACGCGTGTCCAGCAGTTCGCCTGCTCGCTGTTGCTGTCGCGGCGTCTGCTGCCTGGCGCACCGAGCCACAAGCTTGGCAACCTCAATCGCTGGGCGCGCCTGCCGGACACCGGCAAGGCTCACCGGGCGCTGGCCGACGCGGAAATGGCCGCCAACCTGACGCTGCATCTGTGTCGCCTGCTGCGCGAGCAATACGGCCGCAGCGTGGTCGATCACGACTTCCTGCGTCAGTTGCAAGGCATGTCCGCAGCCAAGGTGCGTGCGCTGCTCGGTGCCCTGAGTTAACGGCCGTCGCAGTTGCCGGTCGGCTACTAATAGTTCTCATTTACTTTGCCTCGTGGCGCTCTCTATACTGCCCGCCCCCTGATGGCTGACGCCGTCGAAACATGGCCGAGGTGGATGATGGAGTGGGGCGGAATCAATTTGCGCTGGGCCTACACCGATCTGCTGCTGAGCCTGAGCCGGCGTACCCATTGCGTGCAGCGTGCCTATGACGTGCTGCACGATGCCTTCATTCGCTTCGTGCTCGCCAACCAGCGTGGCGTCATCGAACAGCCCAACGCCTACCTGCGGCGCATCGCCCATTCCGTTCTGATCGACCATTACCGCGACGCTTCGCGCTATCAGCCGTTTCCCGAGGCTGGCAGCGAGCCGCGCATGGATCTGGACGAGGGCGCGTCGTTCGTCCCTTCGGCCGAACATCTGGCCGACCTCCAGCAGCGTCTGGATGCCCTGCAGCGCATTCTCGATTGCCTGCCGCCGCGTTGCCGCGAGGTGTTCTGGCTGGTGCGTATCGAAGGGCACCGCCAGGTGGAGGTCGCCGCGATGCTGCAGATCAGCACCACCATGGTCGAGCGCCACCTGGTGCGTGCCTTGCTCGATCTGCACGAGGCCCGCGAGCTGCTCTGCCCATGAGCGCGCGGCGTCGTGAGGCGGCGCACTGGTTCGCGCGACTGCTCGAGTTGCCGGACGATCACCCCGAACGCCAGGTATTCGCCAACTGGCTGGCCGCCGACCCGCGCAACGCTCAGGAATTTCACAGCTTCAAGCGCTTGTGGGGCGACTTCTCCAGCACCGATCAGACCCGTGCCCTGGCTGGCGCCATGGAGAACGTCGGGCGCCGGCGCTTCCTGCGCAACGGCATGCTCGGCGGCTTGCTGCTCGGCGGCCTGGGTGCCTGGCTGCTGGCCCGCCATGCCGCGCGCCAGGAACTGCAACTGTTCACCGGCATCGGTGCGTTGCGGCGCATGCAGCTGGCCGACGGCAGCGAGGTGCAGATGGATGCCGATACACGCATCCAGGTGCTCTTCGATGATCGCGTGCGGCATCTGACGCTGTTGCGTGGGCGGGCCATCTTCGACGTGCGCCACGACCCGCAACGCCCCTTCGTGGTGGATGCCGGCGCGGCACAGGTGCGGGTGCTGGGGACGCGTTTCGTGGTCGAGACGTTCGACCGGCGCGTGCAGGTCAGCGTGGCCCGTGGCCGGGTCGCGATGACCAGCGGCGAGCAGCGCATCGAGCTGGGCGCCGATCAGGTCGGCCTTTATCGTGAGTCTGTCGGGCTGCGGCGTTCGGATCGCAAGGCGGCGGGCGCTTTTGGCTTCAGCAGCGGCAGCCTGGTTTTCGAACAGGCCGACCTGGGGGAGGTGGTGGCCGGCCTTGCCCGTTATCGCGAAAAGCCGCTGCGCCTCGAGCAGCCGGTCATGCCGCAGACCCTCACCGCCGTGGTACAGGTGGCCGATATCGAGGCATTCGTTCAGGCCTTGCCGCAGCTTGCCGGGGTACGCCTGCAGGAGCGTGCCGACGGCACCCTGTTGCTGCCGCGCTGAAAATTTTCGCGTTCCAGGTTGGGCTTTTCGCAGCCTGCTTCGTCAAGGGGTATCCGAGATCATCACGAGACCCCTCATGCTGCGCACATCCCTGAAAACACTGGTCACCGCCAGCGCCCTGACGCTGGCACTGGGCGTACAGGCAGCCCCCGTCGAACTGGATCTGCCGGCGCAACCGCTGGCTGCCACCCTGAAGCAGCTGGCCAGCCAGGCCGGGGTGACCCTCGCCGTCGATGATCGCCTGGTCGCAAGCCGCTCGGCGCCTGCGCTGAAGGGCACCTTCGCCATCGATGATGCGTTGCGTCGTCTGCTCGCCGGTTCGGGGCTGGTGGTGCAGCGCAGCGGCGACGTCTGGCTGATCATGGAGCACGGGCCGTCCGCCGCGCTCGACCTGCAGGCCACCACCATCAGCAGTGATCTGGCGAGCAGCGCTACCGAGGGTAGCGGTTCCTACACCACCCGTGCGGTCACCCTGGGCAAGGGCGCGCAGTCGTTGCGTGAAACCCCGCAGTCGGTCAGCGTGATCACCCGCCAGCAGATGGACGATCGTAATTTCACCTCCCTGGATCAGGTGCTCTACAGCGCACCGGGCATCACCCTGCAGACGCGCAACTTCGGCGACCATCAGTACAATTCCCGGGGTTTCGAGCTGGGCGCCGATGCCTATCTGGTCGATGGCATGCCCGGCGTGATTCACAGCCCCACCGGCTGGATGACCCCGGACACCGCCGTTTACGACCGCGTGGAGATTCTTCGTGGCGCCGCCGGCCTGCTGGTCGGCAACGGCAACCCGGGCGGCGCGGTCAATCTGGTGCGCAAGCGGCCGACTGCCGAGCCGCGCTTCTCGGTGACCACCCGCGCCGGCTCCGACGATTTCTACCGCATGGACCTGGATGGTAGCGGCGCGCTGAACGAGTCCCGCACCCTGCGCGGTCGTGCCTTGGTGGCCTACGAAGATCGCCAGTATTTCTACGACCGCGAAGCCAGCCGCAAGCCGCTGTTCTACGGCATCGTCGAAGCCGACCTCAATGACGCCTCGACTCTTTCCGTTGGCCTGCGCCGGCAGACGGGCGTCACCAGCGGCTACTCGATCTTCGGCCTGCCGCGCTACAGCAATGGCAAGGCCCTCGGCGTTTCCCGTTCCACCTCGCTGGCGCAGGACTGGAACCGCCACGAAAGCGAGCAGACCGAAGTTTTCGCCGACCTGGAATATCGCCTCAGCGAGGACTGGACCAGCAAGACCTCGCTGACCCGCGCTGAAGGGGGCTTCGATCAGCGTTCGGCACTGCCTCAAGGCGCGATCAACCCGGCCACCAATACGGGCTCGCGCTTGTTCCGAACGCTGTACCGCAGTGATGACGTGACCAACACCGGTATCGACAGCAACCTTTCCGGCAGCTTCGAAGCCTTCGGCCTGCGCCATACGCTGATGGTCGGCGGCAACTGGTCCCGCGAGGAGCAGTACAGCAAGAACGCCAATATCAATACCGCTGCGGGCGTCGGCGCCATCGACGTGTTCGACCCGAACCATCAGGCATTGGCCAGGCCGACGCGTGCCGCCTGGACGTCGATCAACGACAGCGCCGAGACTCGTTATGGGGTTTACGCCAATACGCGGCTGTACCTGAGCGAGCCACTGAGCGTGGTGCTGGGTGGACGGTTGAGTTGGTACGAATACGAGACCGAAGAGACCCTCAGCGGAACCAAGGCAGGGAATCGTCAGGATCACGAGTTCACGCCCTTCGTCGGCGTCATCTACGACCTCAACGACCAGTGGTCGTGGTACGCCAGCTACGCCGACATCTTCCAGCCACAAAGCGATTACCGCACGGCAGCGGGCTCGCTGCTCGATCCGGCCGTTGGCGTCAATTACGAAACCGGTATCAAGGGCGAGCTGTACGACGGACGCCTGAATCTCTCCGCTGCGCTGTTCTACATCAAGCAGGACGACGTGGCGGCAGAAGACCCCAGTGGCGCGCTCTGCGATTCGAACATCGATGGCCTGTGCTACCTGAATGCCGAGATCCAGCGCAGCAAGGGTTACGAACTGGAGGCCAGTGGTGAACTGCTGTCCGGCTGGCAGGTGGCAGCCGGCTACACCTTCAACCAGACCAGCAAGGCCAGCGGCGGCCCCACCGATTACCAGACACCCAAGCACCTGCTGCGCGCCTCGACCACTTATCAGTTGCCTGGTGCGCTCAATCGCCTGACCGTCGGCGGCGCCGTTTCCGCGCAGAGTGGCTACAGCACCGATACCTACGGCCCTGAAGTGAGCAACGCCGGTCGTGCGGTCTACGATGCCCTGGCCACCTGGAAAATCGACCAGCACTGGACGATTGGCCTCGATGCCAAGAACCTGTTCGACAAGACGTACTACAAGTCCGTGGGTGAGCTGCGCCGCGGCAATTACTACGGCGATCCGCGCAGCTACATGTTCACCTTGCGCGGTGAGTTCTGAGTCGCATGCCGGAACTCGTGGCCTGGCGTTGAGCGAAGCGCTACCCAGGGTGTTCATCCCCGGGTAGCGCCGCGCTGCAACTGAGCGGCCGCTACCCGGACAGGATAAACTGTGCGGCATCTCCATTGCCCACCACGTTGCCCGCCATGACCTTCGCTTCCCTCGGCCTGATCGAACCCCTGCTGCGTTGCCTCGACGGCCTCGATTACAAGACCCCGACGCCCGTCCAGGCGCAGGCCATCGGCCCGATCATCAAGGGCCGCGATCTGATGGCCGCGGCGCAGACCGGCACCGGCAAGACCGCCGCCTTCACCCTGCCGATCCTGCAGCGCCTGATGATGGAAGGCCCGACCGTCGCCAGCAACTCGGTGCGCGCCCTGATACTGGTGCCGACCCGCGAGCTGGCCGAGCAGGTGCAGCAAAGCGTGCAGACCTACTCGCAGTTTCTGCCCCTGCGCAGTTATGCGGTGTACGGTGGCGTGAGCATCAACCCGCAGATGATGAAGCTGCGCAAAGGTCTCGACGTACTGGTCGCCACCCCTGGCCGGCTGCTCGACCTGTACCGCCAGAACGCGGTGAAGTTTTCCCAGTTGCAGGTGCTGGTGCTCGACGAAGCCGATCGCATGCTCGACCTGGGCTTTGCCCGCGAGCTGGACGACCTGTTCGCCGCCTTGCCGAAGAAGCGCCAGACCCTGCTGTTCTCCGCGACCTTCTCCGAGGCCATTCGCACCCTGGCCGGCGAAATGTTGCGGGACCCGCTGAGCATCGAAGTCAGCCCGCGCAACGCCGCCGCCAAGTCGGTCAAGCAGTGGCTGATTCCGGTCGATAAGAAGCGCAAGGCCGAGCTGTTCCTGCACCTGTACCGCAGCAAGAAATGGTCGCAGGTGCTGGTCTTCGTCAAGACCCGCAAGGGCGTCGATGAACTCGAGCAGGAACTGCTGGCCGCAGGCATTCGTGCCGATGCGATCCACGGTGACAAGCCGCAGCCGACCCGCCTGCGCGCACTGCAGCGCTTCAAGGCTGGCGAAGTCGACGTGCTGGTCGCCACCGATGTGGCCGCCCGCGGCCTGGATATCGATGACCTGCCACTGGTGGTCAACTTCGACCTGCCCATCGTCGCCGAAGACTACGTGCACCGCATCGGTCGTACCGGTCGCGCGGGGGCCAGCGGCCAGGCCGTGTCGCTGGTCTGCGCCGACGAGGTGCAACTGCTCTCGGCCATCGAAGCGCTGATCCAGCAGATCGTGCAGCGCGTCGACGAGCCGGACTTCATCCCCGACCACCGTGTGCCGCAGACCGTGGCTGGCGGTCTGGTGGTGAAAAAACCGAAGAAGCCGAAAAAGCCCAAGGTGGTGGGGGGCGGCAAGTCCGGCAGCCTGGGCCGCTGGATGGAGAGCGACGAACCTGCCGCACCGCCGGTCAAGGCCATCCGCAAGGTGCCGAGTTTCGGTGGCAAGCCGAAGGGCAGGCGTTAGGAAGATCATGCGGGAGCGAAAGTCGGCGAGACTGTTGGTCGTCAGCCCTGCTGGAAGGATTCTTCTATTCAAGTTTTCCCATGACCAGGGAGCGTTGAGGGGCACTAGCTATTGGGCCACCCCCGGTGGTGCTCTTGAAGATGGGGAAACCTTCGAAGCTGCAGCCAGGCGGGAGTTGTACGAGGAGACCGGCATTGAGATCCTGTCTGTCGGTCTGCCGGTGGGTTACCGAGATTTCCCAATGTGCATGCCCGATGGCGAAAGGGTCGAGGCGCGGGAACAGTATTTTTGTGTGCTAGCGCAGAGCGAAAACCTGAATCGCTCGCAGTGGACTACGCAGGAGGTCGAGGTCATCCGCGACCACCATTGGTGGACTGTCAGCGAGTTGCAGTCAACCAGGGATCGGGTTTGGCCGGAGCGCTTGCTGGACATGCTCCAAGAAGCTGGCGTAACCACCGGCGACCCGCCGGCGAAGCAATCCACTATTCGGTAAGACTGTCGAAGTTTCCCACAGGCGCGACTAATGAACTCACGCTCACTTATCCGCAGTGCCACGCTCCTTGATGTCGCGGCCATCACGTCGATAGTCCACGACGCCTACGCCCCCTATATTCCACGGATCGGCAGGCAGCCGGCGCCGATGCTCGATGACTATCGCCAGGTCATTGCAGGGTACAGGGTGTTCGTATTGGAGGCGGACGGTGCGGTGAGGGGCGTTTTGGTGCTGGAGCATGAGGGCGATGTGCTGCATGTGCAGAACGTCGCGGTCTGCAATCAGGCCCGTGGCCAGGGGCTGGGCAGGCAACTGATGGGCTTCGCCGAAGACCAGGCTCGGGAACTGGGTTGCGTGGCCATCGAGCTGTACACCAACGAGCGGATGACCGAGAACATCCTCTTCTACCCGCGTTTGGGGTACCGGGAAACGCGCCGGGCAGTTGAAGACGGTTACGCCCGGGTGTTCTTTCGAAAGGCGATTTCGCTCGAAAGCTAGACGGTGCAGTGCGAGAGCGCTCCTGGGTATCGCTGCGCTCAATTCAGGCTTCGTGCTTTTTTCCGCTCAGATATTCTGCCCGATCCGCCACAGCACGCCGCTCGGGTCGAAGATGATGAATTCGCGGATGCCCCAGGGCTGGTCTTGCGGTTCGATGGTGCGCACACCGAAACGCTCGCTGAGCTTTTCCTTCTGCACGTTGGCCCACCAGGCTTCGACGTCGTCGACCAGCAGGTGCATGACGAAGTTGTCCGCCTGCTCCTTGACGTAGAAGTTCTGCAGCAGAAAGGCGTTGTGCTCGCCGTTGCTGAAGTAACTCATCTCGTCCGATTGCCAGCCGGGTTTGAAGCCCAGTGCGGTGTAGAAGGCCTGGCTGAGCGGGTAGTCCTTGGCCGGGATGAAGGTCTTGAGTTCGACGCTGGTCAGCATGGGGATCCTCCTGATCCGGGGTTATCGGTTTTTGGTTCGCAGCCAGCGGGCGATGCCCTGGCCGGCCACACGGCCACTGGCGAAGCACGCGGTGAGCAGGTAGCCGCCGGTGGGCGCCTCCCAGTCGAGCATTTCGCCCGCGCAGAACGTGCCGGGCAGTACGGTCAGCATCAACCCCTTGTCGAGGGCTTCGAAAGGCACGCCACCGGCGCTGCTGATCGCTTCCTCCAGGGGGCGCGGTTGGCGCAGTTCGATGGGCAGGGCCTTGATCGAGGCGGCCAGGCGCTGGGGATCGGCGTAGTGCTCGGCGGCGGTCAGCTCGCGCAGCAGCGCGGCCTTGACGCCATCCAGCCCGGCCTGACGATGCAGGTGCTTGGCCATGGAGTGCGAGCCACGGGGCTTGCTCAGGGCCTTGCTCAAGGCGTCTTCGCTGCGCTGTGGCAGCAGGTCGAGGTGCACCGTGCAGCTACCGTCGCGGGTGATGCGCTGGCGAATGCCGGCGGACAGGGCGTACACCAGGCTGCCCTCGATACCGGTGGCGGTGAGCACGAACTCACCCTGGCGCTGCGCCTCACCGCTCAGACCCAGGGCGACGTTCTTCAGCGGTGCCCCGGCGAATTTCTCGCGCAACAGCGGGCTCCAGGTGGCCACGTCGAAACCGCAGTTGCTCGGTTGCAGCGGGGCGATGGGCACGCCGACCTGTTGCAGGTGGGCGACCCAGCTGCCGTCGGAACCGAGCCGTGGCCAACTGCCGCCGCCGAGGGCCAGCAATACGGCATCGGCGTGCACCGCGCGCTCGCCTTCGGGGGTGCCCACGCGCAGGCTGCCGTCGTCATTCCAGCCCAGCCAGCGGTGCCGGGTGTGCAGGTGCACCCCGGCTTCGCGCAGGCGTTTGAGCCAGGCGCGCAGTAGCGGCGCTGCCTTCATGTCGGTGGGGAACACGCGGCCCGAGGTGCCGACGAAGGTGTCGATACCCAGGCCATGAATCCAGGCGCGCAGGGCATCGGCGTCGAAGCCTTGCAGCAGTTCGTCGACCTGCCCTTGGCGCTCGCCGTAACGGCTGACGAACGCCGGGTAGGCTTCGGAATGGGTGATGTTCATCCCGCCGACGCCGGCCAGGAGGAACTTGCGGCCCACGGAGGGCATGGCGTCGTAGAGGTCGACCCGCACGCCGGTGAGCGCCAGGGTTTCAGCGGCCATCAGGCCGGCGGGGCCGCCGCCGATGATGACGGCGGACAGGGAGTTCTGGGTCATAAGATTTGGCGAAGTTGGGCTGGCGCGCATTCTAACGCAGGCTCCGCCATCGGGCATGGGCGCCGCACAGGTCGGCGCCCGTGTTGCTTGCTACTGCTGACGCAATTGTGGCTCGGCCTGCTGTTGCATGCTGGCCTGGGCGGCTTTGGCCCGCTCAACATATTTCTGGTAGGCGGGGATGGCAATGGCAGAGAGGGTACCGATCATGACCAGTATGGCAAAGACGCCGGCGAGGCCCATCAGCCAGGCACTGCCCTTGGTGCGCCCGTACTTGGCGTTCCATTTCTGGTCACTGGTGCAGAAGAATACGATGGCCTCAATCAGCGAAATCAGGCTGGGAATGCCGGTGCCCCAGAACAGCAGATAGAACAGCCCCCACCACTGGCCCAGATAGAAACGGTGAAAACCGAGACCGCCAAGGAACAGCGCGAGCAGACCCGCGGTGATCTTGCTTCGAGGGTTGAGATTCTGGTTGGCGCTGCAGTGCGAGCAGGTCTGCGCAGTGGCGGTGATGGACGAGCCGCAATTACGGCAGAACACGCTTTCTACTTCGAGATTGGCGCCGGGCGCCTGGTAGGCATGAGCTTGCATGGAAACATCCTTGTGAGAAAGGCGGCGACTCTAGCAGTGGGCAGAGGCGGGTGATAGCAGTTGGCTGTGATTCTGTGAGCCGGGTGCTTTCCTATGGGGGGGCGGAGCTACCCGAGCCCTCGTTGCTGCCATACCCGCGCGGCGCTGTGATGGAGGATGCCATGGCGGCGGGCCAGGGCGTGGCGATCCTTGCTGTAGCCGCCACCGATCACGCCGACCACTGGAATGTCGCGGCCCAGGCAATGATGCAGCACGGCTTCGTCGCGGGCAGCCAGGCCGGCGTCGCTGAGTTGCAGATAGCCGAGGGCGTCGTCGCGGTGCACGTCGACGCCGGCGTCATAGAGCACGATATCCGGCTGATAGAGGGGCAGCAGGTAGTCGAGGGTGTCGTCGACGACTTTCAGGTAGTCGCGGTCGCCCAGGCCACGAGGCAGCGGGATGTCCCAGTCGCTGCGGGCCTTGCGCGCCGGGTAGTTCTGCTCGCAGTGCAGCGACACGGTGACGGCGTTGTCCACGTGTTCGAGCAGCCGCGCGGTGCCGTCACCCTGGTGAACGTCGCAATCGAAGATCAGCACGCGATGCGCCTTGCCGCTTTCCAGCAGGTAGCGGGCGATCACGGCCAGGTCGTTGAAGATGCAGAAGCCTGCCGGGTAATCGTAGTGAGCGTGGTGGGTGCCGCCCGCCAGGTGACAGGCCAGGCCATGTTGCAGCGCCTGCTCGGTTGCCAGTAGCGAGCCACCCACTGCCCGCACGGTGCGACGTGCCAGCGCCGGGCTCCACGGCAGCCCGAGACGGCGCTGATCTTCATGGCTCAGCTCGCCGCTCAGGTAACGCTCGATATAGGCGGGGCAATGGCAGAGGGCGAGGATGTCCGCGGGGCAGATTTGCGGACGCAGCAGGTCGGCATCCCGGGTCAGGCCGCTGTCCACCAGGTGGTCGCGCAGCAGACGGAATTTCTCCATCGGGAAGCGGTGGCCTTCCGGAAAGGGCGGGCTGTAGTCGTCGTGGTAGATCAGCGGCAGGGGCATACAATGGCGGCGTTTGGTGAACCCTGGGCAGTATGCACGAGAAGCGAAATGGATGTGATCGAGCTGCAAACGCCGCGCTTGTACCTGAGCGCCTGGCGTGATGACGACCTCGCCGACCTGGCGACCCTGTGCGCTGACGAGCAGGTAATGCGCCATTTTCCGGCGCCCTTGAGCCTTGAGCAGAGCCAGGCATTGCTGGCGCGCCTGCAGCAGCACTTCAGCCAGCATGGGTTTTGCTTCTGGGCGCTGCGGCATCGCCACGACGGGCGCTTCATTGGCATGACCGGGCTGGCCCATGTCGGCTTCGAGGCCGCCTTCACGCCGGCGGTGGAGATCGGTTGGCGATTGCTGCCGGAGCACTGGGGGCAGGGGTACGCCCAGGAGGCTGCTCGTGCGGCCCTGGACTGCGCCTTCGAGCGCCTTGAGCTGCCGCATGTGGTGTCCTTCACGGCCGCCGTGAACGTGCCCTCGCAGCGGGTCATGCAGGCGCTCGGCATGCAGCCGGCTGGCGGCTTCGAGCATCCGGCACTGGCGCCCGGTCACCGGCTACGCCAGCACCTGCTGTATCGGATCACGCGTGGCGAATGGCCGAAGCGGGGCTGAGCCTGTCGCCTCCGTCGCCATCCCGCGATTCCTGACAGGCGGCAAAGGCATTACCATTCACCGTCCGCGCACCCCGCGCGTGTCGCAGTATTGCCCTGGGTAGGGGCCGTGGAGAACCGTATGAGTCAAGTCCTGCAAGAATTGGTGGCGCTGCTGAGCCTCGAGGCCATCGAGGAAAACCTGTTCCGTGGCGTCAGCCAGGATCTCGGTTTTCGCCAACTCTTCGGCGGTCAGGTACTGGGCCAGTGCGTGTCGGCGGCCACCCAGACGGTCGAGGCCGATCGTCATGTGCACTCGCTGCATGGCTACTTCCTGCGCCCGGGCGATGCCGCATTGCCGGTGGTCTATCAGGTCGACCGCGTGCGTGACGGCGGCAGTTTCAGCACCCGCCGGGTAACGGCGGTGCAGAAGGGCAAGGCGATCTTCACCTGCAGCGCCTCGTTCCAGTACCTCGAAGAAGGGCTCCACCATCAGGCGCAGATGCCTGACGTCCCGGGCCCGGAAGGGCTGCGTTCGGAAACCGAACTGGCCAGCCTGGTAGCCGACTCGCTGCCGCCTCGGGTGCGCGAGCGTGTGCTGTTCGACAAGCCCATCGAGATTCGCCCGGTGACCGTCGATAATCCGTTCGCCCCCAAGGTCAGCGAGCCGGTCAAGTACGTGTGGTTCCGCGCTGACGGTGAGTTGCCGGACACACCTGCCATCCACAAGTACCTGCTTGGCTATGCCTCGGACTTCAATCTGCTGACCACCTCGATGCTGCCCCACGGCGTATCGGTGTGGCAGAAGTTCATGCAGGTGGCCAGCCTCGATCACTCCATCTGGTTCCACGGCAACCTGCGCATGGACGACTGGCTGCTCTACGCCATGGACAGCCCCTGGGCTGGCAATGCCCGCGGTTTTTCTCGCGGCAGCGTGTTCAACCGCCAGGGCCAACTGGTCGCCTCCGTGGCCCAGGAGGGCCTGATCCGACTGCGTGAAGACTGGCGCTGAAACGATAACCCGATGACGCCATCATCTTGACTTGTCAGACAGTTTTCCATGTCCGCTGATAGCGGGTGTCCTTTTGTTCTGTAGGACATCTGCCCCATGTCTGCCCGCTTATCTCCTACGTCAAAAAATATTCTTCATTTCAATCAATCTGTTGCGCATGGCATTGAGGGGTTGGTGAAAACATGCCTGATTCATTGACGCGTGCAATCGCCTGAACGTGGTCGACCCTTGTCCTGTGTCCCTCTCAATACCCGGATGTGACGATCCGGGTTTCTGAGCATGGGAGTTTCTCGAGTCTGCAGGAGACGGTTATGCGGCGTTCAGCGCTACTGGTTTCATCCCTTCTGGCGTTGGCCATTGGCTCAACGGCGAATGCAGCCGGTACCGTTACCGGTCAGCTTGGCATTCAACTGGTCATCACCGATGGCTGCACCGTGGGTAACGGCGGTTCTGCCGGCGGGACCTTCGGCAATATCGATTTCGGCAGCGTTGCCGCCATCACCGCGCCGCTGGAGGCGCAGTCCGTGGGTTCTGGCGGCGGTGGCTCGTTCAGCGTGACGTGCAACAACGGCACCGATTACAGCGTGACCCTCGACAGTGGCGGCAACCCCGCTGGCGGTCAGCGCAACATGAGCAACGGCACCGATCTGATCGCCTACAACCTGTTCCAGGATGCTGGCCGTACCACGCCCTGGGGCGACGGCAGCAACGGCGGCGATACCCTGGATTCGACCGGCAATGGCGAGGTCCAGGAGATCGTCGTGTATGGCCAGGTGCCGCCCCGTGCGGCCGTGCCGTCGGTGGGTACCTATACCGATACCGTACAGGTGACGGTGGCCTGGTAAACGCCAGCAGGCGGTTCGTCCGGTCGCCTGCCAACCCCCCGCTTTCTGTCAGGGAATTGCCATGTACGGCTACCGGCCCGTTCAATTCGTGGCGCTGCTTGCGCTCGCCCCCGGTTTGCTCTGCGCTGCCAGCAAGACCGCGACCATCGGTCTGTTCGCCGAGATACTGCCGGCCTGCAGCGCGGGCAGCACCGCAGCGAACGATCTTGGTCAGTTCGGCACCTTCGACCTCGGCACCCACTCCATTCTGCGCAGCCAGCTCGACGTGGTCGGCCAGCCGGGTAACGGCGCGCTGCGGGTCAATTGCCTGAGCAATACGCCCTATCAGGTGCTGATCAGCGCAGGTGGCAGTGGCAACGTCAATGCCCGGCGCCTGCAGGGGCCGAGTGCGCAGATCGCCTACAACCTCTACACCTCGGCGAGCTACCAGACCGTCTGGGACAACACGGTGGGCATCAGCCGCACCGGTACTGGCCAGGATCAATGGCTGCCGGTGTATGGCCGGGTTCCGGCGCAGCGTTCCCCGGCGGCGGGCATCTACCGCGATACGGTTACCGTCACGGTGAAATGGTGACGTCGCTGCGACGTGCCTGGCCGCTCGCGATGCTGCTCGCTGCACTGGATGCGCGCGCCGATACCGGAACCAACGAGCTACGCGTCGACCGGCAATTTCAGGTTCGTGCGGTGATCACCGCCGGTTGCCTGCTCGGTAGCGGCGGCAGCGATGTGGCCAGCTACGGCAACATCAACTTCGGGCCGCTCGGCAGCCTTGGCAGCCCGGTGAACCGCACCAGTACACCCGGCAGCGGCAGCATCGTGCTGCAGTGCACGCCGGGCATCGCGCTGACCATCGGCATTGGTGCCGGGGCCAACGCCAGCAGCGTGACAGACGGGCGTTTTCTGGCCAAAGGCGGCGAACTTCTGCGTTATCAACTATACAAGGACAGTGCCTTCAGCAATGTCTGGGGGGACGGCAACAACGGTGCCACGGCTCTCAGCGCGACGTTTCCCTCTGCTGGGGGTACTCAGAGTTATCCGGTCTATGCCCGGCTGTTCAGCGTTACGCCGATGCCCAGCGCAGGTGTTTACAGCGACGTGGTGACCGTTACCGTGAGTTATTGAACAGGGAGATCCACATGGCCCGTGCGGCATGGCAGCACCTCGATTTTCTTCATGCCAGGGCAGGGGCTTTAGTTCTACTACTGATGTTCGCGGGCCATGTGGGGGCAGCCAGTTCGGTGTTGATCTGGCCGATCAACCCGGTGATCGAGGCCGAGCAGAAAGCGGTGGCGTTGTGGCTGGAAAACCGCGGCCAGGCACCGGTCAATCTGCAGATACGGGTGATGGACTGGAAACAGTCGGACTTCGAGGATCGCCTCGACGCGCAGCGTGAGGTGGTCGGTAGCCCACCGGTGGTGACCATCGCTCCGGGCAAGCGGCAGATGATCCGCCTGATGGTCATGCAGGCGCCGCAGGTCGGGGTGCAGCGAGCCTACCGGGTGCTGATCGACGAGATGCTCGACAGCAATGCGGCTCCCGATCCGCAGCTGGGTGTGAAGTTTCAGATGCGCTATTCGATTCCCCTGTTCGTATTCGGCAGCGGCGCAGCGCCGGAGAGCGCCACCGAGCAGGCTGGCAAGAGCGTGCAGAGCCTGGCGCCAAAACTCAGGTACCGGATTCAGCAGCAAGGCGGCACACGCTTCCTGCAACTGCGCAACGACGGCACTGCCCATGCGCGATTGTCGGCGGTGAAGTTCGCTAGCGGTGGCAAGCAGCAGGTGGTGGCCGAGGGCCTGCTCGGCTACGTGTTGCCCGGCGCGCAGATGCGCTGGCCGTTGCCACCGGGGGTGGGCGCTGATGGCGCGGTGCTGGAGGCCATGATCAATGAGCGCAAAGAGCCCCTGTCGATACCCGGGCAGTGAGCATGCGGTTCGGTGGTCGTTGAACGATGCCCTCAGGGATGCGCGCTGCCCTGGCTCATTGGCTCGGCGTCTTGCTGCTACTGGCGGGGCAGGCGGGGCAGGCACAACAGATGCCCGATGAGTACGTTCTTTATCTGGAGCTGGTGGTCAATGAACTGTCGACCGAGCGGATCGTGCCGGTGACTTATCGCGCCGGCCGTTATCTGGTCGACAGCGACGAATTGCGCGCTGTCGGTGTGCCGTTGGCCGAGGACGCCAGCGGGTTGCAGGATCTGGCCGTTATCCCGGGGCTGCAGAGCGACTACCAGCAGGAATTCCAGCAGTTGAAACTGACCCTGCCCAGCGATTGGCTGCCCGACCAGACGGTGGGGCAGACCCAGGTTTATGAAGGGGTGGCGGCCCAGAGCTCGTTCGGAGCGCTGCTCAACTACGACTTCTATTACAGCGACAGTGACGAGGGCTCGCGCCTGCTCAACGGTTGGCTGGAACAGCGGGTGTTCGGCAGCATGGGGCGGCTCAGCAACAGCGGCGTATACCGGCATGCCTTCGCAGGCAACCGTGCCCAGGGTGATGGCTATATTCGCTACGACACCTTCTGGCGCTACAACGACCAGCAGCGGATGCTCAGCTACGAGGCCGGTGACCTGATCACCGGCGCGCTGACCTGGAATCGCGCGGTGCGCATTGGCGGGGTGCAGCTATCGCGCAATTTCGGTCTGCGCCCGGACCTGATCACCTACCCGTTGCCGAGCTTCAGCGGCGATGCCGCGGTACCGACCTCGGTGGATCTGCTGATCAACAACAGTCGGGTCAGCAGCGAAATGCTCAACCCCGGCCCCTTCACCATCAGCAGCGTGCCCTTCATCAGCGGCGCCGGCACCGCGACCGTGGTGGCCACCGATGCACTGGGGCGCCAGGTGGCCACCGACGTGCCGTTCTACGTGACCAATACCCTGCTGCAAAAGGGGCTCTACGATTACTCGCTGTCCGTCGGCAAGCTGCGCCAGGACTACGGTGTGGAGAACTTCGCCTACGGCAGCCAGGCCGCCAGTGGCACGTTCCGCTATGGCGTGGGCGATGGTTTCACTCTGGAAAGCCATGCTGAAAGCGCTGATGACCTGCGCCTGGGCGGTGTGGGCGGCACCTTCGCGGTAGGCACCTGGGGCACCCTGGGAACCTCGGTTTCCTACAGCGCGCACGATGGCCAGCGCGGCCAGCAACTGAGCTTGGGCTACAGCTATTACTCGCCGTTGTTCGGCCTTGCCATGCAGCGCGTGCAGCGCGACGAAGCCTATGCCGACCTCAGCGTGATCAGCGCGCTGCAGAGCAGCCGTGGGATTTCGGGGCTGGCGAAGACCACCGACCAGGTGACCCTGTCGCTGAACCCCCGACGCATCGGCAATATCGGCATCGGCTATTTTGCCAGCCAGATGCATGACGGTACCCGCAGCCGCCTGGTCAACCTGTCCTGGTCGCGCGGGCTGCCTGGCAACAGCAACCTGTTCCTGTCGCTCAACCGTGAAATCGGTGAACCCGGCTATTCCGCGCTGCTGCAATGGATGATCCCCTTCGACCTGCGCTCGACCTTCAGCGTAGGCCTGGAGCGTGATCGCGAGGGTGGCTATCGGCAGCGCAGCAACTTCGGTCGCAGTGCACCCAGTGAAGGCGGGGTGGGCTACAACCTGGCCTATGCCGCTGGCAATGGCGACCGCTACGCTCAGGCCGACATGACCTGGCGTGCGCGGCATGCCCAGTACCAGGCAGGCGTCTACGACGATGGCGGGCGGCGCACCTACTGGGGCGATGTCAGCGGCTCGGTGGTGGCGATGGGCGGCGGGGTGTATGCCAGCAACCGCATCGACGACGCCTTCGTGCTGGTCAGCACCGATGGCTATGCCGGGGTGCCGGTGAGTTTCGAGCACCAACTGCTCGGCGAAACCAATTCCCGGGGGCATCTGCTGGTGCCCTGGGTGCCTTCCTACTACCCGGGCCAGTACGCCATCGATTCACTGGGGCTGCCAGCCAATATCCGCACCCCGGAGGTCGAGCGCAGCATCGCGGTGCACGAGGGCAGCGGTGCGATGCTCGACTTCGAGCTGCGTCGGGTGGTGGCCGCCAGCATCGTGCTGATCGACAGCCGCGGTGAGGTGCTGCCCCGTGGCAGCCAGGTGACCCTGGAGGGGCGTGACCGACAGGCCACCGTTGGCTGGGATGGCCTGGTGTATTTCGAGGGGCTGCAGAAAAGCAATCGCCTGCAGGTGGCGCTGCCCGATGGCGGTCAGTGCGCCGCGGGGTTCGAATTGGAGAGCCTCGATGAGGAAATGTCCCTGGTGGGACCACTGACATGTCGTTGAGGAACGAGCGATGAGCGCTATCCGTGCACTGCTACTTCTTGCTGCTCTGCTACCTGGGGCCGCCTGGGCGGTCTGCACCACGCCGGGTGCCGCGGTGAGCCTTGGCACGAGCAATTCGCTGAGTCTGATCAGTACGCCGCAGAGCTCGGCAGGTAGCGGCGGTGTGCAATGCACTGGAACGCTGACCCTGCTGGGTACCAACTTCATCCGCGTCACGCTGCTCAACAATCCCGTGCTGGTCAGTGGTTCGCAGCAGATCCCGTTGCAGGTGTTCACCGACATCGGCTACAGCAACAGGCTGCAGACCGGCCAGCAGGTTCAACTGACCAATGCCACGCTTCTGGGGTTGGGCGGCAGCACCGGGACGCTTCCTCTCTACTATCGCACCGCCACCGGTGCCAACGTGGCGGCAGGCACCTACACCGCGACGCTGAACCTGAACTGGCAGTACGCGGTGTGTACGGGCGTTTTCGTGGCGGGCATCTGCTCCAACTGGGCGCTCAGCCCAGGTGCCGCTAGGCCTTCCTGCGGCGTGCTGGCGTGCAACCCGCCAAGCCCCTGGGGCGCAGGTGCCAACGTATCGGTCACCGTGACCCTGGTGGTCACCAAGACCTGCGTGATCAACAACAGCGAACTGGTGATGGATTTCGGTACCCAGGCGCTGGTCAGCCAGTTCGCGCCGGTGACGCGCAACATCGGTGTCACCTGCACCAATACCGAGGGCTATACCGTGGGTTTCGACAACGGCCAGAACTTTCAGGCTCCCTGGCGGCGCATGGCCAGCGGCAGCAATCGGCTCAACTACAACCTGTATTTCCCCAATACCACCACCGTCTGGACCACCACCCAGACGCAACCCATGGTCGGTAACGGCCTGCAGCAGAGCGTGCCGTTCCTGGGCATCATCGACCCTGCCCAGGCCAACGTACCGGTCGGCACCTACACGGATAACGTGACGGTGATCATCATGTACTGAGCAGGTATGCTGCGGTTTCGATTCTGCAGTTGCCGGAGGGGCGATGAGCCTGCAGCGCTACACCCATTGGGTTTTCGATATGGACGGCACCCTGACCATCGCCGTGCATGATTTCGCCGCTATTCGCGTGGCGCTGGATATCCCGGCCGAGGACGACATCCTGCATCACCTGGCCGCGCTTCCCCCGGATGTTTCGCGGGCCAAGCACGCCTGGCTGCTCGAGCACGAACGCGAGCTGGCCATCGCCGCACGGCCTGCGGCAGGGGCCGTGGCGCTGGTGCGCGGCCTGCACGCACGTGGGCTGCGCCTCGGCATCCTGACGCGCAACGCTCGCGAGCTGGCGCTGCTGACTTTGCAGGCCATCGGCGTGGACGACTGCTTCGCGCCGGCCGACATCCTCGGACGTGACGAGGCGCCGCCGAAACCCGACCCTGGCGGCCTGCTGCACCTGGCCGACCGCTGGCAGGTGGCGCCCCAGGACATGGTCATGGTCGGCGACCATCGCCATGATCTGGCCTGTGGCCGTGCCGCCGGTAGCGCTACCGTGCTGGTCAACCTGCCGACCAACCCCTGGCCGGAGTTGAGCGATCACTTCGTCGCCGATTGCACGGCGCTTCAGCGTCTGGCCTTGGGCAATCCGGCTGCCTGACAACAGCCGTTACCGGCCTGCAGATCATCGAGAATCGGGCAGTCGGGACGGTGGTCGCCCTGGCAGTGGTCGACCAGGGTCTGCAGGGTATCGCGCAGGGCTTCGAGCTCGGCGATCTTGCCGTTGAGCGCATCGATGTGCTCCACGGCCAGGGCTTTGACGTCGGCACTGGCCCGTTCACGGTCGTGCCACAGGGCCAGCAGCTTGCCCGACTCGGCCAACGAGAAGCCCAGGTCACGCGCCCGGCGTATGAAGCGCAGGCGCTGCAGATCCCCGTCGTCGTACTGGCGGTAGCCACTTTCGCTGCGCCCCGCACTGGGCAGCAGGCCGATGGCTTCGTAGTAACGGATCATCTTGGCGCTGAGCCCGGTGTGCTTGGCCGCCTGTCCGATATTCATCGCATTACTCCTCGAGGTGGTTGGGCCGCCAGGTTTTCAGCAGCAGGGCATTGCTCACGACGCTCACGCTCGACAGCGCCATGGCGGCGCCGGCGAGCATCGGGTCGAGCAACCCGAAGGCGGCCAGGGGAATGCCCACCAGGTTGTAGATGAAGGCCCAGAACAGATTCTGGCGGATCTTCGCGTAGGTGCGCCGGGCGATATCCAGGGCGGCGGGTACCAGCCGTGGGTCGCCGCGCATCAGGGTGATGCCGGCCGCCTGCATCGCCACATCGGTGCCGCCGCCCATGGCGATGCCGACATCCGCCGCAGCCAGGGCAGGGGCGTCGTTGATGCCGTCACCGACCATGGCCACGACACCAGCGGCTTTCAGCTCACTGACGATACGCGCCTTGTCCGCAGGCAGAACCTGAGCGTGAACCGAACCGATGCCCAATTGCCTGGCGACAGCCTGTGCACTGCCCTGATTGTCGCCGCTGATCAGGTGGCTGACGATATGCCGGCTGCCCAGCGCGGCGACCGCTTCACGGGCGCCTTCTTTCAAGGTGTCGCCGAAGGCGAACAGCGCCAGCACCCGCGCTGGGGAGCCCGGCTCGATCAGCCACGACAAGGTACGCCCCTCGACTTCCCAGGCCTGAGCCGCTTTGGCCAGATCGTCCGGCTCGCTGGCGCCGCTTTCCTGTAGCAGGCGACGATTGCCCAACTGCAGCGATCGGCCCTCGACCAGGCCGGCAATGCCGCGACCGGCCAAGGCCTGGCTGGCGGCGACTGGCGCAAGGATGAGGGTAGCCTCCTGGCAGGCCTGCAACACCGCCCTGGCCAGAGGGTGCTCGCTGCCTTGCTGTAGCGCACCGGCCAGGCGCAGTGCCTGGTCGGCATCGATGTCGACGGTTTGCAGGTGGGCGATACGTGGTGCGCCGGAGGTCAGGGTACCGGTCTTGTCGAACGCCACCACCTTCACGTCGTGGGCTATCTCCAGGGCTTCGGCATCCTTGATCAGGATGCCGTGCCGGGCCGCCACCCCGGTGCCGGCCATGATTGCCGTGGGCGTTGCCAGGCCGAGGGCGCAGGGGCAGGCGATCACCAGCACGGCCACGGCATTGAGCAGCGCGTTTTCCAGGCCTGCACCCAGGCTCAGCCAGACGATCAGGGTCAGCAGCGCGATCAACAGCACCACCGGCACGAAGACCTGGCTGACCCTGTCCACCAGTTTCTGGATCGGTGCCTTGGCGGCCTGGGCGTCCTCGACCAGGCGGATGATCCGCGACAGCACGGTTTCTGCCCCCAGGGCGGTGGTCTCGATCAGCAGACGGCCCTCGCCATTGATCGCGCCAGCGGTCACCGAGTCGCCCGGTGCCTTGGCTTGCGGCAGGCTCTCACCACTGATCAGTGCCTCGTCGGCGTGGCTGTCGCCCTCGAGCACCTTGCCGTCGACCGGAAAGCGCTCGCCCGGCCTGACCAGTACCCGGTCGCCCAGACTCAGCGCACTGACGGCCACGCGTTGCTCGATGCCGCCCTGCAGGCGCGTGGCCTCATCGGGGCGCAACGCCTGCAGGGCCCGGATGGCGCTGGTGGTCTGACGCTTGGCGCGGCTTTCCAGGTATTTGCCGAGCAGGATCAAGGCGATGATCACCGCGGAGGCTTCGAAATACAGGTGTGGCGTGTGCCCCGCCGGGGTGATCGCCCATTGGTAGAGGCTCAGTCCGTAACCGGCGCTGGTGCCCAGGGCGACCAGCTGATCCATATTGCCGGAGCCGCTGCGCAGGGCGCTCCACGCGGCTCGGTAGAAACGCGCGCCGAGGACGAACTGCACCGGTGTGGCCAACAGGAACTGTGCCCAGGCCGGCAGCATCAGGTGTACGCCGAAGGGCGCCAGCAGCATCGGCAGGACCAGCGGCGTGGCCAGCAGCAATGCCAGGGCCAGTCGCCAGCGCTCGGCCCGCAGGCGGCGATCGTTGGCGTCACCCGTCACTTGCGGTGCATCCATGGGGCTGGCCGAGTAGCCGGCAGTCGACACCGCAGCCAGCAGCGCCTGGGTATCGACCCCCGTGACCACCTGCACGCGGGCCTGCTCGGTCGCCAGGTTGACGTTGACCGCCAGCACGCCAGGCTGTCTGCGCAGCACGCGCTCGACGCGGCCCGCGCAACTGGCACAGGTCATGCCGGAGATGGCCAGATCGAGGCTTTCACTGGGCACTTCGTAGCCCGCCTGGCGTACCGCCGCTATCAACGCCGGCAACTGCTCGACAGGCGCCTCGACACGAGCGCGCTCGCTGGCCAGGTTGACGCTGACTGCATCGACTTGCGGTGCCCCTCGCAGGGCGCGCTCGACCCGACCGACGCAGCTGGCACAGGTCATGCCGCTGATCGGCAGGTCGAGGGTGGGCGGCGTGGGCATGGTCATCTCCGGTTGATCCTGATGGCAAGGCACAGGATCAACCTTGACCAATGGGTAAGGTCAAGCCCCGGAGCGATTAGGCGTCACTGGCTTGGCGGTGCAGGTGTCAGGTAGGGGCCGGATGGGCTGAGGCCGATGCGGTAGCGGCGAATTTCGCCGGCAGTCAGGTTCAGCCGCTGACTGTCGAGCGGGGTGATGCCCGCCTGGCAGCTTTCGGTGCCGATCATGCCCAGACGCACCGACACATCGCCGGGCGGCAGGTTGAAGGACACCGATTGGCCCTGGAACAGCCGTGCGGCCAGTTGGTCCTGCAGGTAGACGCCGAACTCGCACGGCGATGCCACTTCCAGGCGCTCGCGGGAGATGATCAGCACGGCGTAGCCATCGCCCATGGTGGTATGCGAGGGCAGTACCTGGGCGAGGGCGGGCAGGGGCAAAGCGAGAAACAGTGAGAAGAGTAGGCGGGACATGGTCAGACCAGATGGCTATGGAGTTTTGCTGAGCTTGGCCGAGGTTGGCGGGTTCAACAAGGTCGAGGGTTGACCTTGACCTTGTGGCAAGCTCGATACTTTTTTCAGCAATCCACTGATTGCCCAGGCGGGCAGAGGAGATGACGATGCAGATATTCAAGGTAGACGGCATGACATGCGCACATTGCGAGCGGGCCATCACCGGTGCCGTACAGGCGATCGATGCGTCGGCCCAGGTGCAGGTGGATCTGGCCGCAGGCGAGGTCAGGGTGCAGACCTCGCATCCGGTCGATCAGGTGCTCGAAGCGATCATCAATGAAGGCTACAAGGCAGAGGCGGTACCCGCGGCTAAGACCAGTCGCTGATCAGGCCGCGGAACAGTCCGTCGATCATCACCGGCCCGTCGCTCTGCGGGTCGAACAGGGTGTTGTCGCGCAGCCAGTCGCTGAGCATGCCGACGATCAGCGCGTGGATGGTGCGCGCCGCGAGGCGTGGGGTCATGCCGGGGCGCAGGCGAGGTTGCGCGGTCGGGTGAGCGAAGATCGCCTCGCAGAGGTCGATGAACTGGTTGATGAACGCTTCATGACGCTCTTCGGCCTCGCGCAGTTCTTCGGTGAACTCGCAGCGGTGCAGCAGTACCGTGAAGATGCGCCGCTTCTGCTCGTCCAGGGCTATACCGGCGATACCCGCCACGCAAAGCTCGCGCAGTGACTGCAGGCCGTCGCCTGACTGACTCTCCTGCAGGTGCCTGGCCAGTTGCTCAGGGGGCAGGCGGACCTGGCTGAGCATGTCGTGAAAAAGGTGGGCCTTATTCTGGAAGTGCCAATACACCGCGCCACGGGTCACCCCCGCATGCTTGGCGATATGCTCCAGGCTGGTGTGGGCGACACCCTTTTCCAGAAACAGTATCTCGGCGGAGGCCAGAATGGTGGTGCGGGTCTGCTCTGCTTGTTCTTTGGTTCGACGCATACGACAGGAATCAAATCGGTTCGGGAATGGCGAGTGTAATTATTTTTTCGCCTTAAGGTTTGTTTTACAGACGAACTTGTATGTAATTGTCGGCATCCACTCTTTCAGGGGCCTCCAGCGCTCCGCCCGTTGACCCAGCCAAGGCTGGAGACACTCGTCGAGTACCGTGCACATGACGCTTCGCCTGTTACTGATTCTTGGGGCACTGAGTGCCTTCGGCCCGCTGGCCATCGACTTCTATCTGCCCAGTTTCCCCGCCCTGGCGCTGGCCTTCGATACCGACACCGAGCACGTCCAGCTCTCCCTGGCGTCCTACTTCGCCGGGCTGGCCATCGGGCAATTGCTCTATGGCCCGCTGGCCGACCGGTTCGGGCGACGCATTCCGCTGCTCGTCGGGGTGTCGCTGTTCACCCTGGCGTCGCTGGCCTGTGCCGTGGCGCCGAGCCTCGAGTGGCTGATCGTCGCGCGCTTCGTGCAGGCTCTGGGTGGTTGTGCCGGGATGGTGGTGTCGCGCGCCGTGGTGCGCGACCTGTGTGACCCGATCAGCTCGGCCAAGGTGTTCTCGCAACTGATGCTGGTGATGGGGCTGGCGCCGATCCTCGCGCCCGTGGCGGGTGGGCTGTTGCTCAACCTGTTCGGCTGGCCGTCGATATTCGTTTGCCTGACGCTGTTCAGCGCGGCTTGCCTGGTTGCCCTGTACCGCTGGCTGCCGGAAACCCTGAACCCCGACGTCGAGCCGGCTCCGCTGCGCGGGGCGATCGGTGAATATCGCCGGCTGTTCGCCGATCTGCCCTTTATCGGCCATGCCCTGACGGGAGGGCTGGCGATTGCGGGTATGTTCGCGTACATCGCCGGTTCGCCCTTCGTGTTCATCCAGCTGTATGGCATTGCGCCGGAACACTACGGTTGGTTGTTCGGCACCAACGCCGCTGGCTTCATCCTGGCGGCGCAGGTCAACGCGTGGCTGGTGTCACGCCAGGGGCCGGCCTACTGGGCCAGGCGCATCGTCTGGTTCTATTTGGGCTGCGGCATGCTGTTGCTGCTGTTGTCGTGGGTGCATACCCATTCGCTTTGGCCACTGATGGTGCCATTGTTCGGCTGCATCGCGTCGCTGGGCATCCTGCTGCCGAACACCTCCGCCTGCGCCATGGCGGGGCAGGGGCGTCATGCGGGAAGCGCGTCGGCACTGATGGGCAGCCTGCAATTCACCATCGCGGCGACTGCCGCGTCCATGGTTGGCGTGCTGCATGACGGCAGCGCCGTACCGATGGCGCTGGTCATCTTCTCTTGCGGTGTGCTGGCGGTGCTGGCTTCGCGCTTCACCCGCTGGGCGGAGAAGCGCGCCGGGCACCCTCTCGGCTGACCCGAGGATCAGCCTGCCATGCGTTGCCTTTCCGGCAGCGCGTGGGGTGCCTGCACCCTGGCTTCGAGCGTTGCCACGAACTGGCGTGCCTCGGCTTCGCTGCGAAAACTCACCTGATGCCTGCCGAGACTCACTTGCCAGTGAATGCCGAGAGGGCCTTTCAGCGCACGTATCCGGATATCCATGAGGGTGACTCCCAGTGAGGTGCGGACAGTCTAGCCGCAACTGGGAGAACTGCTCTGATGCAGATCAACGAGGCGACGGACGTCCACTGCTCGGCGAGGGAAACGTGGCAGAAGCATTTCCTGCAGGCAAAAAAAGACCCGGCAAAGAGCCGGGTCAATAACCGTGATTAGCCTGATGAGGAGATAATCTGAAGAGTCCGACCTAAGGTCTCTTTAGGTTATCGGCTGATCTCGCGACCAGCTGATGCAAATAATAGCAATTCTCATTTCATAGTCAACAGCTATTTGGAAATTATTTTCATTCATCGCGGCCATAGCGTTCAGCTGCCCGTTGAAACGACGAACCCCGGCACATGGCCGGGGTCCGGTGGCGGCCTGTCGGCTCAACCAGGCTGACGCAGCCCGGTGACTTCCTTGTTGAGCAGGTCGATGCGCCGCGCCATGCTCTCCACCAGGCTGTGGGCGATACGCGGGTTGCTCTCCATCAGGTTGAGGAACTGATCCTTGGGGATCACCATCACCGTGCAGGCCTCGCTGGCCACCACGGTAGCGCTGCGTTTTTCATGGGTGAACACGGCCATGGCGCCGAAGATCTCGTCTTTCTGCACGTCGCCCACCTTCACGCCATCGACGAAGGCTTCGGCATGTCCTTCGATGATGATGAACACGTGATCGGCGTCGTCCCCCTGATGGATCAGCGAGTCGCCTTTGCTGAAGTGCTTGAAACCGGTGGCGGGGCGTACTTCCGGCTGCTTGATGCGTGCCAGGGCGTCGGAAAGCAGGGCGGTGTGGCCCACCAGGTACTGGATGAACAGTTCCTGACGAGATTCGCTGGCGTAGATGTGCTTGAACACCTCGCTACGCGAATAGGGAATCAGGGTGATCGGTTCATCGCTGGTGTAGCGGCATGTCGGCAGGTCGATGCCCTGGCGCAGGCCGACCAGATCGCCTTCCTGCAGATAGAACAGCGGGCGCTCGTCGACCAGCGCATGCAGCAGGCCGTTGTCGATGATGAACAGCTGATTGCCAGGCAATTGGGCGGCCAGGTTCTCGCTGCGCTCCACGTGCAGCGCAGCGCCGCATGGGCTGAGCCCATCGAGTAGTTGCCCGGGGATGCTCTGCAATCGGCTGATCAGTTGGTCGGCGTAGGCCGGTTGTTCCCCGAGTAGATACATGATGGTTCCTTGAGCTGCTCATGCCGAATGCGCACGAAAATCCCTGAAACGATAATCTCCGCCGCGCTCCAGGTAAATCGATCTCGCTGGAGGTTGTGAACCAAGGCGTGTTCTGCCTCCGGGCAATCGCGGCCGAGCCCCCGTTATCCGTGGTGTCAGGCGTTCTGTGACGGGTAATCCGTGTGGACTAGATCCGGTCGTCGTTGGCCGCTTCTTCGAGCTGCAGGTTGAGACTTTCCTTGCGCGTTGGCGGCAGCTCGCTCCAGTGAATGTCCAGCAGTGCACCCTCGATGGCGTAGAGCAGGACCTTGGAGGCCCTGAATCCCCGTGCCCGGACGGCCCGGTAGGCGTCGACCGCGCCGTGTCGGCGCAGGTCGCTGACGTTGTGGATGCCCACCGCGTGAAGCCACTGCGACGAGGTCTTGCCCAGATTCTTGAGGTGCTGCAATTCGTCGTTCACGGAATCTCCTTTTCGCGGCCGTTTTGCAGGTGGATGCTGGCTGGCCGCTGCATTGGGAGAAAGTGTAGCGGCCTTGAGCAGCGACGCCCGGATGGAGCGTTACACACTGCTACAGGTGGTTGGGGTGGGTGCGATAGCGCAGGCGTGTACCGAAATTCATCGACATGAGGATTTCGTCAGCGCTCAGTTCGGCCGGGAAGTAGGCGCCGGATATCTGCGCATGGGCGATGCTGGCGCCCTCCAGCTGTGCGGTGCGCAAGTCGACCCCGCGCAGGTCGGCACCGCGAAAGTAGGCATCGCGGAAATCGATGCCTTCGGCGTCCAGGGTTCGCAGGTCGAGGCCGCGGAAGTCGCCGCCGCTCAGATCGATGCCGGCGCCTTGTGGACGCTGCGCATTGAACGCGGCGACATCATCGTTGTGCAACAGGCGGTAGAGCGGGGTGTCCAGCTGGCGTGGTTGGCTCATGATGGCAGTGATCCGGGAGGGGGCTCACTGCCAGTATAGAGCGGCCTGGCCGCCCTGCTTGCCCGCTTTACAGGTTTGGGAAGCGCTGGCGAATGGTACTGACCAGTTCGTTGAGGCTGGCGCTGTCGTGGGTATCCACACGTTTGCTATGCGTCAGCTCGCTTTCGTCGAGGGCGTCCTGCCCGGCGCGTTGTGCTTCGATCACCTGCAGCGTGGCGTCGGAAGGATCATCGCCCTGTTGCTGACGTTGCAAAAGCCAGCTGTTGATGACCGAATCGGGCGCCTGACAGTCGGCAATCAGAAAGGGGACCCCGGTCTCTTCGGCGATACCCAGAGCTGCCTGGCGCTGCGCACGCTTGAGGTAGGTGGCGTCGAGCACTACCGGGTAACCCGCGTGCAGGGCCAGATCGGCCAGTTCATTCAGGCGCTCGTACACCGACTTGCTGGCTTCGTCGCTATAGATGCCGGCATTCAACGGGTCGCCCGCATTCACCTGCTGTTCGCCCAGCAGGCGCTTGCGCTCGACGTCAGAACGGATGCGTATTGCGCCGAGTGCCTCGACCAGGCGCAGCGCAACCTGACTCTTGCCGACCGCGGAAACGCCGCGGGTGATGGCCAGGAAACGAACCGGAATGGCACTGTAGCTTTCCGCCAGGCTGGCGTAACCGCGGTACTGGCGCAGGATCACCGCCCGTTGCACGGCATCCTGTTCCTGGCCAAGGCGGAACAGCGCGACCTTGGCACGTACCAGGGCGCGGTGCGCCTTGTAGAGATTGAACACCTTCAGTGAGCCGTAATCGCCCGTGTGCTCCAGCCAGCCGTTGAGCAGGCGGCGTGCCAGGCACTTGAGGCCGCGATCCTCCAGGTCCATGACCAGGAAGGCGGTATCCAGGGCGATGTCGGTCAGGCGGAAGGGTTCGTTGAACTCGATGCAGTCGAACAGCGTGGCCTGGCCATCCAGCAGGGTGGCGTTACCGAGGTGGATGTCACCGTGGCATTCGCGGATGAAACCGTCTCGGGCTCTGGCTTCCAGATCCGGCCACAGTCGCTCGAGGCTGGTTTCAGCCCAGGCTTCCAGAGCGTCCAGCTGCTGCAGGTCTGCCTTGTCGCTGAGCATCGGGCGAATCTGCTCGAAGTTCTGGCGCAGAGGGGCGACGATGGCGGTGGCATTGCACAGCGAGTGATCGGACGCGACCGTTGGGGTGTGCAGATGGAAATCGGCGATCTGCTTGGCTAGAGCATCGATATGCGTTTCGTTCAGTTCGCCCCGTGCCTGCACCTGGGCCAGCAATTGTTCCTGGGGGAACTGGCGCATTTTCAGGGCGTATTCGATAGCCGAACCTTCGCCATCCAGGCGCGGAGCTTCGACACTGCCGCCGATCGGCAATACCTCCAGATACAAATCCCGGGTCAGGCGCTGATTGAGGCGCAGCTCTTCCTGGCAGAAGTGCTCGCGTGACGCCAGGGAGGTGAAGTCGAGAAAGCCGAAGTTCACTGGCTTCTTGATCTTGTAAGCATAGGGGCCGGTCAGCACGACCCAGGAAATATGGGTCTCGATGACACTGAAACCGTCCACCGGATGCGGATAAAGGGCCGGGTTCTGCAAGGCGGTAATCAGGGCTTGGCTCACGGGTGATCCTTGGCGTGTATGGAAAGATGACAGGCGCGCATTATGACCCCTCTCCGCGGGGGTGCAAATCGCCAGGGGACAATCGCCTTTCCGCGCCGCCCACAGGGTTGTAGCGAAACGTGAACAGCCTCTCTGCAGTGCCTGCCGACGCTTCGCAAAGTGCGTATAATGCCGCGCCATGACTCGTACCCGATCTTCCCGCTCCCGTTCCAAACGCCGCCCCCGTGGCATGCGCCCCTTGCTGGGCTGGGCTGTAAAGCTTGGCCTGGTCGGCTTGGTGCTGTTCGCCGGTTTTGCGGTTTACCTCGATGCCATCGTCCAGGAGAAATTCTCCGGCAAGCGCTGGACCGTTCCGGCCAAGGTCTACGCCAGGCCGCTCGAACTGTTCGTCGGCCAGAAACTGGCCAAGGATGACCTTCTCAAGGAGATGGACGCCCTCGGATACCGCCGCGAAAGCACGGCCAATGGTCCGGGTGCCGTTGCCGTGTCGGGTAACAACATTTCCCTGCACTCGCGTGGCTTCCAGTTCTACGAGAGCGTCGAGCAGGCGCAACAGGTCAACGTGCGCTTCTCGGGCGATTACGTCGCCTCGCTGACCAAGGCCGACGGCAAGGACCTGGCCGTGGCGCGTCTGGAGCCGATGCTGATCGGCGGCCTGTACCCGGCGCATCAGGAAGACCGCGTGCTGATCAAGCTCGATCAGGTGCCTGCCTATCTGGTGGAAACCCTGGTGGCTGTCGAGGACCGTGACTTCTTCGACCATTTCGGTGTATCGCCCAAGGGCATCGCCCGTGCGGTGTGGGTCAACGCATCCGCCGGCCAACTGCGCCAGGGCGGCAGTACCCTGACCCAGCAGTTGGTGAAGAACTTCTACCTGACCAACGAGCGCAGCCTGACCCGCAAGATCACCGAAGCCATGATGGCGGTGCTGCTGGAGCTGCATTACGACAAGCGCGAGATTCTCGAGGCCTACCTCAACGAGGTGTTCCTCGGCCAGGACGGCCAGCGTGCCGTGCACGGTTTCGGGCTGGCCAGCCAGTATTTCTTCAGCCAGCCGCTGTCCGAACTCAAGCTCGACCAGGTCGCGCTGCTGGTGGGCATGGTCAAGGGGCCTACCTTCTATAACCCGCGCCGCAACCCCGAGCGGGCGCTGGCGCGTCGTAACATGATTCTCGACCTTCTGGCCGAGCAGGGTGTGGTGTCACCGGAAGAAGCCGCTGCCGCCAAGGAGCGTCCGCTTGGCGTCACCCAGCGTGGCAGCATGGCCAATGGTTCGTTCCCGGCCTTCCTCGACCTGGTCAAGCGCCAGCTGCGTCAGGATTACCACGACGAGGATTTGACCGAAGAAGGCCTGCGCATCTTCACCAGTTTCGACCCGATCCTGCAGCTAAAGGCCGAGGAGGCCCTGGCTGAAACCTTCAAACGCCAGGCCGGGCGCAAGGGGTCCGATCAGGTCGAGGCGGGCATGGTGGTCACCAATCCGGAAACCGGGGAAATTCAGGCGCTGATCGGCAGCCGCCAGCCGCGCTTCGCCGGCTTCAACCGTGCGCTGGATGCGGTGCGTCCTATTGGCTCGCTGATCAAACCGGCCATCTACCTGACCGCCCTCGAGCGCCCCAGCCAGTACACCCTGACCAGTCGGGTGCTGGATGAGCCGTTCTCGGTGAAGGGCCAGGATGGTCAGGTATGGAAACCGCAGAACTACGACCGCAAGGCTCACGGCAGCATTTACCTGTATCAGGGGCTGGCCCACTCCTACAACCTGTCCACCGCCAAATTAGGCTTGGAACTGGGTGTGCCGAACGTGCTCAAAACCCTTGAGCGCCTTGGGGTGTCGCGACAGTGGCCAGCTTACCCGTCGATGTTGCTGGGGGCCGGTGCGCTGACGCCCATGGAAGTGACGGGCATGTACCAGACCCTCGCCAGTGGTGGCTTCAATACGCCGTTGCGCGGTATCCGCAGCGTGCTGACCGCCGAAGGCGAGCCGCTCAAACGCTACCCGTATCAGATTCAGCAGCGTTTCGACGCCGGTTCCATCTACCTGCTGCAGAACGCCATGCAGCGCACCATGCGTGAAGGTACCGGTCGCTCGGTTTACAGCCAGTTGCCGAGTTCGCTGACGCTGGCCGGCAAGACCGGTACCAGTAACGATTCACGGGACAGCTGGTTCGCCGGTTTCAGTCAGGATCTGCTGGCCGTGGTGTGGATGGGCCGTGACGACAACGGGCCGACTCCGTTTACCGGTGCGACCGGTGCGTTGCAGGCCTGGACCGGCTTCATGCGCCGGGCCGATCCGCTGCCGCTGGACATGCCGATGCCGGACAACGTGGTGCAGGCATGGGTGGATGCGGCGACCGGGCAGGGCTCGGCAGAGAATTGTCCGGGTGCCGTACAGATGCCGTATATTCGCGGCAGCGAGCCGGCTCCCGGGCCAGGTTGTGGTATCCAGGCCCCCGTCGACTCGGTGATGGACTGGGTAAAAGGCTGGTTGGAATAAGAGAGGTTTGACGTGAGTAAGTGGTTGATTCCCGTTTTGACTGCCTCGGTAGTGCTGGGAGGTTGTGCCAGCGTACCGCGTGGTTCCATTCCGGTCGTGGATTCCGGTACGTCTGCCTACGAGCAGGAAGACCGCCCGGGCAATGGCTACGGCAATGCGCCCGTGCAGCCGCAGCAACAGGCTCAGCCGTCGTCGGATGATTCCGGTGTGGTGGTCATGGTGCCAGGCGGCGGCAATCCGTCGGCGCCAATCGATACCTATGCCGCACCAGCGGGGGCGCCCGCCAGTGGTGGCGGTCTGACCTTCGACGAGCCGCCACTGAGCAGCGAACCGCTGGGCTCGCCAGGCTACGGCAGTGCGCCGCAGTCCCAGCCTCAGCAGCCTTCGATTCCCAGTGGCATTCCGCGAGGCAACAGTGGCGGTCTGGCTGCCGATGAGCAGCTCGATGGTCCGGTGCTGGCGCTGCTGACCAGCGCCCAGCAGCAGCAGACTGGCGGCGACCTCAACGGCGCGGCTTCCAGCCTCGAGCGTGCACAGCGCATCGCCCCGCGCGAACCGCAGGTGCTCTATCGTCTGGCGGAGGTTCGTCTGGCCCAGGGCGATGCTGCCCAGGCCGAGCAGTTCGCCCGTCGTGGTCTGAGCTACTCCAGTGGTCGTCCGGCTCTGCAGGCCAGCCTGTGGGATCTGATCGCCAAGTCTCGTGAGCAGCAGGGTGACGCAGCAGGTGCGGCACAGGCTCGTGAGCGAGCGCGGGTCAATCTGTGACGGCTGCCCCGATAACCCAAATCGCCGACCAGCTGTTGCTGGTCGAGCGCGCGTTGCGGGTACAGGGCTGGTGGGACGCAACGCCGCCGAGTGAAGAGGCACTCGCCAGTCAGGAGCCGTTCTGCGTGGACACGCTGGACTTCGCTCAGTGGCTGCAATGGATCTTCCTGCCACGCATGAAGGCCATCATCGAAGCTGGTGCCGATCTGCCCGCCGTATCTGGCATTCTGCCCATGGCCGAGCACGTCTACGGCGCGAGCAATCGCGCGGCGGCCGAATTGCTCCAGGCACTGGGCGACTTCGACCGGTTGATCACTGCGGGCTGAAGCCCGCAGCCTTTCTCGTTACTTGCAATTCTCGGCGATCGCCTTCTTGCTGTCGGCAATACGCTTCTGACGCTCGTCCTCGCCGAGACGGCGCACTTCTCCACCATCTTCCACACGCACCCGCGGGTTGTTCTCCAGCTGCGCGAGGTTGTTGCGCTGGGTCTCGCAGTACTTGCGCAGTTGCACTTGCTGTTCGGCCACTTCCTTCTTGACCTTGGCGTCGGCGGCTGCCTGTTCCGGGTCGGCGATGTCCTTGAAGGTCGGCGCTGGCTTCGACTCCGTGGACGGTGGTGGCGGTGCGGCCTTGTTGACGGTGGTAGCTTGTTGGTCCTGCGGCGGTTGTTCACTGAAATGGGTGACGCCCTGGGCGTCGACCCACTTGTATACCTGGCCGGCCATGGCGGTTGTGCTCAGGGCGAGCGCCAGGCTGGTGGTGAGGATCATGCGGCGCATGGGAATTCCTTTTAGGGCAGTTTTGCCGAACCTTGCAGGGCCGGAACGGGATTTCAGGGTCAGTGTGCACGCTCTTGGCGACAGCGCGGAGTCTCTGCCGATTACTATAACCAAATCGGTTGCCCGTTCATCCTGCGCCGCTTCACATCGGCACGGGTTTTTCACGGCACAGGGCGCTGTATTTCTCCGTCGAGGGTGGATATGCCTGCCAAATGCATATTCCATCACGGACCACTTGACTTGCCGTCTTCGAATAACAACAATCGAATGCTCTCTGTAGTGGGGTAAGCCGCAAGCTTGCTTCAGCTCAGTAGACATGAGGTGCTACCCGCGCCGACCTTTCGTTACACCCGCAACGCGTTACCTCGCGCTGGGTGGGAAGTCCCGAAGCACACCAGGGATGTTCCCAATACTTGCTCAGTTGTAGCTGACGTAGTCGGCGACCACAGTCGCTCATGCTCTGCTGGCAGTAAACCTACTCGGGCCGTACCTGCAAAAGGGCGGTTTTCTGGCGTTATAGAGGTGAACAACGTGGAGCTTTTATCCGGCGCTGAAATGGTCGTCCGCTCGTTGCGTGACGAAGGCGTGAAGTACATCTATGGGTATCCGGGTGGTGCCCTCCTGCACATCTACGATGCCTTGTTCAAAGAACCGGAAGTGACCCACATCCTGGTTCGCCACGAGCAGGCGGCGACCCATATGGCGGACGGCTATGCCCGCGCCACCGGCAAGGCCGGTGTCGTGCTGGTGACCTCCGGCCCTGGTGCGACCAATGCCGTTACCGGTATCGCCACCGCCTACATGGACTCGATCCCGATGGTGATCATTTCCGGTCAGGTGGCCAGTACCGTGGTTGGCACCGATGCCTTCCAGGAAGTCGACATGGTCGGCATCTCCCGCCCGATCGTGAAGCACAGCTTCATCATCAAGCATCCTTCGGAAATCCCCGAAGTGATCAAGAAGGCGTTCTACCTCGCCGAATCCGGTCGTCCGGGCCCTGTGGTCGTGGACATTCCTAAGGACATGGGCGATCCGACCCAGAAGTTCGAATACAGCTACCCGAAGAAGGTCAAGCTGCGTTCCTACAGCCCGGCGGTTCGTGGCCACTCGGGGCAGATCCGCAAAGCGGCGGAAATGCTCATCGCGGCCAAGCGCCCGATCATCTATTCCGGTGGCGGCGTAATCCTCGGTGGTGCTTCGGCACAACTGACCGAGCTGGCCCGCGCGCTGAACGTTCCAGTCACCAACACCTTGATGGGTCTTGGTGCCTACCCGGGCGACGACCGTCAGTTCGTCGGCATGCTGGGCATGCACGGCAGCTACACCGCCAACCTGGCCATGCACCACGCCGATGTCATCTTGGCAGTCGGTGCGCGCTTCGATGACCGGGTCATCAATGGTGAAACCGCCGCCAAGTTCTGCCCGAACGCCAAGATCATTCATATCGACATCGACCCGGCGTCGATCTCCAAGACGGTCAAGGCCGATATTCCGATCGTTGGCCCGGTCGACAGCGTGCTGAGCGAGATGGTCGCCGCACTCAAGGAAATCGAGCAGCGTCCGGACGGCGAATCGCAAGCCACCTGGTGGAAGCAGATCGAAGAATGGCGCGGCGGTGGTCGCCTGTTCCCTTACAACGAGGGTGACGGCAGCATCATCAAGCCGCAGACCGTGATCGAGACCCTGTGCGAAGTCACCAGAGGTGATGCTTTCGTCAGTTCCGATGTCGGCCAGCACCAGATGTTCGCCGCGCAGTACTACCGCTTCAACAAGCCGAACCGCTGGATCAACTCCGGCGGTCTGGGCACCATGGGCTTCGGCTTCCCGGCGGCCATGGGCGTCAAGCTGAACTTCCCGGACAGCGACGTGGCCTGCGTCACCGGTGAGGGCAGCATCCAGATGAACATTCAGGAGCTGTCGACCTGCCTGCAGTACGACCTGCCGGTGAAGATCGTCAACCTCAACAATGGCGCGCTGGGCATGGTTCGCCAATGGCAGGACATGCAGTACAGCAGCCGTTACTCGCACTCCTACATGGAATCGCTACCTGACTTCGTCAAGCTGGCCGAGTCCTACGGGCACGTGGGCATCCGCATCACCGACCTGAAAGACCTCAAACCGAAGATGGAAGAGGCCTTTGCGATGAAGGACCGTCTGGTGTTCCTCGACATCGCCGTGGATACCAGCGAGCACGTCTATCCGATGCAGATTCGGGGTGGGGCGATGCGCGACATGTGGCTGAGCAAGACGGAGCGTACCTGACATGCGTCATATCATTTCCCTGCTGCTGGAAAACGAACCGGGAGCGCTGTCGCGTGTGGTCGGCCTGTTCTCCCAACGCAACTACAACATCGAAAGCCTGACCGTGGCACCGACCGAAGACCCGACCCTGTCGCGTCTGACGTTGACCACCATTGGCCATGATGACGTGATCGAGCAGATCACCAAGAACCTCAACAAGCTGATCGAAGTGGTCAAGCTGGTGGACCTGTCGGAAAACGCTCACATCGAGCGCGAACTGATGCTGGTCAAGGTCAAGGCCACTGGCGCCCAGCGCGCCGAGGTGAAACGCACCACCGACATCTTCCGTGGGCAGATCGTCGATGTGACACCGAGCGTCTATACCATCCAGCTCGCCGGTACCAGCGACAAGCTGGACAGCTTCATCCAGGCCATCGGCACCGCGCTGATCCTGGAGACAGTGCGCAGCGGCGTCACCGGTATCGCCCGTGGCGACAAGGTACTGAGCATCTGATCGCAGCATTGAAAATGCCCCGCCACGTGCGGGGTTTTTTTTGCCTGGAATTTACCGTTGGCGGTTCCAGAAGGCGGCGATCAGCGGATCCTTGAGGCGCTTTTCCAGCGCGAACAGGCCGATGTCGTAAGCGGTCAGCGGGGGCTGAATATCGTAGATGCGGATGCGTGCGGCCAATGGGCTGTTGTCCAGCACGATCTGCGGGACCACGCCGATGCCGAAGCCCAGGCTCACCATGCTGACGATGGCTTCGTTGCCGCTGACCTGGGCATAGATCCGCGGCTTGATGTTGTGGCTCTTCAACCACCTGTCGGTGCGGGTGCGGGCAAGGCCTTCTTCCGAGAGAATCATTGGCACGTCTTCCCAGCTTTGCGCACCGGGTCGTCTCAGTTGCTCTTCGCTCAACAGTTGAGGGGACTGCGGACCGATGAAGCGCAACTCCGAGCGGGTAATCGACTGGAACACGATGCCGGCTGGCACGCTGTCGGGGAGGGCGCCGATGGCAAGGTCTTCCAGCCCCAGTTGCACGCGCTCGACGGCCTTGGCCGGGTCGCCGGTGTGCAGCTTCATCTCGATGCGCGGGTAGGCCTGGCGGAAGCTGCTCAGGATGTCGTAGAGAAAACTGTAGCTCGCCGTCACCGAGCAATACAGGGACAGCTCCCCATGCAGGACCAGCTGATCCTGCTTTAAGGTCTGACGAATGGCCTGCCAGCCGTTCATCACATCGCTGGCGTACTCGCGGAACTGCTGCCCCTCGCGGGTCAGTCGAACCGAGCGGTTGTCGCGCACGAACAGAGGGGCGCCGAGTTCCTCCTCGAGTTGCTTGATGCTGCGGCTTAGCGCGGAGGCGCTGACGTGCTGCTCGCGGCTGGTTTTGCCGAAGTGCAGGTTGTCTGCCAGAGAGAGAAAGAGCTTGAGTGCGTGGCTATCCATTGATGTTTCATATATCGGCATGTTGTGTTGCAAATATATCATTTTACGCAATGGGGCGGATCACTTAAGGTGGCTCCGTCGCGGTGCTAGCACCCCATCCCTTTCGATTCAAAAGAGCCAAGAACATGAAAGTTTATTACGACAAAGATTGTGACCTCTCCATCATCCAGGGCAAGAAAGTCGCCATCATCGGTTACGGCTCCCAGGGCCACGCTCAGGCGTGCAACCTGAAGGACTCCGGTGTGGACGTCACTGTCGGTCTGCGTAAAGGCTCGGCCACCGTTGCCAAGGCTGAGGCCCATGGCCTGAAAGTGACCGACGTTGCTGCCGCCGTTGCCGGCGCCGACCTGGTCATGATCCTGACTCCGGACGAGTTCCAGTCCCAGCTGTACAAGAACGAAATCGAGCCGAACATCAATAAAGGCGCCACGCTGGCCTTCTCCCACGGCTTCGCTATCCACTACAACCAGGTCGTTCCGCGCGCTGACCTCGACGTGATCATGATCGCGCCGAAAGCGCCGGGTCATACCGTGCGTACCGAGTTCGTCAAGGGCGGCGGTATCCCTGACCTGATCGCTGTTTACCAGGACGCTTCCGGCAACGCCAAGAACGTCGCCCTGTCCTACGCTTCGGGCGTTGGCGGTGGTCGTACCGGCATCATCGAAACCACCTTCAAGGACGAGACCGAAACCGACCTGTTCGGCGAGCAGGCCGTTCTGTGTGGCGGCACCGTCGAGCTGGTCAAGGCCGGTTTCGAAACGCTGGTCGAAGCTGGCTACGCGCCGGAAATGGCCTACTTCGAGTGCCTGCACGAACTGAAACTGATCGTTGACCTCATGTACGAAGGCGGTATCGCCAACATGAACTACTCGATCTCCAACAACGCCGAGTACGGCGAGTATGTGACCGGCCCTGAAGTCATCAACGCCGAATCCCGTCAGGCCATGCGCAATGCACTCAAGCGCATTCAGGACGGCGAGTACGCCAAGATGTTCATCAGCGAGGGCGCCACCAACTACCCATCGATGACCGCCAAGCGCCGTAACAACGCTGCCCACGGTATCGAAATCATCGGTGAGCAACTGCGCTCGATGATGCCGTGGATCGGTGCCAACAAGATCGTCGACAAGTCCAAGAACTGAGTCGGATTCGATCAAGAAAGAACGCGGCCCTGGCCGCGTTTTTTCGTTATGGGGCAGGCTTCTGGTATAAAGCCCGGACGCCAATGCCGACGTTAGGGCGAACGCTTGCCCGGCGACTCGGTCGAAAATTCAAATCCGCGACAAGGTGTTGTTCATGAGCGAGCGTCCGCAAGAGCCAAAATCGTCCAAGGACGATGAAAGCTTACTGCCCATCGACGAACATATTGAGGAAGGGCACGACGACGAGGGGCGCAAGGTTCGCCACCGCGGCATCTACCTGTTGCCCAATCTGTTCACGACCGCGAACCTGTTCGCCGGCTTCTACGCCATCATCAACGCGATGAACGGCAACTTCTACGTGGCCGCCGCCGCGGTGTTCGTGGCCATGGTGCTGGACGGTCTCGACGGTCGCGTCGCGCGTCTGACCAATACCCAGAGCGCCTTCGGTGCCGAATACGACTCGCTGTCCGACATGGTCGCCTTCGGTGTGGCACCGGCGTTGCTGGCTTTCGAGTGGGCACTTGGCAGCATGGGCAAGGTCGGCTGGATGGTCGCCTTCATCTATGTAGCGGGCGCTGCGTTGCGTCTGGCGCGCTTCAATACCCAGATAGGCAGCGTCGACAAACGCTACTTCATCGGTCTTGCCAGCCCGGCCGCTGCCGGCGTGGTGGCTGGTACGGTGTGGGCGTTCAGTGACTTCGGCATCAAGGGCTCCAACATGTCCTTCGTGGTGGCGATCCTGGTTGCCGCGGCCGGCATGCTGATGGTCAGCAATATCAAGTACAACAGCTTCAAGAACCTCGACCTGAAAGGCCGTGTGCCGTTCGTGGCGATTCTTGCCGTGGTACTGGTGTTCGCCGTGGTGTTCAGCGATCCACCGCGCATCCTGCTGCTGATCTTCCTCGCCTACGCGGCTTCGGGGCCGATCCAGTACCTGCTGCGTCTGCGTCGTCGCCAGACCAACGAGTGATGTAATTTCCTGCAGACTCCGTAGTCTATTGGGCAAGCCTGTCCCGATACTGCGGAGTCACCATGCTGATCAAGCTCCCCCCGTCATCCGAATGCAAAGAGTCGGATGTCACTCCCGAGTCCATCTACCTCTCCCGTCGTACCTTCATGTCCGCTGCCGCCGCCGGTGTGGCGCTGGGCAGTGTGCCTGCGTGGGCACAGGCATCGGTTGCCGAGCGCTACGCGGATGTCGAGGTCGGGCAGGCGCCGGCCTGGCTGAGCGAGCGCATCGCTGCCACCAAGTGGGAGGCGGTGACCGTCAAGGACGAAGCGCTGACACCCTTTCGGGATGCCACCCACTACAACAACTTCTATGAGTTCGGCCCCGACAAGTCGGACCCCGCCGCGAATGCTGGCAGCCTGAAAACCGAACCCTGGTCCGTGGTGATCGACGGTGAAGTCGGCAAGCCGGGTCGCTATGCGCTGGAAGACTTCATCAAGCCCTATCAGTTGGAGGAGCGCATCTATCGCCTGCGCTGTGTGGAGGCCTGGTCGATGGTGATTCCCTGGATCGGTTTCCCCATCTCCGCGTTGCTCGATAAGGTGGAGCCTACCTCCGCCGCGAAATTCATTCGCTTCGAAACCCTCGAGGATCCCGACAGCATGCCGGGGCAGCGCTCGCGTTTCGGCCTGATCGACTGGCCCTACGTGGAAGGGTTGCGGCTTGATGAAGCGATGCATCCGCTGGCCATTCTTGCCGTGGGTATGTACGGCCGCGAACTACCCAACCAGAACGGCGCTCCGTTGCGGTTGGTGGTGCCATGGAAGTATGGCTTCAAGAGTATCAAGTCCATCGTGCGCATCAGCCTGGTCAGCGAGCAGCCGCAGACCACCTGGCAAAGCATCGCTGCACAGGAGTATGGCTTCTACGCCAACGTCAACCCGACCGTCGACCATCCTCGCTGGACCCAGGCCCGTGAGCGACGGCTGCCCAGTGGGCTGTTCAGTCCCAACGTTCGCGAGACTCAGATGTTCAACGGTTACTCCGATGAAGTCGCCAGCCTTTATAGCAACCTCGATCTACGGAAGAATTATTGATGCGGCACCCGGTATGGCGGCTTTGCGTGTTCCTGTTGGTTGCGGTCTGGCCGCTCTATTGGTTGTACCAGGCCTGGCTCTTCGCCTTGGGGCCGGATCCGGGCAAGGTGCTGGTCGAACGCTTGGGGTTGGGAACGCTGATCCTGTTGCTCATTACATTGAGCATGACGCCGCTGCAGAAACTCAGCGGCTGGTCCGGGTGGATGGCCGTGCGTCGTCAGCTCGGTCTCTGGTGCTTCGCCTATGGCGTGCTGCACCTGATTGCGTACGCGGTTTTCATCCTCGGCCTGGACTGGTCGCAACTGGCCGTCGAGTTGCGCAAGCGGCCCTACATCATCGTCGGCGCTATCGCCCTGTTCGGGCTGCTGCTATTGGCGGTCACCTCCAATCGCTACAGCCAGCGGCGCCTCGGCAAATCCTGGAAGAAGCTGCATCGCTTCATCTACCTGATTCTGCCGCTCGGCTTGCTGCATATGTTGTGGGTCGTGCGGGCCGACCTCGAAGAATGGGCGGTTTATGCCGTCATGGGCGGGTTGCTGCTGATGCTGCGGATCCCGCCGGTAATGCGCCGAATTCCGCGCCTGGCGGGGAGAAGGGCGGAAACTTCGAATAAACCTGAAATAAGCCCTTGACCTGATTTCGTGGGGGCCTATAATGCGCACCACTTCCGGCGCGGTCTGATCTGAAAACTCCTTATTAAACAAGAAGTTAGACGAAAATAAAGGTTGCACGGACGGCGAATTCGAGTAGAATG
>NZ_JBQWIF010000009.1:0-171002 GCF_052958135.1 Pseudomonas sp. SZ40 | reverse complement strand
GATATCAGCCACTACTTGATGCATCGCTACAACTGGATCAGGCCGCATCAATTCAACGATGGGCTACCACCTGCGGTGGCCGAAGAAAAACTTAACCCACTGTCCGGGATTAGTTGACCACTACGACCTGCTTTAGCTGGTCGCGCGCTATAGATCGACAGGAGGCCTACTTTTTCAACAGAATCGGCCAGAAGCGGACGTTTGCATCGAGAAAGCTAAACCTGTTTCTCTTGCGCCAGACGCTTACTTCAGTCCTTTGAGAAAAATTGAGGCCTTGGAAAAGTGGCTCACCTGCTGAAAGTTGTAGGGCCACAATCGAGTATCTAGGCGAAGTGATTGTCCGCACAATGCGTGGTGCGGCTCAGGCGCCGTGTAGACGAGATACTGAATCCTGTGCCCGATGATCAACCGAAGTTTGCAGAACCATGGAATGACCGAATGCACCCGTCGCTAAAACAAGCGCTCGATATCATCGCGATTGAGCGCAATGCCGCCGAATACGACCTGGCTTTTGATTCTGTGCGTAAGGTGGTCAGCGTATTTGGCGAGCGCAACCTGGCCAATCGCCTGTTCGAGGAAATACCTCAAACAGTCGCCGAAGGGCTGGTTGCTGAACTTTTCAATCTGTTGGCCTGGCAAACAAGTGACAATGGTTCTGCCATGACGCGTGAGGTCGAGACGTGGCTTAGGGAGGGGCAGGACGCGCGTAAAATTACGATTGCCCTGAGCCTAGATGTCTATCCATTTTCAAACGCCCATGAGATGTATCAGGTGCTGTCGAAAATTGCTGCTACGGCACCAGAACTTGCAGAAAGATGCCAAGCTCTCATCAGGTTACGTAAGGCGAGCCCACACGGTTAATCATCATGAACAGATATGAAAGCACTACGCTTACGCACGACCGGTGTGAAACTCCACCCTCTCCGTCCTTACCTCAGCACCTTTGATCTCTTAGGGCTGCCGGAAGACATCCTCTTCGACAACAGAAAATGAACCAGAAGTACACCCATACCCAATAACACAACCGAGAAGAGGCGATTGTGCCAAGCACGAACCTCAAGATACGCCTGCTCCGTCCAACGGTAGGGCATCGGTGGCAGAGGCCCTTGCACAACATGTGTCCGCAGGGCCGCCAGAGGATCGCGACCATGATCAATGATCCTGAGGCCATCCCCACAAAGCCAGATCACATCAGTTCGCCTGGCCAGGGGATTCTGTCGATAACCACACTTTTGGGGCTCCTCAGCGGGCGTCTCGGAGTAAGAGATGCGATAGACCCTGCCGTCATACATCCCCAGTTTCAGCTCCGCGCCCCGCGCGACACTCAGTGGCTGACTGGCTGGATAGGCCAAGGGCCAGACCTGGGCCTTGTCATCCAGAAGAAAACGCTGGGGCTGACAGCGCGTTAACCGACCCCAGCCAGCCACGCAATTCAGCCGCTCGCCAACCGCGAAAAAGCGCACGTGCGAATCAACCAGCACCCGCTCCTCAGGCAATGGCTGAGGCCGCCAGTTCCACAACGTACCCGCTAACACTGTCAGGACTAGCACATGGGCTAACAGATATTGGTTACCCGTATGAGTTCGCCGTCGCTTCCAGAACACATACAGAACAGCCGCTATCACCAGTGCATCCAGCATCAACCAGAGAGTCTGGATCACCAACCAGCGGTGGCGCCAGTCATAAAGCGCCGCCTCACCCAGCAAGGTGGCACTTGCTTCTAGGCCGGGCGTTTTGGTCTTCGCGGCGAGTAGTTGCAGGGTACAAACACGCCCCCGAAATTGACCAAGGCGCAAGCGATCACCTGGCTACAATAAGGCATACCGATGATCCTGGCGCTCAAGCAGTGGCTCAAGCATCAGTTCCCAGACGTGAGCATCATCGGTCTGTAGGAGCATCACCAAACGACAGGCCTTGCCGCCACGCCGCTGCGCGCCACAAACCTCTGCGGAGTTCATGCTGGCCAAGGTGGTATCCACGAACTGCAACTGGCTGCGTTCGGGAAAGGGCGCCAGAAGAGGCCCCGTGCGCGCCAGCATATCAATGAACCCCAGTACGCCTAGCGCAGTAATGAGTGTGAGCGACAGCCAGCGCATATCATCGTCCCTGAGACATCAATCAAATACTGATCGAATGGTAACCGAGATATAAGTGCCCTACTCAATCTCGAATAAGTCGTTCTGCTGCCGCATATGCGCAGTTGATCACACCATCGACCTTTACCATCTTTTACTACCCTCGAATCGCACTTGGTTACCTAGACACCCTAACTGGCGGCTTTGGGGCGATTTCGGCCGATTACCAGAGGGGCCGCTTTTGGCCGGTAGCAGCCCATCAACCGGCTGAAATCGGCCAGAAGCAGTCATCTGAGGACGATCACGCTTACGCTCCAAGCGATTTTTTAATGTCTACAAACGTATGGGCGATTCAATCGACTGACGGATTTGTCTAGGAAGCCAGGGACGATCCAAGCAGCTCCATCTGGCTGCGATCGACTGCGACATGTAGTCAACCAACACGCTGGTGCCGCTCGTAACTAATCATTAGGCTAAGACACATTTGGGAGGGGCCTAGTCGTGCTCCCTCAACCTGCACAAGGAAGTAAACAGCATGAATGCAGTACTGCGGGAAATCGATGGCCTGACCCCACTGCCTTACAAACGCGATTTGGTGGCATACCTAAAGAGCATGGAGCCTGAGGTGTGGGCCTGGGCTTCGTCGCTCAGTGTGCAGGAACAGCACAGCAATGACGTCCGCGCCCAGCTGCTGCGCGACACTTACCGCCTAACGCACGCCACCCATCCGCAGGTGTATGCCCTGTGCGAGCAAGCGCTGCAGCGCCTGGAAATCGACGCCCCCATTACGGTGTACCAGGCCAACGGCCAAAGCATGAACGCCACGCTTTTTTACCTGCCGGGCGAGGTGCATGTGGTGCTGCAGGGCCCGGTGCTCGAACGCCTACAGGAGAATGAGCTGCTAGCTTTGCTGGGCCATGAGTTGGCGCACTACTGCTTGTGGTCGTCACATGACAGCGATTACCTCGTTGCCGACCGCGTGCTGAACCACAGTGCATCCGCCCACATCAGCAGCTCCAGCTACGCCGAGAGCGCGCGGTTGTATGGCCTGCATGTGGAGCTATATGCCGACCGTGGCGCCGCGCTAGTGGCGCAGTCTTCAGCCGTGGCGATCGCCATGCTGGTGAAGGTACACACGGGTATCGCCGAGGTTAACGCCGAGGCTTATCTGCAACAGGCGTTGGAGCTAGATGAAAAGGCAGGGCAACTGTCCCAAGGCACCTCGCACCCCGAGTCGTTTCTGCGCTCCCAGGCCATTGATATGTGGTGGCGCCAAGACCCGCAGCTGGACAGCTGGCTGGAACGCCGATTGCGCGGCCCGCTAAGTCTGACCAGCCTGGATCTTCCCGGCCAAGTGGCACTGACCGCCATCACCCGCGGGTTTATCGCCCGCTACCTGCAACGCCCCGAGCTGCATTCAGAAAAGGTCACCACCCATGCGCAGCAGTTTTTCCCGGACTGGCAAGCCGACTTTCCCCCGGTGGATTTAGCCACCCTGACCACCGAACACCTCGACGACAGCGTGCAGGAGTACCTGCATTACGTGCTGTTGGATCTGGCTTTGGCCGATGAGGATTTGCGGGAACCGGCGCTGGAGCAGGCTGCGCGCATTGCCCACACGCTGGGCAGCCAGGAGGGCTTTTTGAAGATTCTTAAACGCGACATAAAGCTAGGCAAACGTGAGCTGACCAACCTGACCCGCCGTGCGGCCGGAGGCCTCAGCCAATGAACGACCTGTCCCCCAACCAGACATTCGCGCAATTGCTTGCGGCTCAACCCGACACCCCTCGCACCATCGACGATGTGCTGTTTCTGATGCTGCCGCTGCTGCGCCAAGTGGCGCAGTTGCATGCCTACGACCTAGTGGCCCCGTTAGACGCCAGCAGCGTAGTGCAAGGGCCGAACGGTGCGCTGCAGTTGCGCGCACCTGGCGGCCAGGCGGCGAGCCAAGCGTCGGCTCGGCTGCGAGCCGTGCAACCTGCTCAGGGTTCAGCGCTGAATATCATTGGCGAGGTGCGCGTAACTCGCGACTCTGAGCGTGGTGTGGCGGTGGACAACCTGCAGGTGCAGGACGACCCGCTCACTCCCATTGAAAAACCAGTGTTTGTGCCGGGCTTTACATCCTGGGAATTGCTGATCGGGCACCACGATCAGATCAGCGATATCTTCCAACTTGGTCAGATGATGGCCTGTCTGTCTTTGGGACTGAACTTCAAAGACGCCGAGGACGTGCATCAGTTTGCCGACCATCGTCGCAACCTGTTTCTGCTCGCCGCCCGTTTGAATCCGGTGTTGGCCAGCGTAATTGTCGAAATGACCGAGCTGAACCGCCATCAGCGCGCCACCGACCTGCCGTCGATTATTCAACGCCTGGAACACTGGCGCGATCAACCCGCCGGGCTGGATGTAGAGCGCGTACTGGCCGACGCCAAGGGCCCCGGCTCGCGGCGTGCCGCCGTGCTAGAGCATTTGCGTGACCGGCTGTTTGATTTGTCTCGGCGCAACCGCCTGCTGCATTTCCGCTCCACCCAAGCCAACGTCAATTTGACCATTGCAAGCGTTCCTCTGGTGATGCACGTCGAAAGTATCCAAGCCAATGAGCTGTGTACCTGGGGCGGCAGTTTTGCCGAACAGGTGCTGAGCGGCAAACCACTCAGCCTGCATAAGTGGTTGCGCTTCGATGACCAGCCGTACCTACCGGCATCGCTGGACAAACTGATTCAGGAAACCCGCCGCGACCGTTCCGAGTTTGGTTTTAGCAACCTGCGCTTAGTGGTGGCGTTTATGCGCTGGCACAACCTCAAGGAAACACCGGAAGAACGCATTCTCTCGCCGCTGCTGTGGCTGCCGGTTGAGCTGGTGAAGAAAAAAGGCGTGCGCGACCAGTACGTGCTGCAGTGCGACGAAAGCCAGGCGGAATTCAACCCTGTGCTGCGCCACCAACTTCGCCAGCTGTATGACATTCAGCTGCCGGAAACCATCGACCTGAGCAACACGTCGCTTGCCGAAGTACATGCAGATATCACTAGGCAGATTCGCCAAACCGAACCCGGTGTGGAAGTTCGCCTGCAAAGCAAACCTGCCATCGAATTGATCCACCAGAAGGCCGTGCAGCGCCTGCAACAGTTCCAGCGCAAACGCGGCTACCAACGCACATCAGCCATTGCCGGGCGCCCGGACTTCAGCTACGAGCGCGACGACTACCGCCCCTTGGGCCTGGCGCTGTTCCATAAATGGGTTTGGCCCACCGCCTCGCCGCTACGCGGTGCCGTGGGTGCACTGCCTGACTCCAGCCTGAACCAGCGTCATGCCGTGGCCGAAGAAAACAGCAAGCAAAGCAAAACCTACCACCTGCCGGAAGACCAAGGGCACCAGTACGCCTGGGACATCGACCTGACCCAAGTGACCTTGGCCAACTTCAACTACAAGAAAATGTCCCTGGTACGCGACTACGCCCAGTTGATTGATGAGCCGGCCGCCAACGCCGGTTTTGATCGGATGTTTTCCATTGAGCCCCGCGAAGTGGAAGTGGACGTGCCGCCCGCTATCCCCCTGCCCGAGCAGTGGAACGTAGTGCCCGGCGACGCCACGCAAAACGCCGCCGTCAGCCTCGCGCGCACCGGGCGCAACTTCATCATTCAAGGGCCGCCCGGCACTGGCAAATCGCAGACCATCACCAACCTGATTGCCGACTACGCTGGGCAAGGCTTGCGGGTGTTGTTTGTCTGCGAAAAACGTGCGGCGCTGGATGTGGTATTTCACCGCTTGCAACAGAGTGGCCTGGATGAGCTCTGCTGCCTGATTCACGACTCGCAAACCGACAAAAAAGCCTTCGTCAGCAACCTGCGCGAATGCTACGAAGCCTGGGTGGCCAAGCCACAAGAGTGGGACGCCAGCATGGCGCGCCGCACCCAGGCGCTGCAGCGCATGAGCACGCACCTGCAGAAGATTGAGCGTTTCGACCAAGCCATGGCGGCCGTGCCTGCAGCACTGGCCAGCAGCGTGCGGCAACTGGTGCAGCGTTTGATCGAGCTGCCAGCACCAACCCACGAGGTGGGCGCAGAGGTTCGTGAGCGCTTACCGAGCTGGGCGGCTTGGCAGGAAAAACGCGAGCTCAGCGAACGCATGTACGCCATGCTGCGCGAGCGGTTTGGTGTGGCCTATTTTGCGGCGCATCCTTTTAGCCGGCTATCTGCGCAGGTGTTGAACAGCGAGCAGGTATATGGCCAGGTCAAAGCCTTTATCAGTGAGGCCACCAAACTCTTGGAAGCCCTCGAGGCCAGCCTCGAACAACCCACCAGCTTGCTCACTGGCGACACCTCGGTGGCTGACGGCCAAACACTGTCCCGCGCCGTGCGCCAGGTGCTGGACTTTAACTTGGCCGCACACCTCGACCTGCTGGACGAACATTCCAGCGCCGCCCGCGCTCTGGCCGAACAACGCAAAGTCTTGCACAGCCTGAACCAGCAGTATCAAGACAGCCTGCAAGACACCCTGAACTGGCGCGACAAACTCAGCCCGCAAGACACCCTGGCCGCGCAGGAGCTGGACGCCAAGCTAGGCGACTCGGTGCTGCGCTGGTTTAACCCGTCGTGGTGGCGCCTGCGCGGTGAGATGCGCAAGCGCTACGACTTCAGCAAACACCCGGTGCAACCCCAACACCGCAGCCTGCTGCAAAGCCTGGCTGCCGAGCACGCAGCCCAAGCGGCGCTGCTGGCCGCCGACAAAGCCATGGCAACGAAATACGGCGTCAGCGACAGCAGCCAGTTTGTCCAGGCCTTAGAAAGCGTCGCGCACACTGCCAACGATTCCCCTGTGCTGCGCCTATGGCTGCAAAGGCTGGAAGGCGCCAGCGACGCCGCCCGGCAAAGCAAAGACGCCGCCCGTGCTGCCGAAGTATTTGCCGCCCTGGAAACCCAACTGCTGAGCACCTCGGGCCCGGTCAACCTTAGCCTTAACGCGTTGGGCGAGTTTCTGCGCGACCTGCAAGAAGATCTGGAAGACCTCCCCGACTGCGTACCGCTGCTGCGTGAGCTGCACAGCAGTGACGCTGCCTACGTGGCCGCCCTGCAGCACCACAAACTCAGCCTGCTGGAACTGGAAGCGCTAATCGCTGGCGAAGCCTTGGCGCGGCTGTATCGTAACGACCCTGAACTGGCCAAGTTCGACGAACGCGAACTGACAACCGCCGTCAGCCAAGTCAGCAGCGCCGAGCGCGACATTCTGCAACTGAACGCAAAGGTGATCGACGCCACCCTGCACCGCAATTTCTTGGAGCGGGTGAAGAAATCCGCGCTGTCCGCCACCCAGCTCGATGAAGAGGGCAAGCTCTTCAAAAAGAATTACGCCAAAGGCCGTCGCGAGCTGGAGCACGAGTTCGGCAAAAGCATGCGTTACCGCGCCATCCGCGAGCTGGCCAGTGGCGACACCGGGCTGGTGATCAATGACATCAAACCGATCTGGCTGATGAGCCCCTTGTCGGTTTCGGACACCTTGCCCCTGCAGCCGGATTTGTTCGATGTGGTGATCTTTGACGAAGCCAGCCAGATCCCCAGCGAAGAAGCCATTCCGGCCCTGAGCCGCGCCCAGCAAGTGATAGTGGTGGGCGATGAAATGCAGCTGCCACCATCGAGCTTTTTCGCCACCAGCGGTGACGAGGAAGATGACCAGGTACTGGCCACCGAAGACGGTGAATTGGTGGCTATCAACTTGGACGCAGACAGCCTGCTCAGCCAGGCCGCGCGCAACCTACCAGCCACCCTGCTGGCCTGGCACTACCGCAGTCGCCACGAGGCGCTGATCAGCTTTTCCAACGCGGCATTTTATGACGGTCGCCTGATTACTATTCCCGACCGGCAAATCAACCAACGCGCCGACAGCCCCGCTGCCCTTGACGCCAACGACCCGCAGGCGCCGCAATACGCCAGCGATGCTCTGCTGACCAGCCCGATCAGCTTTATCAAAGTCGCCAACGGCGTCTACGAAAACCGCTGCAACCTCGCCGAAGCCCAGGTGATCGCCGGCACCGTGCGCGAACTACTCAACCGTGAAACCGGGTTAAGTATCGGCATCGTCGCCTTTTCCGAAGCCCAGCAAACCGAAATTGAAACCGCCCTGGAAAGCCTGGCCGCCGAAGATCCGCAATTCGCCACGCTGCTGGAGCGCGAATACCTGCGTGAAGACAACGGCCAGTTCAACGGCCTGTTTGTGAAAAACCTGGAAAACGTCCAAGGCGATGAGCGCGACATCATCTTGTTGAGCATCTGCTACGCCCCCGGCCCGACCGGAAAAATGCTGATGAACTTCGGTCCCATCAACCAACGTGGCGGCGAAAAACGCCTGAACGTAATTTTTAGCCGCGCTCGTCAGCGCATGGCCATCGTCACCAGCATTCACGCCGACGCAATCACCAACACCCACAACGACGGTGCTTCGGCGCTGAAAGCCTTCCTGCAATTCGCCGAAGCCAGCTCTCGCGGTGAAAGCGCGCGCGCACAAAGCATCCTCAGCACCCTCAATCCCGGCGCGCAGCGCTCATTCACTATCGCCGCGCCCTACGACGCCCTGCGTACCGCCTTGGCCAACGCCCTGCGTGCCAAAGGCCATGTGGTGCATGAACACGTCGGCAGCTCGCAATTTCGCTGCGACTTGGCCATCGTCGACGAAGCCGCTAGCGTCTACCGACTCGGCATACAACTGGACAGCAGCCGCGACGGCAGCACCGTCGAAGTGCGCGACCGCTACGTCTTCCAACCCACTGTACTGCGCAGCTTTGGCTGGAAAGTCATCGACGTGCCCGGCAAACAATGGCTCGCCGACCCCGCCGGTCTGCTCGTCCGCATCGAGGCCGCCCTGCACGACGACAGTCCGGCTGTGGTTGAGCCCGAAGCGGTGGTGGAGGAGATCGCCGACTTCCACATCCCCGAACCCGAGGTGTCGCCCACTACCACCGACCTGCAGGAGTTCCGCTTTGAACAAGGCGGCTCGGCGAAATTCTGGAGAATCGGCGTAGTGGGCGAAGAGCTCACCGTGACCTTCGGGCGCCTGGGCAGCAAAGGGCAGACCCTGATCAAAAACTTTGACAGCAACGAAAAAGCCGAGCGTGAAGCTCGCAAGCTGATCGACGAGAAAGTTCGTAAGGGATACATAGAGTGGTCGGAGTAGAGCCGGCGGGTACTGCCACGCAATGAACTGAGGCTAAGTAGTATCGAGTAGAGACCGACTTATCGGCTAAACCATCAGCTTTGGATCGGAAGCTGCCTTTGGCCAGCGGCAGCTATTGGCCGATAGGAGTCCGTCACGGACGGCTGCAATCGGCCAAAAGCGGACAGATAGATCGACTCTAAATACAAGTGCTACTGAGGATGGGGAGACGTCGCATGCCCTTTAATCGCGCTTGTCGATGGGGCATATTCGTGTGCATAACGCCTGAGTTAAGTCGAGCCGCGAAGCGGGCTCGGCTTGAACGAATTGTTAGGCAGTCCTCGGATTGCTTCCGCCGCAGATTGCTAGGCCTCGACCGCGGCCAAGGCCAGGTCGTTGATACGTTGCACACGCTCGATATGGCGCAGGCCCTCAATAAAGCCGGCAGATAGGAAGATGACGGTTAGATCCCGCTCAGGGTCGATCATCCATGCCGTCGAGGCACCGCCGACCGCCGCAATGCTTTGAGGCGATGCGGTGTGCCCGGTCGCGTTCAGGATGTGCCCACTCCCGCGCATATAACCACCGAGCAAGGTAAAGTGCGCCGCGAAATCGTTGAGGCCCCGCTCTTCGACCTCGAAGGCGGTCGCATCGTTGATCAAGCCGGGCGCATGATCCTGCCGAGCGTAGTCGAAGAGCACGGGTGAGAGAACACGCTGGCCGTGCGCTGTCCCACGCCCGCGGAAAACTTCGGTGAACCGGAAGACATCTTTGATCGTGGAAAACGCATTCCCGCTCGGCATCTCTGCGTCCGCGTCAAGGAACTCATTGAAAAGGCGCAGAAGCATCGGTGTGGTGGGTCCCACATTCGCCTCAGTAAACGACACCGGAACCCGTCGAGGATCGTCGATCGAGCACGCGAAGCTGCTGTCCGCCATGCCCAACGGCGTGAACAAATCTTCTTGGGCAATGCGATTGAAACCGCGCTTTTTCGAATCGGTATTGACCAGGATCTGGCCCAACAGATCGTAGCCCAAGCCCGATGTGTAGATGCATTTGGTGCCGGGACTGTAGGCCGCAGGCAATGCGCACATCGCGGCTGTCTTGACCGCGAGGTTTCCGACCTTGTCCAGGCCAAGCGGAGGCGGAACGAGACCGAACGGCAGCCCCGCGGTGTGCGCCAGCAATTGCCGCACGGTTGCCCGCTGCTTGCCCAGTGCGCCGAAGCCGGGAACGAGGTCCGCGATGCGTGTATCAAGGCCGAAACGGCCTTCATCAATCGCTTTGAGGACGAGCGTCGCGGTATAGGCCTTTGACATCGACATGAGCAGGTATCGATCGTCACCTGATGGAGCCCGACCCGGAGCAACCGTTCCGAAGGTCGCCTGGTAGGCCACCTGACCGTGGCGAGCGACGAGGATTGAAGCGCCAAAGTGCCTTCCGCTGTCGATGTCGGCCTGAATAGAGGCACCAAGCCGGGCGAGCGCATCCTTATTCAAACCAACCGAGGGAGGTGAGAGGTCGAGGTTCATTGAGGTTTAGCCTTCTTTAATTGCTGCTTTGGCGGGCCGATGTCATCGCCTAACGTTTGGTTAAGGGGCCGCGGAACGCGATCCCGAACGAGCGAAGCGAGTGACTTGAACCACCTGTTAGGCAGAGGACTTCGAGCCGGACGCAGGTAATAAATACCGCACTGTGGCCAACCCGCGAGGGCCCTGCAAGCAACATATTGGTTTTTGCTGGGAACGCACTCATGCGGTCTGTTCGCCCCGATACGGCGTTGATGATCGGACTTGAGGCCTGGTAAGCAGCGAATGAGTTCGAGCGTGCACGTTGTTTAACAGCACAACTATGAATAGCTTCTATGCCCGTAACATGCCTCCTGTGCCTTTGCCGCCTAACTATTAATTAGGCGACATTGCTGTCGCATAACACACCTTGAGATGTCTGATAACGTCCATTTTCATGCGGTAATCCCTTGATTTGCATAGACGCGAAAATGGCAAACGCGACTAGGCTAGGTGAAAAAGCGACTTCAAAGGCCACACGTACCAAACCTGCCAAGGCATCGTAATGGCTAGACGCTACTGATCGGCATCAAGACTGTCTTTTTGACGTGTCGAAATTACAGCGAACAAAAGCGGATCAAAGCAGGTGTGAATCGCCACTGGTCTTGTAGGCACTCGATGACCGCTATTGGCTTCAAGCATGGCGCAACCTAATTGTTATTTTTACCGAGTAGTGCGGAGCTTCATGCGGCCGACATAACCGCGTGTAAATGGTTAAATCTGCTTAGGCGAAGTCTTGTAGGGCTTTGATCCGCCGCCACATGAGCACAGGGTTCGAGTACATCGGGAAATGGCCGCAATCAGGAATGCACGCTAGGTGCACGCCTTGTGCTGCAATGTCCTTGAGGTAGGACAGGTGGGAATTGGTCACGCCATACATGTATTGGCGCGGGAATGGCAGGCCTAGAAATTTATCCATCAACTGACCATTGTCGGACAAATCCACCATTGATTCGAAAATGCCGCGCACCGCGCCGGCACGCACTTTGTGCGCCAGGCTTGCGGCATACAGCGCGCTCGCAGGGTCCGATGCCAATCGAGTGCGTTCAATAAAGTCGCGGAAAAATCGTACATCATCACAGCGATGATCGTGGATTTGGCGGCTGAGGAAACAGTCCTCAGGAGCGATGTTGCCCTCGATGTCGACGAAACTCAGCACGCGCGCAGGATCTCCATGAGCCAACATCAGGCCGGTCAAACCTCCCATGGAGTGACCTACCAAGTGGAAAGTGTTGGTCTCAAAATGCTTGAGTACGGCCTGTGCGGTTTTCACCAGGAATGGGATGTTGATGCGCGAGAGGTCGCTGCATTCGGTCTCACCGCAGCCTGGAGCATCGTAGGCAATGAAGGGATGCCCATCGAAAGAAGGCTGCAACGTGATATCGGCGTAGTCCTCTTTTGTGGAGCCAAAACCGTGGAGGAACAGGATGGGCGCTTTAGGCCCACGGCGATGAATCACCGCAAGGTCGAGCTGTATACCGTCGATGTTCAGTGGAATTTTCTCGTGGGTGAAGCGAGCTGGATGGGACACGGGTCGGAGCTCCTATTACAGACATCCTCAATGTTGAACTCGCCATAGGATTTGTAAAATACGAAGCCACGAACCCTGTTATATGCCTAGCCTATGAAAGCAAGGTCTGCTTCGCTTGGTCGATCATGGCATCCACGAGCGGATTCTTATGCTCGCTGTGCCACGCCATGGCCGTAGTCACCACTTTGACCTCCGGGAACAGAGGCCGAATGAGTACGTTTTTAGGCGCGAGCTTGCCCATCGAGCTGGGAACCAAGGCAATGCCCTGGCCGCAGCTGACAAAGGCAACTTGTGACGAGACCGAGCGAACTTGGTGCACTATCCGCGGGGCGAAGCCGCTGGCTTTGCACTGTCCGACCAGATAGTCGAAGTAGACAGGACTCACATCGCGCGAAGCCATCACCAAGGTTTCATCGGCGAGGGACTTGAGGGAGACGGACTTACTCGCGGACAAGGGATGATCGTTGGGGAGTGCTACTGCCAGTCGATCCTCGGACAACGGTAGAGATTGCAAATGCCGACCGAGGTTGCCCTCAAGGCGCGCGAAGGCGATGTCGATATCGCCGGCCTCAAGAGCGGGAATAGCCTCCGCGCTATCGATCTCTCGAACCGATACCGTGATCAGTGGATGATCCTGCTTAAACTGCTCGATCAGCGGGGGCAGTACATCAATCATTGCTGAGGTAATCGCCCCAATCGTCACTACGCCAGCGTGGCCGGCTACGGCCTCGTGTACCGCAAGCTCCAATCGTTCCAGCTGATCAGCAAACTTTCGTACGGCGGGGAGTATGGCAGCTCCCGCAGCGGTCAGGTGAGCGCCTCGGCGAGACCGAGTGAACAGTTGAACCCGTAAGGACTGCTCCAGCGCCTGGATTTGCTCGGTCAATGGCGGCTGTGACATGCCCAGCCGTTTAGCTGCACGGGTGAAGTTTTGGTCTTCAGCTACGGCCAGGAACAGCCATAGATGGCGTATCAAGCGAAAGTTGATCACGGCGCACTTCCATAGGTTTTGGATATGAAAAGCTTAGCTTCTTCGTAATATACGTATCAAATCTCGGCGCAGATACTCAAGCCTCACCTAGCAAGAGGTCTGCAACCGATGAGTTTGAAAGCCCCGCTTGAGCGCCTGGCCGCACTCGACACCAACACGGTGTCGGACGCGCTGGACTTCCTCCAGCTCCCTGGCGCCACTAATGGCCTGATGCCGCTTTGGAAATGCCCAAAGATTGTTGGTCGAGCCAGCACTGTTCAATTGGGGCCCAAGCAGGACGTGGCGCCCACCGTTCACCTGATTACTCCGGTAGTGGAGCAGATCACCACCGATGACCGCGTGCTGGTGATCGCGGGTGGCGTCGATGGTATCTCTAGCTGGGGAGACATCCTGGCGAACGCCGCCCAGCGCAAAGGTATCCGGGGCTCGGTCATCGACGGTTTCAGCCGTGACATCCGCGGCAGCGTGGACATCGGCTATCCGGTCTTCGGCCGCGGCGTGACCATGATCAGCGCCCGTAACCGGCTCATCCAGATAGACGCAGCCGTAAAAGTTCGCATGGCTGGCGTCGAGGTAGAGGAAGGCGACTATGTGATCGCCGATGAATGCGGCACCGTTTTTGTCCCCGCCAATGCCATCGAGAAGGTTCTTGGTCTGGCCGAGCGTATCGACCGCCGACAAGCCGGCATGGTGGACGCCGTGCGTGCAGGCCGATCGGTCGAGGAAGTCATGCACGACACCCAGTTCGAAGCTATCAAGGTAGAGCACTGATATGAGCCTTTCAGATAAAGACCTCGTTGCCTTGTTCGAAGGCCTGGATACGCCGGGGATTTCCGACGCTATGGACAAGCTAGGCCTTCCAGGCCAAGCCTTTGGCGTAGTACCGCTGGCTAACTACAGCCAGGTTGTGGTCGGCCCAGCCTTCACCGTTCAGTACGTCAGTGCGAGCACACCGCCCGGCACTGTCGGGGACTTCATCGATGACGTAGCACCAGGCGACGTTGTGGTCATCGCCAACGAGGGTCGCACCGATTGCACTGTTTGGGGCGACATCATGACCCAGTACGCCCTGGCCCGCGGTATCGCCGGCACGGTCATAGACGGTGTCTGCCGCGATGTGAACAAGGCTCTGGGCGAGGGGTATCCACTGTTCAGTAAAGGTCGCTTCATGCGTACCGGCAAAGACCGCGTGGAAGTTGTGGCCGTCAACCAGCCGGTGTCGGTTGGCCAAGCGCGGGTCTGTGCCCGCGACATCGTCGTCGCTGACGCCAATGGCGTCGTCATAGTCCCGCGCGGTCGTGCTCAAGAAGTCGCCGAATCGGCACGGCGCATCGAACACGTTGAAGCGCAGATCCGCGAACAAATCGCCACTGGCAAGAGCCTCAAGGAAGCCCGTGACGCCCTCGGTTACCATTCTCTGCAGAGCAAAAAACCATGAGCCTTCCACACGAGTATCAGAACATTGCAAAGGTCCTCGGCAGCTCCACCCTGTACGAGGCCTCCGGGTTGCCGTGCGCTGTGGACCGCGAGATTCGCGCTGTCTGGAAAGGCGCATTCATTGCTGCACCGGCGTACCCGCTGCAGTGTTCGCCAGGTGACAACCTGGGCCTGCACATTGCCGTGGCGAACGCGCCACGCGGTAGCGTCCTGGTCTGTGACTCCGCCAATTTCGTTGCCGGCTACTGGGGTGAAGTACTTACTGTGGCGGCTGAAGCCGCTGGTATTGTTGGCTTGGTAATCAATGGCGGCGTGCGCGACATCGCCGCGCTTGAAGCGCGCGGCTTTCCGGTTTTTGCTCGGGGCATCTCCGTCAAAGGTACCGTCAAGGCGACCACGCCGTCCGTAGGCAAACCGTTCGACTTCAGCGGGGCGCAGGTCACTGCCGGCGACCTAGTGGTCGCGGATGAGGATGGTGTGATCATCATCCCGGTCGATGCAGTTGAACGCACACTGCACGAAGGGCAGAAACGCGCCGATAAAGAGGCAGTGTTCATGGCCAAGCTGCGCGAAGGTCACACCACCATGGACCTGATGGGCCTTTCCCTCCCGGAGGCGCACGCATGAGCCTGGAAACGCTGAACCGCCGTTTGGAGGCTGCCAAGCCTTCGGCGACCTATAAAATCATCGACCGCGTTGCGGAACGTCGCGCTGAAGGGGCGAATATCATCTCGCTTTGTGCGGGTGAGCCTGACTTCGATACCCCGGAGCACATCCGTGCTGCGGCCATCACTGCGATCAACAATGGAAATACCCGCTACACCCAGGTGGCAGGCCTTCGCGCGCTGCGTGAAGCCATAGCCCGTAAGTACCAGTCCGAGAACGGTCTCGATGTAAGCTGGCAGGACACACTAGTCTGCTGTGGAGGCAAGCAGGTCATCTTCAATGCCTTGGCCGCGACCCTCAATGAAGGCGACGAGGTGGTAATCCCCGCGCCATACTGGGTCAGCTATCCAGAAATAGTTGAGTTGTGCAGCGGCGAGTCGCGGATCGTTACCTGTGGCGCCGAGTCGGGCTTCAAGCTCACGCCGCAAGCGTTGGCCAGAGCCATCGGGCCGAAGACTCGTTGGCTGATCCTGAATTCGCCGTCCAACCCCACGGGAGCTGTATATGATCGCGACGAGCTGAAAGCCCTGGCTGAGGTGTTGCTCGATCATCCGCAAGTGATGATTTTGGCAGACGACATCTATGAGCACCTGATCTTCGACGGGCGTGATTTCATCACGCTCGCCCAAGTTGAGCCCCTACTGGCTGCACGGACGCTGACCATGAACGGCGTATCGAAGGCCTACGCCATGACTGGCTGGCGGATCGGGTTTGCCACTGGGCCTCGCTGGTTGCTCGAAGCGATGGAAAAGTTGCAGGGCCAGCAGACCTCGGGCGCCTGTTCCATCTCGCAGCATGCGGCAGTCGCTGCTCTGGACGGTTCGAAAGACTTCATCGCCCACAGCCGTGAAGTGTTCCAGCGGCGTCGAGATTTCATGGTCGAGCTACTCAACCAGGCGCAGGGCATCAGTTGCGAAGTTCCAGGCGGGGCCTTCTACGCCTTTGCCGATTGTTCCGGCCTGATCGGCAAGCGCTCGCCGGGCGGCAGTGATCTAGTTGACGACGAAGCGGTCGCTTTGGCACTACTTGAAGAGGCCAACGTGGCCGTCGTACAAGGTAGTGCGTTTGGACTTCCAGGCTACCTTCGTATTGCCTACGCTCTGGATGATGAGTCGCTGCGTGCGGCTTGCGGGGCAATTCACCGCTTCTGCAATGACGCAAGGTAGAGGCACCTCACGCTATGGCCGTCGTTCGGGATGGGTAGCGTCGGCCACGGCTGCCAACAGCAAATCGAATTGCGCTCGCTATTAGCCACTGTCAGCTATGGATGGCGTTAACAGTCACCCGCGAACGTCTGCTATTGGCCGATAGCTGCCCGTCGTCACCGGCAGCATTCGGCTAATGGCAGCCAGCGCTCGACTGCCGCCCGCCTCACCCTGCCCGCTCATTTGCCAAGTCAGTCACCGGCGCCTGATCGCGCAATATCGAGATTCCCATAGACGTGCTCTGTACGAGCTTCAAGGCGCAGAAAACCTTGCTTTCCGTGGCTCCAGGTCACGCGGGGGATGCGTTTTACCTGCTCGATTCTTGCAGGCACGAATGTGAAACCCTCGACTTTCCTGGCTTCTTCCATCGCATTGCGCTCAGGACGAATCCGGATGAACTTTCAAAACCGCTCTGACCTCCCATCTTCAACGCGTCGGAAGAATCATCAGCCGCACGCTTCCTTTTTACCTTGATGAGAGGACTGAGTGACCACCATGAGTAATCAACTGGCAGGCAAAAAAGTACTGTTCATCACCTCGAATACGGGGATCGAGCGCGATGAGCTGGTTAAACCGCTTGAAGCGCTCAAGGCGAAGGGTGCTTCGGTCACCCATGGCTCGAGTGACGGCGGAACCACCCAGACGTTCGTTCAGGACACGGAGAAAGATCGCACGGTCGACTCTCAGGTTGCGCTGGCCGGCCTCAAGGCGTCGGATTTCGATGCGCTGGTAATCCCAGGCGGTACGGTCAATGCCGACACGCTGCGCTTGGATGAAAACGCCCAGCGCCTGGTGAAGGAGTTCGCCGATGCGGGCAAGGTAATCGCTGCGATTTGCCATGGGCCGTGGCTGCTGATCAACGCTGGCGTTATCGCTGGCAAGACCCTCACCTCCTATCCCAGTGTCAGGCTCGATCTAGAAAACGCCGGTGCCGCCGGTTGGGTGGACGTTGAAGTCAAGCAATGCCACGCCAATGGCTGGACCTTGATTACTTCGCGTAACCCCAATGACATCCCGGCGTTCAACGAAGCTATCGTTAAAGCGCTTGAGGTGGCGTGAGGCGCAGATCAGCAAAGGCCCAGCAGGCCGGCTACTGGATCAGTGCCTGAGGTCTCCAACGCAGTGTGGGCTTCAGGCCAACGGCAGCCCTTGGCCACGTCCAGTGGCTGGGCTGATCTTTGGGTACTAAGCAGCGTGAACGGCAGCCCGACCGGTCTGCCATTTACCGCTGGAGAATCCGCTGATCGATATGTGATCGCCCTGCACTGTCGCGTGCATCGATGTCCAGCTACGGTCTTTTGAAGCCATTCGAGATGGAACCGAAGCTACCCTTTTCCGGGTTCTCAGGTCATAACTGACACTTCAGCCATGCTCCTCAAGGTGCCTTATGAGTTTGATCCCCGGACTGGACAGCGAAGCTGATGTGCTCATATGCGGGGCCAGCCGAGGTATCGGCTTGGCACTGTGCGCAGCGTTGCTTGCTCACGATGACGTGGCCCGGGTATGGGCGGTAGCGCGACAAGCCAGCACCTCCCCAGAGCTGGAAAAGCTTGCAGAGCAGTACGGCCATCGCCTGAAACGCGTCGACTGCGACGCGCGCGATGAGCGATCCCTCGAAGCACTTGCGAGCGAGGCGCGTGAACAATGCGATCACCTGCACCTGGTCATCAGCACGCTAGGCATTCTTCATCAGGACGGTGCAAAAGCGGAAAAGGGTCTGACACAAGTGACGCTGGCGAGCCTGCAAGCGAGCTTCGCGACCAACACCTTCGCGCCGATCCTGTTGCTTAAACACCTACTCCCGTTATTGCGCAAACAGCCCTCCACCTTCGCGGCGCTCTCCGCGAGAGTGGGCTCTATCGGCGATAACCGATTGGGTGGCTGGTACAGCTACAGATCCAGTAAAGCGGCGCTCAACCAGTTGCTACACACGGCCAGTATCGAACTGAAACGCCTGAACCCTGCCTCCACCGTCCTGGCAGTGCATCCAGGCACGACGGACACGGGTCTGTCTCAGCCATTCCAGGCGAACGTGCCCGATGGACAACTGTTCGAACCAGCGTTCTCGGCGGATCGCATTATAGAGTTGATAGGAGCACATGGACCGGCCGACAGCGGAACCTTCTGGGCTTGGGACGACAAGCCCATTGTCTGGTGACTTGCACTGGCGAAAACCAGATAGCTGTCAGCCCACCCCTTCCCCATCCGAGCGGCTGTCTTCGGCCAGAGCGGCCCTTTATGAACAGCACCACCTCTAGCTGTCATTAAATTGAGGTAACAACGCGGGTTTCGAGGGCTACATTTACCGGCGGTAGCTCATTAATCAATACGACGGCCTCGTCGCCCTGGTGAAGGTAGATCAATGAGTCACCGGTCTTGAACTTAACTCTGAATCCGGCCAGCCAAGGTTCTTGCCCATTTAAAGAGCCAACAACTCCCTCAACTGCGCAATTTTTTGTGTTCTCAAGCTGGGTTGCTTATAGACCTGCAAGCAGGTTCTCCCTCATCCAGGAGCATGTCACGTTCGGCTCTATCTCAAAGGCCGCCGATAGCAACCGGCCATGGGCGCTATTCGCCGACTCCCAACAAGTGACCACACATCCTAAAGATGCAGAACCGGCCTGTCCCCTGCGCCGTGCCCTGGTGCTTCGACCTTGACCCGCATCCCGATCAACAGCGCTGCGAGCAGCATCAGGATGCCGGCAGCGACAAATACGCCGGCGATGCCACTGAAACTGAACATAGCGCCCCCGGCAGCGGCACCCGCAGCGATCGCCGACTGCACCGAGGCTACGACCATTCCTCCCGCGCTTTCTGCCTGGTCTGGCACCGCCCGGGCTACCCAGTTTGACCACGCTACCGGAACACCACCGAAAGCCATGCCCCAGAGAGCCAATAACAACACCTGAGACGGCACAGAAGCAGGCAGCAAAACCAGGGCTAATGCTGCAACGCCGACCAGCGCAGGCATCATCACCATCGTCCCCCAGGGGCTACGCTCGAGTAGCCAACCTGCCAGCAGGGTGCCGACGAAGTTAGCGGCGCCGAAACCCAGCAGCATCAGCGCCAATCCTTCGGCCCCCACGCCGGTTGTGCTTTCCAGGAACGGCCGGATATAGGTGAACAACGCGAAGTGCCCCGTATGCACCAGCACGCAGCCCAACATGCCCACGGCAATGCCCGGGCGCAGCAACACTTCCAGCACCGTTCTCAAGCGGGCCGGCCTGCGCGGTGCCAGAGGTGGCAGCGTGAAAAGCTGGAAAACCAGCGTCACTACCCCGACGGCGGCGGCCGCCACAAAAGCACTGCGCCAGCCATACAGCCCGCCCAAATAGCTGCCCAGCGGTACCGCCACCACAGTGCCCACCGCAATACCGCTGAAAATAATCGACAGGGCCCGCGGCAGCAGCGTCGCCGGCACCAAACGCATCGCCACTGCCGCCGCCATGCTCCAGAAGCCGCCCAGTGCGATGCCGAGCAAAATCCGCATGATCAGCAGAACCATCAGGCTGGAAGAGAAAGCCACCAGCAAGTTGGAGGCAATCATCAGCGTGGAAAAGCACAGCAATACCACGCGCCGGTCGATCCCTCGCGTCAAGCCTGGCACCAGTAACCCGGAGAACAGCGCCACTACCGCCGTGACTGTCACCGCCTGCCCCGCCAAGGCTTCCGACACACCCAGCTCAACAGCCATCGGCGTCAGCAAGCTCGCCGGAAGGTATTCCGCCGTCAACAATCCAAACACGCCCATCGCAAGCGAAAATACCGCCATCCAGGCCGGTGTTGCTGGCTCTACATCAGCCTTGGTGCCAAAGCTCGCGTCAGCCTCGACGTCACACACCCTATTACCCATCACTAAATACCTCTGGAAATAATCTCAACCAGAAGTCTATGGACGCAGGGCAGGATGTTCTATGATGCAAAGTCTTCAGTTTTTGACCAAAACCCCGAAATGACATCCATGGATCAGTTCGCCTTATCGTCCGATCTCATCAACGAGCTGTTACGCGGCATGCGCCTGCGGGGCGTCGAGTACCGCCGCATCCAGGCCGGCCCCTTTTTCGGGCTGGGTTTTGCTGCCAAACCAGGACACGCCTACTTCCACTTCCTTGCCGTCGGCACCGCCTTCCTGCGTGCGGCGGATGGCACGTTGTACGAGTTGTCGGCCGGCAACGCGGTGTTCATCGCCCAGGGTGAAGCCCATCAACTTCTCTCAAGCTTGGACGTACCCGCCCAAGACATCGGTAGCTTCGACGCGGTCCCCCTCGGCGACGCGATCTGCGCCGTGGATGCTTCCCCCGATGTCAGCCCCAGCACCATTATCTTCAGCGGCTGCATGGAGTTCGAACTCACAAGCTTGCAAGGTCTCGGCGGGTTGATGCCTGGTCTGATGCTGATTGATGCCAGGGGCCAGCGTTACCCTGGGCTTATGCCGATTCTCGCCTCCATGGAGCGCGAAGTTCGCTCAGCGCGCATCGGCTTCGCAGGCATCCTCGCTCGTCTCGCCGACGTAGTGGCGGCGATGATCGTCCGTGGCTGGGTTGAGTGCGCCTGCGGCAATGCCTCAGGCCTGGTGGCCGCGTTGCGCGACCCCAGGCTGGCCAGTGCGCTCTTGGCCTTGCACCGGGAGCCTGCGCGTGACTGGACCGTCGCGGAACTGGCAGCACAATGTAATATCTCTCGCTCAGTCTTCGCGGAACGCTTCCAGGTCACTGTAGGCATCCCCCCGCTGCGCTATGCAACGGAACTGCGGATGCGCCTTGCCAGCCAGTGGCTGAGTCTTGAGCGACTGCCTATTGAGGCCGTAGCGCAGCGCCTGGGCTACACCTCTCAGGCGGCCTTCAGCCGCGCCTTCAAGCGCATCACCGGCCAGCCACCCGGCGCTAGCCGGCGAACGGCTCGTTCTATCGCATCCTGAAGGATGAAAATGTGGAGTGTGCATACGCACTTGTATCGATCTGGTAATTCCCCCCGATGAGCGGGATGCTACGGGTCGACCGGCGCCCTTCACACCAGGCACCAACACCGCAACGAGTCATCCCTCTTTCACCTCTTTCAAACCATCGGACGGGACGTAGATCCATCCTTCAGAAGGGTCGATGGTAGGCGGCGGATGAGCCAGCAGATCCGGTCGTTTCTCGAATGCCCACCCAATGAGCGCGCAGGTCAGCGCGTCCTCCAGATCCGGGTGGTACAACTCATCGCGGGGCTTGGCTTTTGCCGAGGCAGTGCCATCAATATCCTCGTAAAACGGCAAGCGGAGCGCACGGATGCTTGCTGATCGCTTGCAGGCCGATGGGTAGGCCTCGATGGCGTGGATGCTAGAGCCGTCCGTCCACAGCCCACACCTTTCGAGTTCCGGTGCGAAACGCGCAAGGAAATGAATACCCTTGGTGGCCTGACTGCCGATCATGTCCTTGATGGGAGACAACGGGGACAGCCCTCGCTCAAACAGAAACCGCTCCGTCTCTCTGTGGAGATAAGGGTTCGATGATGAGGAAAATATTTGCGCAGGCGCCCGCCTGGAAACAATCAGATCCGTGAAGCCTTTGGAGAATCCCAGCGGTGTGTCGATCGCGAAGAGCAACCGGCATGAATCATCCCGAGGTGGCTGGACCTGGCACAGTTCGAGGATTCCCTTGACCAAGCCCTGAGCGCTGTTCGCTTCGTTGAAGAGCCTGCGCAGGTTCCCCCTCCATGGGGTGCCAACGAGCGCTCTGGCCGAGTCGAGAATGACCAACGCATCCCGACTCGCGGGGTTCTTGTCGCAATTCCAGCCCCCAACGTCCCAACCGACGTAATACGTACACCTGTCTTTCACCAGAATCCCTCGCACTGAAACCCGCTGACGACAATCAGGTGGGTAAACCTTTCATTCGCACCTGTCCTCCCACCACGTGCTGATCCGGGTCATGTACCCATGACTTCGCACCCGGCGGTTCACCGCTTGCTTCGGGTTGGATATCTCCGAAACAGCCCATCGCTTCAGAACCACACGCCTTTTGAGGCTCCCGCACTACCCAAGCTGACGGCGCTGTTCGAATCGGCCTGTTCGCCGGCAGCAAAAGCCGCCCCCTCGATATGGTAAACCGTCGGCTCTGCCGAGAAGTATTGCGCCAGGCCCTGCATGAACAACTGGTGGTCTTCGCTCTCTTCGAAACCTGGCGTGTGGTCCTCGAGTGATTGCCAGCGCACTATCAGGTTGAATTGCTGGGGGCTTTCGATGCCCTGCGCCAGCATGTGGCCGCAATAGCCCTTCGCGCGGGTGAGCAAGGGTGCGACCTCGGCAAAGGCTCGCCTGAACAGTGCAATGCGGTCTTCGTGAACGGGCAGTACAGCGATCTCGTAAATCATGGCATTACTCCAAAATGGCTTGGCCGGGTGAAAGGACGCACTCAGGGGATGAGCGATGGCTCGACCGCAATCGCGATTTTTCCTCGCATGCCGTTGTTGGGGCTTTCCAGCCGGGCGTGGGCCAGCCCGATGTCGGCAAGCGAATAGACGGCGCCAATGTGAGGCCGCAGCTGACCGCGCTCCACCAATGCGCTCAACTCATCGAGCTTGCCGCGGTTCTGCCGTGTGAATACGAAGTGATAACTGGCGTTCTTGCCCCAGGCCTGCACGACGTTTTGTGGCTGCGCGATATCCACGATCGTGACGACGCGGCCGAGCTGCGCAAGCGCGTCAGGGCTGCGTGACAGCGTGTTGCCGCCGATGGTGTCGAACACCACATCGACGCCATGGCCATCGGTTGCCCGCATGACGGCGTCGACGTAGTCCTCTTTTTCATAGTCGATGATCACATCGGCACCCATGCTGCGTGCGAACTCGGCGTTCGCTTGGCGCACGGTGGTGAACACCCGTGCGCCCATGGCTTTCGCCACCTGGATCGCCACATGGCCGACGCCGCCCGCGCCACCGTGTATCAGGATGCTCTCCCCTACTCTGAGCGCCGCACGCACGACCAGCGCCTCCCACACCGTGCCACCAACCAGGGTGAGGCTCGCCGCTTCGAGATGGCTCAGTGAAGGAGGCTTCTTGCCGATGATGCTTTCGGCCGCGACGTGGTACTCGGCATAGCTGCCTGGCCCTGCGAAGATTTGCGGGGTGTACCAGACTTCGTCTCCCGGAACGAGGCGGGTCACGCCTGGCCCGACGTCTTCGACAACGCCCGATACGTCGTGGCCGGTGATGGCCGGCAACTGCACCAGGTCGGCATAGTCGCCACGCCGCACCTGGTAATCCAGCGGGTTGATGGAGGTCGCGTGAACCCGGACCAGCACGTGCCCTGCTGGTGGTACGGGCTTGGCTAAGTCGCGCAGTTGGAACGCTTCAGGGCCGCCGAATGATGTGAGTGTCATGGCTTTCATGGTGAATCCTCGTATCGACAAAAAGGGATATCGAGATATTTCGATATATTGCGGTAAAAAATTACAGCTCTTTCCCGATGACCTCGGCAAGCGCACCGATGGTTGCTTCGTTGCGCTTGTAGTAGGTCCATTGACCGATGCGCCTGACTTCGACCAGGCCCACTCGCTGCAGCGTGGCGAGATAACCAGACACCGTCGACTGCGACAGGCCGATACCTTCCTGAATACTGCTGACGCAGACGCCCACCGTGAGAACGTCACCCTCATCCTGCGGGGGGAAATTCTTTGCGGGGTCCTTCAAGCCTTTCAGGATTGCCAGGCGTGTAGGGTTCGAGAGGGCTTTGAATACTTCGATCAATTCCATGCGTCGATCATATCGAGATTTATCGATATGTCAATACGAGCTGCAGCGCATCGAAGGCGGTCCCCTGCATGCCGTCTTCTCGAAGCCATCGCCCTCTCCTCTCTACCGTCGAGAGGCCTCTGAACGAGAAAACGGTGCCTGGGTTTCAAGGCAGGGCGTGTTGGCGACCGAATAGTACGAATGTACTAAAGGCCCTCCGTGACGCCCTTGTCGTATTGCGCCTGCAAAAGTCGGCGCACTAAGGTGGGCGGATATTCGAATCGAATGGCTTTCGGGAAGTTTCCATGTTCGCAACCGCCCCCACCGTATACGACGTCGAGCGTTCTCAGGCGGTGGTGCGTCTGATCATCGCCCCCATCATCACCAGCTACGCGCTGCTGCTGCATCAGCTATCGATCATAGAATCGTGGTTGGCCCTGCAGGTCCTCTGGCTGATGACGGCGTGCTTCGTCGTTTCCCTGGTGCTGTGGGTCGATATCCGTCGCCGCCCCGGCAACCGACCGGCAAGGCGAGTGCTCACCATGCTCATCGACTATGGCTGCCTTACCGCGATGATCGCCGCAGGCGGCGCGCCCATGCTGCCGATCTATGCCGTACTGCTCTGGGTGACCGTCGGCTACGGGCTGCGTTACAAGTCAGGCTACCTGTTGCTGGCAACCATCATGGCCATGCTCTCGCTGCTCATGACCGCTGGCATTTCGACCTATTGGCAGTCGCAGCCGTATCTGATCGTCACCCTGATGCTCACTACCCTGATGGTGCCCGCCTACATACACACCCTGATCAAGCGCTCACGCCGGGCGACCGAGGCCGAGCAGGCCGCCAACCTGGCCAAATCGCAGTTCCTGGCGCAGGCCAGTCACGACCTGCGCCAGCCCATTCACTCCATCAGCCTGTTCACCGCCTGCCTGCGCGACGGCAGCCTGGATACCGAGCAGAAGCGTCTGGTCGAGAACATCGACAAATCGCTGCACAGCGTTGCCCGCCTGTTCCGTTCGATTCTCGACATTTACTCCCTGGACAGCGGCAAGGTGGCTCCGCAGATGGAGACCCTGCCGCTGCACAAGCTGCTGGAGCACCTGATCCAGCAGAACACCGAGGCGGCTCGCTGGGCCGGAGTCGATGTTCGCCTGCACTGCCCACCGATCTATGTACGTGCAGATCACGCCCTGCTGACCACCATGCTGCAGAACCTGCTCTCCAACGCGCTGAAGTACGCGTCGGGCAAACCCGTGCTGATTGGCTGCCGGCGCAAAGGCACTGGGCTCTCCATCGAGCTGTACGACAAGGGCCGCGGTATCGCCGAAGCGCACCTCGATAACATCTTCGAAGAGTTCTACCGCGTGCGTCAGGCGCGCGACAGCGATGTCGAGGGCATGGGCCTGGGGCTGACGATCGTCAGGCGGCTGGGCACGCTGATGAATCTGCGCATCCGCATTCGCTCGGTAGAGGGCCGGGGCACCCTGGCGGCAATCGACGGCCTGCACCAGGTGGCGGCGCCGGTCGAGCGCAGCGCGCCCACGACGGGCGTGAGCCAGGTACCTCGCATGCTCCACGGGCTGCGGGTGTGCCTGATCGAGGACGATCAGAACGTGCTGCTGGCCACCGCCACCCTGCTGACGAAATGGGGCTGCGAGGTCTCCACCTTCACCTCGCTACCCGACGTGTCGACGGACTTCGACCTGGTGGTCACCGACTTCGACCTCGGCCGCGAGGCCTCCGGGGCCGACTGCATCAACCATGTGCGCGCACTCAGCGGCCGCAACGTGCCTGCCATCATCATGACCGGGCACGACGTGCGCCGTGTACAGGAGCAGTTGGCCGACGACGCTATTCCGATCTTGTCCAAGCCCGTGCAGCCTGCGGAACTGCGTTCGCTACTGGTGGCGCTGAAACTGAAAGCGCAGGCTGCCTAGCGCCTGCAGCATCGAGCCGGTTCGTACGCGCCTCGAGGTCGGTTTTACCGGCCGGATCGGGGCCTTGCGCGTTGCCGAAGCGAAGCACTCGACCTGTGCGGCATTTTTTTCGGTATCTTCGGCACACCCATTTGCAGTTCTCCATCCTGCCCAGAGCCTTTGAGCGTGCCTAGATTCCGTCTGTTTTCAGTGGGCGGCGGCTTCTGCCTTGCCGTCCTGCTGGGCCTCCTGCTGGTATTTCTGCTCGACCCGCTGCCGGTACAGAAAGTCCGCAACGCGGTTTTCGACCAGTATCAGCGTTGGCAGCCACGTGATTACCAGGCTGCGCCAGTGCGTATCGTCGACCTGGACGAGCAAAGCCTCGAACGCATCGGCCAGTGGCCCTGGGCTCGCACCCAGGTCGCGGCGCTGGTGGACAAGCTGGAGCAGGCTGGCGCGGCTGCCGTGGTGTTCGACGTACTGTTCGCCGAAGCGGATCGCACCTCGCCTTCCCAGCTTCTGCGTGGCAACCCGTTGCCAGCCGAGTTGGCCGCCGGGCTGGCAGCCTTGCCGGACCATGATGCGCAATTCGCCGACGTGCTGAAGCGTGGCAATACGGTGCTCGGATTTGCCGCCGAGCGACGCGGTAAAGAGCTCGGCCCACCGTTGAGTCGCTTTGGCATGGTGCTGCAAGGCCCTTCCCCGGTTCCGTTCGTGCCGACCTTCCAGGGTGCTACCCGCCCGCTGCCGCAGCTGGAGCAGGCGGCTCGCGGCGTCGGCGCCATGACGTTCCGGCCCGATGCCGACGGTGTGGTGCGGCGCGTGCCGCTATTCGTGTCGCTGGCTGGCGAGTTGCGCCCGTCGCTGGTGGCGGAGGCCCTGCGCGTTTCACAGCGCGCCGGTCGCTACCGGATCATCAGCAGCGAGGCCGGGGTGCAGCGGGTCGATATCGGCCGGTTGCAGATTCCCACTGCCGCCAGCGGCGAGCTCTGGGTGTATTTCTCCCCGCCTCGAGCGGCCCGCAGCATCCCTGCCTGGCAAGTGCTGGACGGCTCGGCGCCGCCCGTTGCGGGCAGCATCATCATGATCGGCACCTCTGCCCAAGGTTTGCAGGACCTGCGCTTCAGCCCGCTGGGCGGGATCATTCCAGGGGTGGAGGTTCACGCCCAGGCACTGGAACAGGTGCTGACCGACACCTTGCTGCTGCGGCCAGGCTGGTCGCTGGCGGTGGAGAGCCTGACCCTGCTGCTGGGCAGCCTGGCACTGGGGCTGCTGGCACTGAATGCGCCCGCCCTGGTATCGGCGGTGCTGATGGTGGCGCTGGTCGCCCTGCTCAATGCTGGCGCCTGGTACGGTTTCGTGGCGCACCGGCTGCTGCTCGATCTGTTCACGCCATCGATCGGGCTGATGCTGGTGTACGGCGCCGCCAGTATCGTCCGCCACATGGCTGCCGAACGCGAACAGCGCTGGATCCAGGCGGCATTCTCACGCTATGTATCGCCCAACCTGGTCAACCATCTGGTGGCGCACCCGGAGCGCCTGACGCTCGGTGGTCAGCGGCAGCTGTGCAGTTTCGTGTTCACCGACATCACCGGGTTCACCTCGATGATGGAGCGCCGGACTCCCGAGGCGGCGGTCAGCCTGCTCAATGATTACCTGGAACAGGTCATTGGCATCGCCTTCCGTCATGACGGCACGCTGGATCGAATCGTCGGCGATGCGGTGGCGATCATGTTTTCCGCGCCCATCCCCCAGGCCGACCACCCGCAGCGTGCGCTGTCCTGCGCGCTGGAGATCAATCGCTTTACCCGGTCCTACGTGGCGTCGTTGCACGAGCAAGGCATCGAGTTCGGCCAGACGCGCATCGGGGTGCACAGCGGTGAAGTGGTGGTGGGCAACTTCGGCGGTTCGATGATCTTCGACTACCGCGCCCTGGGCGATCCGGTGAACACCACGTCACGCCTGGAGAGCCTGAACAGCCAGATCGGCACCCTGCTGTGCGTGTCCGAGGCGATTCGTGACAGCTGCCCCGAAGTGCCGATGCGGCCCGTTGGCGAAATCGTGCTCAAGGGCAAGGTCGAAGCCGTGCAGGTGTTCGAGCCGCTCGAGGCGATGATGGCGCCGGTCGGGACCTGCGACGAGGCTTACGAGGCCGCCTACGCTCTGCTGGAGCGCGGTGATCACACGGTCCTGGCGGTGTTCGAGACGCTGAGCGAGCAGCGCCCGTGGGACGGGCTGACGGCCTTTCACCTTCAGCGCCTGCGCAGTGGCGAGCGAGGCACCCGCCTGGTGATGGCCCGCAAGTAGACGCCTGACGGTGCAGGCTTCAGCGCACGGTGACTTCGACCCTGCGGTTGGCGGGCTCCGGTTTGTTGTCCGGGGTATCGACCAACAGGTTGCCTTCGCCATGGGAGGTAACGACGAGCTCCAGCGCCTGAAGGCCGTTGTCTTGCAACTGCCGGGCAATGGCACGGGCGCGCAACAGCCCCAGATCTTCGTTGTACGTCTTGCTGCCAACGGTGTCGGTGTGGCCGATCACCGACACCGCCGAAGGCCCACGCTCCCTGACGGTCTGCAGCACTTCCGGAATTTCCGCCTGGGACTTCTCGGTCAGGCTGGCGCCGCCGGTCTTGAAGTACAGCAGGTAGCTTTTCGGCATCGCGGGCTGCGCCGCCCGTGCCGCGGAAAAGTCCTTGTCGAGACGGGGCTCGGCCACCTGGAACGGCTGGGCGCTGCTGCCGTCGAGGTTGACGGCATAGCCCTTCTGGTCGACACGCGTGAGGCCCTTGTCGGTCCTGACCTCGATGGCGCCTGTGGTTCCGTCGGGGCTCTCCACCAGCACCACATAGGATTTGGAGGCGCAGCCGCTGGCCAGCAATGCGAAGACAACAACGGCGATTGCATGCGTGAATGATGTGGACATTGCCGTACTCGAACTCAGTCGACCTTGACGAGGAAGTGGGTGCCACGCACGCCGATGGTGCCGGTCGGGGTGTTGATCTCGACGGCCTTGGGCTTGAGCTTGGCGATGGTGCCGGAAACGTAATCGAGCGTGCCGTGGGTGATCTTGGCGCTGAGTTTCAGGTCGTCCTGGGCCGGGTCGAAGAGAAATTCATCGATGGTCAGCTCGCTGTTGGGGCCGAAAGACATCAGGGTGTTGTCCTTCAAGGTCACCCCCATCGAGCCTGCCGGACCGGTTTTTACCACGCTGCCGACGTACAATGGCGTGCCAATCGTCGCCGATTGCGTTGTGCCATCTATGCTGACGGTGGCTTCTCCCTGTACCTTCATCACGTAACCTATCGATGTCGCTGGCTCAGCTGCGAGCGCTACCGAGGCCAGCAAGGCGCTGGCAAGTGGCCATATCCTGAAGCGAGCAAACACAGTAATCTCCTTCTTCATTCTATTTCCCTTAGTTGAACTGAGCGTTGCACATCCAGCCGCCACAGCGTTGCGTGGCCGGATGTACGAGTAGTACGCGATGGGACCCGAGCGCAGGTTGCAGTATGTCATCAGGGCAAATCAAGCCGCGATTCAGGCTACGGTTCAGAAGCAGCAAGCTGGTGGTCGCCAGCTTCGTGCTTTTGCAGCTGGGGCCTATATTGGCGCTTACCCTGGGTGTTGCGCCAGCGGTCTCGCTCTGCCTGTCCATCGTGATAGTGCTGTGCACCATGCCGCTGGTGCTCAACGGAATGGAAAGCATCGATCGCACCATCGATCTGCTGGTGCAGGACACCCAGAAAATCCGCCAGATGGATTTTTCCGGCGAGCTGCCGCCCGCGTCGATGTTCGCCGAAATCGAAACCCTCAATCGCAACCACATCGAGATGAAAGCTGCCCTGCAAAGCCAGACCCACGCGCTGCAGGTCTCCCAGATGAAGCTTTCCAGCCTGGTCGAGAACGGCCTGCTGCTGTCATCCGAACGCGACCGTGACGCGCTGCTGCGGCATATCCTGATGCAGGGCAAGCGCATCTGTAATGCCCAGGCCGCCACCATGTACCTGAAGACGGAGCACAAAACGCTGCGCTTCGCGTTGCGCTCCATGGACGATGAACTGCCGACGTTCGAAATCCCCCTGTACGACCCGCAGACCGGGCTGCGCAACGAACGGCATGTGTCGACCTACGCGGCACTGCACAACGAAACCGTGGTGATCGACGACGTCTACGCCGAGAGCCGTTTCGACCTCAGCGGCACCCGTGGTTTCGACAGCGAGTCCGGCTTCCATACCGTCTCCATGCTGACCGTGCCGCTGGCGCCACGTGGCGGCGAAGTGATCGGCGTGCTGCAGTTCATGAATGCCCTGGATGTCGACACCGGCGAGGTGATCGCCTTCTCGCCACAGGTGATCTCGTTCATTGGCGCGCTGGCCTCCCAGGCTGCCGTCGCCCTGGAAAACCACAACCTCATCGATTCGCAGCGGGCCTTGATCGACGGCATGATCGAAATCCTCGCCGGCGCGATCGACGCCAAGAGCCCCTATACCGGCGCGCACTGCGAGCGCGTACCGGAGCTGGCGATGATGCTCGCCGAGGCCGCCAGCGAGGTCAGCGAAGGGCCGCTGGAGCACTTCCGTTTCACCACCGCAGACGAATGGCGCGAGTTTCGTATCGGTGCCTGGCTGCACGACTGCGGCAAGATCACCACGCCGGAACACGTGGTCGACAAGGCCACCAAGCTGGAAACGATCTACAACCGCATCCACGAGGTGCGCATGCGCTTCGAGGTGCTGTTGCGCGATGCGCAGATCGAGCGCCTGCAGCGCGTGCTGGATGGCCAGGATCGGTCGCAGGCCGATGCGCAGTATCGGCAACTGGCCCAGACGCTGCAGGATGAATTCGCCTTCATTGCCGGGTGCAATATCGGCGGCGAGCTCATGAACCCCGAGCATGTGGGCACCCTTCACACAGCGGGAGAACGAACCTGGCTGCGGCATTTCGATGATCGCCTGGGGCTCTCCACCGCCGAGTTGGCGCGCGTCGCCGAACTGCCAGTGGCGCCTCTGCCTGCGGTCGAACGGCTCTTGGCCGACAAGCCCCATCACATCTTCCCGCGCCCCGAGACCAAGGCGTTCGACCCCAAGTACGGTTTTCAGGTCAGCGTGCCCGAGCATCTCTACAACCATGGCGAGCTCTACAACCTGAGTATCAGCCGCGGCACCCTGACTGCCGAAGAGCGCTTCAAGATCAACGAGCACATCATCCAGACCATCGTCATGCTCGAAAATCTACCGCTGCCTTCGAACCTCAAGCGGGTTCCCGAGTACGCCGGCACCCACCACGAAACCCTGCTCGGAACCGGCTACCCGCGAAAGCTCGACAAGAGCCAGCTGTCCATTCCGGCGCGCATCATGGCCATCGCGGATATCTTCGAAGCGCTGACCGCCTCCGACCGCCCCTACAAGCAGGCGAAGACCCTGTCCGAGTCGATCGAAATCCTCGCCAGGCTGCGCGACAAGGGCCATATCGATGCCGATCTGTTCGCACTGTTTCTGCAGGCAGGGCTGCCGATGCGTTACGCCGAGCGCCATTTGCACGCCGACCAGATCGACGCCATCGACGTCGATCGCTTCCTGCCCCAGGAAGAAATCCGTGGAGCTGCCGAGACCGCACACTCACTTTCCTGATGTAGAGCCCTCGACCCGACCTTGCCAGCGCGGCTGTTTTGCGTAACCCCGAAGATTTTCGGGCGGCCCATTTCAGGCGCCCTAAAATTGAGCGATGCTGTTGTCCGCCAGGCATGACCGTAATGCTCGGCAGCGCATCCTGAGAAGCTGAAATTGACCATACCAAGCAACGAGGACGCCCTTCCCCGTTCGCCACATTCATTTTGAAGCAGCCCGCGGAAGAGATATCTGTGGCCGTCGTTGGGAGATCGGTTTGCCTACTGTTACGGTAGATCCACAGGGTGATGAGCGCCTGTCTCATGTGCTCAATGCCAGCGAGCGACTGGTCATGGCCGGGTCGGTGGACGAGGTCGTCGCCATCCTGCGCGACACCGCGCGGGCCGCCGTCGGCGCAGAGGGCGTCGCGGTCGTCATCGAACACGACGGACGCTGCTCTTACGTGGCGGAAGATGCTGTCTCCACGCTTTGGCAAGGCCAGACCTTTCCGGCCGACCACTGCATTTCGGGGTGGGTGATGCACCACGCCGAGACGGTCGCCATCAGTGACGTCCGCCTCGACCCGCGCATCCCGCAGGACGCCTATTCGCCGACTTTCGTCCGTAGCCTGGTGATGGTGCCCATCGGCAGGCCGGTTCCGGTCGCAGCGCTCGGGGCCTACTGGTCGGAGGTTCGCAACCACGACCAAGATACGATCAAGCGCCTGGAAAGCTTGGCGCGCCTGGCGACGATCGCCATCGAGAATGCGCGCCTCACCCAGGCACGCAATCGCGCGGCAGCACTTGGGGCTGCACAGAACCGCATCCTGGAACTGGCCGTCGCAGAGACGCCCCTCAGCGCCACCCTGAATGCGATCGTCCGTGAGGTGGAGGCGTTGTCCACCTCCCGTTTCCTGGGCAGCATCCTGCTTCTGGACGAAGACAGCCAACAACTGCGGCACTGCGCAGGGCCGAGCCTGCCGCGCGCTTACCATGAGGCCATCAGCGGCCTCGCCATCGGTCAGAGCCTATGCGCGTGCAGCACGGCGGCACTGCACAGCGAAGCGCGGTATGCATCGGACATCGCCAATGATCCGCTGTGGGCCGAGTTCCGGGAGCTGGCCGTCGGGCAGGGTCTGCACGCCAGCTGGTCAACGCCGATCCGTTCGGCACAGGGCGACCTGCTCGGCACCTTCGTCCTGTACCACCACGAGCCCCGCGAGCCTCTGTCGGCGGACCTCGAGATCGTCGACTTCGTCGTGCAGACGGTCGGGCTGGTCGTACACCGCGCCCGGGCGGAGGCCGCTATCCGGGTCAGCGAGGCGCGCTATCGGCAGATCGTCGAGGGCGCCGAGGACTTCGCGATCATCACCTTCGATGCGCAAGGCACCATCACCAGTTGGAGCATCGGGGCGCAGCGCATCGTCGGCCACCGCGCCGAAGAGGTGGTGGGCCGCGCGGGCGACCTGTTCTACACGGCCATGGACCAGACCGAGCGTGTGTTTCACGCCGAACTCGAACTCGCCCAGGCTCAGGGTCGGGCAGCCAACGAACGCTGGCACGTTCGCAAGAACGGCACACGCTTCTGGGGCTCCGGGCTGATGATGCCGCTGGCCATGGACCATGGCGGCTTCGTGAAGATCTTCCGCGACCGTACCGCTGAGCACGAGGCGGAAGCGGCGCAGCAAGAGAGCGCAGCGCGGTTGCACTTTTTCGATGAGCTCGACAGCCAGCTCTTCAACATCCGCCATGCCGAAGACGCGATGCTCGCAGCGACCGGGCTGCTCGGACGGACGCTGAATGTATCGCGCTGCGCCTATGCGGACGTGGATATCGATCACGACCGTTTCTGGATCCGCAGTGACTACAACGCGCCCGGCATCCAGAGTTCGGCCGGCACCTACAGCCTCGACCTCTTTGGCCCAAGGGCTGCGGCGGACATGCGCGCCGGGCGCACGTTGATCGTCCGCGACGTCATGGCGGAGCTTGACCAGGATGAGGGGCGCGAGACCTTCAGCGCCATCGACATCGGCGCGATCATCTGCTGCCCGCTGGTGAAGGATGGCCGGCTGACGGCAATGATGGCGGTTCACCAGAATCAGCCCCGGGACTGGTCGCCGTCGGAAATTTCCCTGGTCAGGGAGGTCGTCGAGCGCTGCTGGGCGCATGTCGAACGAGTGGCTGCCGAGATGCGCCTGCGCGAGAGCGAAGAACGCTTGCGCCTTGCCGTCGACAACGCCGAGGTCGGCTTCTGGGACGTGGATATCGTTCACGACACGCTGATCTGGTCGCTGCGGACCAAAGAGATCTTCGGCATCTTTACTGACGTGCCGGTGACGCTGGACGACTTCTACGATGGCCTGCATCCCGAGGACCGAGAGGCGACGATAGACGCTTTCGTAGCGGCGGCCGACCCTAAGCGCCGTACGCTTTACGATGTCGACTACCGCACGATTGGCCGGGAGGATGGCATCGTTCGCTGGGTGGCAGCCAAAGGCCGTGGGGTGTTCGATTCAGCTGGCCGCTGCCTGCGCGTCACCGGCACTGCAGTCGATATCTCCGCCCGCAAGGCCGCCGAGGAAGATCTGCGCGAACTCAATGCCACGCTCGAAGGCAGGATCGTCCAGGCCATCGCCGAACGGGAAGAAGTCCAGGCGGCGCTGCGCCAGAGCCAGAAGATGGAAGCCATGGGGCAGCTTACCGGCGGCGTGGCACACGACTTCAACAACCTGCTCACGCCGATCGTCGGCACGCTCGACATGCTCCAGCGCAGAGGCGTGGGGGGCGAACGGGAACAGCGGCTGATCGCCGGCGCCATGCAATCGGCCGACCGGGCGAAGACGCTCGTGCAGAGGTTGCTCGCCTTCGCTCGCCGCCAGCCGCTGCAGGCGGTTTCGGTCGACGTGGGCAAGCTGGTGAGCGACATGGGCGATCTGGTGGCCAGCTCTACGGGGCCGCAAATCAAGGTCGTCGTCGATGCCCCGGAGCATCTGCCAGCGGCGATCGCGGATCCGAACCAGTTGGAAATGGCCCTCCTGAATCTCTCCGTGAACGCGCGCGATGCCATGCTCGAGGGCGGCACGATGCGCATATCGGCGAGCACGGAATCGGTCCGTGAGGGACACCGCTCGAAGCTTGCGGCAGGCGAGTATCTTTGCCTGTCCGTGGCGGACACCGGCACCGGCATGGATGCGGCCACGCTCGCCCGGGCGATCGAGCCATTCTTCTCGACCAAGGGCATCGGCAAGGGGACCGGGCTCGGCCTGTCGATGGCCCACGGGCTGGCATCCCAGCTCAACGGCGCGCTGACGATCCAGAGCACGCCTGGTCTGGGCACCAATGTCGAGTTCTGGCTGCCGCGCAGCACGACAGTGCCGCTAGAGGCGTCGCGCATCGTCGAGGCCCCAGAACCACGATCGGCGCGTGGCGTGGCCTTACTGGTCGACGATGAAGAGCTGGTACGCGCCAGCACCTCCTACATGCTGGCGGACCTGGGCTACCGGGTGATCGAGGCCGCGTCAGGCGAAGAAGCCATACGCCTGCTGGACGGCGGGCAGCAGTTCGACCTGCTCGTCACGGACCACCTCATGCCCGGCATCAGCGGCACCGATCTGGCCAGGGTGGTGCGCACGTCCCGGCCGAGAGCTGCGATCCTCCTCGTTTCAGGCTATGCGGAGCGCGAAGGGCTCGACCCGGATCTGCCGCGGCTTACCAAACCCTTCCGCAAGAGCGAGCTGGCGGTAAGCCTGTCGCAACTTGGCGGTGAATACTGAGACGGCCGAGGGCTTGAGGCACGGGCCAGCGCAGGGCCCTGCAGCGCGAGCATGCCCGCAGCCTCCCCTGCGCCATCAACCACCCTGGATCACGGTGGACCGCGCCTGGCCTGCCTCGACGCGATTACGCCCTGACGCCTTGCCTCGATAGAGCGCGGCATCTGCCTGCTGCATCGCTTCGTCGAGCGCGTGCGTGCTGGTGAAGTGACCCGAAACGCCGATGGTGGCGGTGCAGCGGATGAACGGGTTCAGGCCGATGCCAGGCACTTGGGTTCGTTCGATGGCCACACGCATGCGTTCTGCCAGTTGCATGGCGCCAACCCTGTCGGTACCCAGGCAGACGACCGCGAACTCCTCGCCGCCCAGCCTGCAGGTCAGATCGCCCTCCCGGGCGCTGGCGTTGAGCACGTCGGCCACATGGCACAGCACGAGATCGCCCACCTTGTGGCCGTAGGTATCGTTGATGCGCTTGAAGTGATCGATATCCACGATCAGCAGGTACGCGGGGGCGGCCGTTCGCGAGCGGAAATATGCATCCAGGCCATCCGTCAGCCCGCGCCGGTTGAGCAGGCGGGTGAGCGGGTCCTGTGCGGCCGCGCTGCGCAGCTCGTCGGTGAGGCGGCGCAGCACCAGCCAGACGGCGCAGGGAGGAAGTACCGTCCCCAGGAACGACATGTAGATGTAGAAGGTGCGCTGGAAGCTGGTGTTCATATCGAGCGCCGCCAGCCCGCCACCGAGAATCATCACCAGCTTCGCCGCGTTCAGAGCGCAGATGCCGCCGATCAACACGGCAAACACGAGCATTTCGACACGCAGATCCCTGGCCAGATTTCGTCTGACAAGCAGCGCGCCCAGGGTCATGGCCAGAAACAGCGACGCACAGGCCCCCGCCAGCAGCGCGTGACGCGCCTCGGTCCCGAGCGTCGACTGCACCAGCAATTGCACTGCCGTGTAGGTCCCTGCCAGCGCGAGCAGCGGGCGCCATACCGAGGTGGGCCGATCGAAGAAACGCATGGCACCCAAAACATAGGCAACGGGGGCGCAGAGCGTCAGCGTGTGGTTGACGATACTCAGCACCGCGCCACTCGCGGGGCCACCGGACAACTGCAAGATGTAGGCGAGCCCGAGCAGAAGGTTGCCTAGCGCAAAGACATCCATGCCCAGTTTCTTGCCGCTCAGCCGAGTGCTGATCAGCAGGAACATCACGCTGAAACACAGCAAATGCACGCAGAGCATGCCAAGGATGACGGTGGTGACCATGGATTCGTGCACGTGGAGAGCTGGCAGGAGCCGGGCATTGCAGGAGCGGCGAACCCGCCGATCCCGCTTTTAAGCCATTCGGCCATCTAAGGCTGCAAATAGTAATCGCATATGGCCATATCAGGATAATCCGGTAAACACACGCGGTGCTGGAAAGCGGACGACACGGTGGTCGACCAGCGGCACAGAATGCCTGCACTATCGGTGGCACGCCCCTGCGGCGATTGCGGCTTCCCAGCGGGCATCGGCCACTCGATCAGGTGTGGCACTGGCTTGCCCTTGAGCATTTGCCACGCTAACCTGCGCGCGTCGCTGCACATTCAGCGACCGGGTGTGGAAGCCCGTGCAAATCAAGGCGCACAAGCGCCACCATACCGAATGCAGGCGCTATTTTTGTGCCCGCCGTTTCGATTTATGGTGGCTGTGCGCGGGGCGCTTTCGGGCGCGCCGGGTTCCTTGATTCCCGGTCTTCCACACCTGCGCACAGCCGCCACCCATCATGTGGAAGTGATGTTGGCGGTTCCTCAATCAAGGAGCCTCAAGCCATGAAGCATACGCACGCCCCCAATTCGTCCGCACGCCGCCGCGCCGATCACCAGAACGGAGGCCAGCGCCATGACTGACCTCCTCCCACTCACCAGCAACCCGACCACCACAGCGGTGCTGCTGATCGACAGCAGTTGCTCGTACATGGACCTGCAGGAAAGCGTCGAACAGCGCCTCAGAGCGGTGCGCGGCCTGCTGCACAGTCTCGCCGCCATGAACATTACCCAGGCAGATGCGCTGGACGTGCAACACATAAGCGAAGCCGCGTACCTGCTTAGCGCAGACGCCTGGGACCTGGTCAGGGCAGCCCACCAGGCAGCGGTGCGGGAGGCGCGCCAGCGCTGAGTATCGGGCGGGTGAAGGCAAACAGCTGCCCTGCCCGCCCTATCCTGATTTCACTCGCCGCCCGAAGAGCTACCGGACCTTGAGCGAGGAATTGCATTGGGTCTGGCAAACATCAGTGGTGGCTGGGGCGAGCGGTTTCAACCCGTACCTGACGGCCATGAATGCTACGGATAAAACTCCGCGTAACGCTGCACCGTGATTAGCATCATCGCTGCCGATATTGAAACGAACAGGAGTATGCACAACACGAACTGCAGTGGCTTGGTCTTCCAGGGAGTGGGATCGACTCGGCCATATTCGCTGAACGAGGCCGGGACGGTTCTGAGAACGATGCAGACAATGGCGTGCACCAAGAACAGGACGGACAGGCTTGCGCCGGCGATCAGAATCGACAACTCACGAATGTCACCGGAAAAACAAACCATCCCTATCGATGACGGTATGACCGCAACGATGAATAGCCACTTCGATAGGGCTTTGGCGCCGCGCGCAATTGGCTTCACGTCCATGGCTCACTGCAACTCCCTGGCGACAATAACTGCAACACCCTGTCCTCGATCGACTTATGACCCTACGCCTGGTGCCCTTTTCTGCACACTACTGCCGGCAGGAGCCAGCCAGAAGCATAGTCAAGACGCACTGAGACACTAGTGGATTGAGCTCAACAGCCAGCATCGGTCGAGACCGTGAGCGCTCTTGCGATGCGCGAGTCAGTCGTCAGGAAGTGATCGAGGCGAGCCGGCAGAATACGGCCCCCCCTGTCCGAGGCCCGGCAGGCTCTCGGCGTCGAGGCCACCTGTTTTCAACGCCCATAAAAAAGCCCGCCACAAGGGCGGGCCAGGTGACCTCCCCCTAGCCGGGGAGGTCGACGACATCAAGTATCAGGACACCTTGCCAGCCGTGTCGCCAGGCAGGGTCACGATGTCCGGACGACCACCGGAAGCCAGTTCGCGCTGCAGGGTGTCTTCGTCCAGCTCCTTGCACCACTTGGCGACCACGATGGTGGCAACGCCGTTGCCGATCAGGTTGGTCAGGGCACGGGCTTCGGACATGAAGCGGTCGATACCCAGGATCAGCGCCAGGCCGGCGACCGGCAGGTGGCCAACGGCCGACAGCGTGGCGGCCAGGACGATGAAGCCACTACCGGTAACGCCTGCAGCACCTTTGGAAGCAACCAGCAGCACCAGCAACAGGGTGATCTGGTGACCGATATCCATCGGTGTGTCGGTGGCCTGGGCGATGAACACCGCCGCCATGGTCAGGTAGATCGAAGTACCGTCGAGGTTGAAGGAGTAACCGGTAGGAATCACCAGGCCGACGACCGACTTGTTGGCACCGAGTTTTTCCATCTTGGTCAGCATGCGTGGCAGTGCCGACTCGGAAGAGGAAGTACCCAGCACGATCATCAGCTCTTCGCGGATGTAACGGATCAGGCGCAGTACGCTGAAACCGTGGGCACGAGCGATACCGCCGAGCACCACGAGGATGAAGAACACGCAGGTGACGTAGAAGCAGATCATCAGCTGACCGAGCTGCACCAGCGAGCCTACACCGTACTGACCGATGGTGAAGGCCATGGCACCGAAGGCACCGATAGGCGCGAGCTTCATGATCATGTTGATGATGCCGAACATCACGTGAGCGATGCGATCGATGAACTCGAGCACCGGACGACCGAATTCACCCATGCGCTGCAGGGCGAAAGCGAAGATCACGGAGAAGAACAGCACCTGGAGGATGTCGCCGTTGGCGAATGCACCGACCACGGTTGCCGGGATCACGTTGAGCAGGAAGCCGATGGTGGTCTGCGCTTCGCCCGCCTGGGCATAGGCTGCGATCTTGCTGGCATCCAGCGTGGCTGGGTCGATGTGCATGCCGACGCCCGGCTGCACGACGTTGACCACGACCAGACCGATGATCAGGGCGATGGTGGAAACGATCTCGAAGTAGAGCAGCGCGTAGCCGCCGGTCTTGCCGACTGCCTTCATGTCCTGCATGCCGGCGATGCCGCTGACCACGGTGCAGAAGATGATGGGGGCGATGACCATCTTGATCAGCTTGACGAAACCATCGCCGAGCGGTTTGAGGGCAACGCCTGTTTCTGGGTAGAAGTGACCGAGAAGGATGCCGATGGTGATGGCGACCAGCACCTGGACATAGAGCATTTTGTAGAACGGTTGACGGACAACATCGTTCGTTGTGGCAGTCATGGTGAATCCTCATGGGCGCGGCAATGACATCCAGAGACGTCCGCACCACCTTTCTTGTTTAGGCGCCAACCCTCCTGACCTGGAGGGATTTGTTATAGGCACGCTTATCGCGACCTTGAGCCTGCAAAAGCAAACCTCATGCCACACAATAAAAAATCGGATAAACCTTTGATAATCTGGACTTTTAGCGAACCAAAGCGTGCTCTGACGAAAGCATTTGGCGGTTTTCCGCACGGCGCCTCAGGCAGGCGTGGCGGATTCCCACCAAAGCAGCTGAAGAACGTCTCGAAGCCGCTCGGGCTTTCTTCGACGGACTCTCGCTCGCCGAACCAGGCCCCCGCCCTCGGTGACTCTAGATGCGTACCCGAAACGCCGCGCCGCCCAGCTCTGAATCCTCGAGAAACAGCTCGCCTTCGTAGCTCTCGATGATGTCCTTGACCACCGCGGTGCCGATACCCTGCCCCGGATGCTGGGCATCCAGGCGCTCGCCCCGGCGCAGAATGCGTTCGCGCTGGTCGACCGGTACGCCCGGGCCGTCGTCTTCGACGCACAGCAGGCAGGCGCCATGTTCGATACTGGCGGAAATCCGCACCTGGCCCAGACACAGGCGGTAGGCGTTCTCCAGCAGGTTGCCGAGCAGTTCGAGCAGCGCCGCGCGCTCCATGGGAATTTCCAGCCAGGGCTCGAACTGGCGCAGCACGGTCACCTGCTTGTCGCGGTAGACCTTGTCGAGGGCACCACAGAGATTGTCCACCACGCCCGTCATGGATACCCGGTGGCGCACCAGACCGCTCTTGCGCAGGCTGGCGCGCTGCAGCTGATATCCGATCTGCTGGCTCATGCGTTCGATCTGCCCCTGCAGGATCTGCGACTGCTCACGGTTATCCGGCTTGGCAGCGATCACCTCGGCCGCCCCCTGCAGCACCGACAGCGGAGTCTTCAGGCTGTGCGCCAGGTCGTCCAGCGAGTGACGGTAGCGCTCGCGCTGCTGGCGTTCGCTGTCGAGCAGGCGGTTCAGCGAGCCGGTGAGGCGCAGCAGTTCGCGAGGATGTTCGTCGCTGAGGCGCTCACGGGTACCGCCCTCCACTTCGTCCAGCTCTTCGCGCAACCCGCGCAGGCTGCGAAAGCCCCAGGTCAGGCCGAACCACAGCAAGCCGAGAAGCAGCAACAGGGCGCCCCCGAGCCACAGGTAGAGCTGCGTCATGAAATCGTTGTAGAGGGCCTGCGTGTCGCTGGCCGGCTGCATGGTGACGATACTGAAGGCCGCGCTCTCGCCGCGCAGCAGTTTGATTTCCACGTCATAGATATAGAACTCGCGGCCCTGGCGGTCGGTAACGCGCAGCAACTCATCGCCGCGGCCGTCGTAACGCGGCATGTAGGACACGGAAATGTCCCGTGTCGAAGGCGATTGCCAGACCAGGCGGCCGTCACGGTCATAGATGAAGCCCAGCAACTGGGCGTCGGGAATGTCGAACTCCTCGTCAGGAAGCTTGCTCGGCATCCGTAGCTGGCCGTCGTCGGTGCGAGCGGCGGAGATCAGCGCGCCCGCATCGGCGGCCAGGCGTTTCTCGACGGATTTTTCCAGGGCGATCAGGAAGGCGCCCCGCAGGGCTGGCAGCAGTGCCAGCATGAAGAGCACCGCCAGTACGGTGCTGCCGAACATCAGGCGAAGACGCAGGGAGGAAATCCAGCGGCCTCGCAATCGCCTGAAGCCTGACGTCATCGGCAGCGCTCGGTGAACAGGTAACCCTGGCCACGTACCGTTTCGATGGGTTTGAAGCCGTTGCTGCTTTCCAGCTTGCGGCGCAGCCGGCCAACCAGCACTTCGATCACGTTGGGGTCGCGCTCTTCGTCATCGGGGTAAAGCTGCTCGATCAGCCGTTCCTTGGGCACCACCTGCTGGTGGTGGCGCATCAGGTATTCGAGGATGCGGTATTCGTAGGCGGTCAGGCCCATGCCCGCACCATCGATCAGTGCCTGCTTGCGATTCATGTCCAGCACCAGAGGGCCGGCTTCGATGGTCGACTGAATGAAACCGGATGACCGGCGCAACAGGGCATTCAGGCGTGCTTCCAGTTCTTCGAACTGGAACGGTTTGACCACGTAGTCGTCAGCGCCCGAAGCCAGGCCTTCGACCTTGTCCTGCCAGTTGCCACGGGCAGTCAGGATCAGGATGGGAAAGGTCTTGTCACGGCTGCGCAGCTGGCGAATCAGATCCAGCCCGCTGATGCCCGGCAGACCGAGATCGACCACGGCCAGATCATGGTGGTACTCATCGACGCGATACAGCGCCTCTTCGGCGTTGGCGACCGCGTCCACCACGTGGCCCTGCTCGCCGAGTCGGGTATACAGATGGTGACGCAACAGCGCCTCATCCTCCACGACCAGCAATTTCATCGTTGCATGCCCTCCAACATAAGCTTCAAACCGCAAGCTTCAGCGGCAAGTTGGAAGCCATGGTGCACGATCTGGCTTCAACCTACAGCGTAAAGCCCGTTGTGGTTGTTATCGGCTCGTATCGGGCGGCGGTGCAGCCCGATACGAGCACGCAGGCCCTGGTTAGAACTTGTAGTTGGCACCCAGATACCACTGACCGCTGCTATGCAGGTCGAGGGAGCCGACCTTGCCTTGCTCGTGCGGCGCGAACTCGGTGCTGGCGTTGGTACGCAGGTAACGGTAGCCACCTTCGACGGAGGCATTCTCGTTGACTTCCTGCAGCAGGCCAGCCTGCAGACCGGCAGCATACCCGACATTGGTATCACGGGAGACCCCTGGGCTGTTCTGCTCCAGCTTGACCAGGCCCAGCGTGCCACCACCGAACAGCTTGGTGCCGTTCTGGTTCAGCGGCAGGAAGGCATCGTAGCTGCCGAGCAGGTTCTGCTGGCGCAGCTTGTAGCCGTTGTTGGTACCGGAGATGTATTCGTAGGTGCCGTAGTAACGGCCGGCATCGTTCTGCTGACCGGCACGGATACCCCAGGTGCTGGTGCTATTGATGACGCTGTCGAAATTCGGATTGCCCAGATTGGCGTTCAGTGCCGACGATTTCTGGATGTTGTTGCTGGTGTGACCCCAGGTCAGACCGGCGAAGTTGTTGTCGGCATGAGCGGCGGTCGCAGCGCCGAACACCAGGGAAGTCGCCAGAGCCAGCTTGGTAAGAGTCGTTTTCATGGATATGCCTCTCGAATGGCAGTGGGTTGATGAATAACTCGAGGACCATCCTGCCTGCCGTCGACTGAACCTCCCCTGAACCCCTCCTGAACCCGACCTGAACGACGAGCCTGGAAAACCTGGGCCCGGCCGGCCGCCATGAAAAAAGCGTCTGAATATTGACGCAGATCAATACCTCGTTCGCTCCTGAGACTAAGGTCGAGGCATAACGACCAGATGCCGTCGGGTTCACCGCAACAGATCGGTGAATCCCTGCAGTGACGGCACACCCGATCAGCCTGACCGATGAAGACCTGCCCATGCCCAGCCCATCCGAAGACGCCGGGGGCAAACGCCGCGAACGCCGGCTGTTTCTGTTCCTGGTGATATTCCTCTTCCCACTGCTCAGCGTGACCCTCGTTGGCGCTTACGGATTCACCGTGTGGTTCCTGCAGATGCTCTTCGGCCCGCCCGGCCCGCCGAACTGATCGCCCTACCCCGCTTACAGGAATCCGCCATGGACGCCCCCCTGCATATCGCCAGCTTCATCGTGCACGCACGCCCCGAACATTTCGCGGCGGTGCTCGCCAACCTGCGCCTGCTCGCCGACCTGGAAGTGCACCAGCACAGCCCGGAGGGCAAGTTGGTCGTGGTGATCGAAGCCGTCGACGAGCACCTGATCATGCAGCGCATCGAGCAGATCAACGCCCTGCCCGGCGTGCTCAATGCCGCACTGATTTACCACGAATGCCTCAGCTCGGAAGGAGCCGCCCAATGAGCATGACCCGCCGCGAATTCACCAAGGCCCAGGCCGCTGCCATCGCCGCAGCCGCCGCCGGCCTGCCGTTCGCCTCGACCGCCAGCAACCTGGTGGCCGACGCGGAATCCACCCGTCTGGACTGGAACAAGGCGCCCTGCCGCTTCTGCGGCACGGGCTGCAGCGTCATGGTGGCGACCCGCGACAACCGCGTGGTCGCCACCCACGGCGATATCAAGGCCGAGGTCAACCGTGGCCTGAACTGCGTCAAGGGCTACTTCCTGTCGAAGATCATGTACGGCGTCGATCGCCTGACCACACCGCTGCTACGCATGAAGAACGGTGTCTACGACAAGCAGGGCGAGTTCCAGCCGATCAGCTGGGAGCAGGCCTTCGACATCATGGAGGACAAGTTCAAGCAGGCACTGCGCGAGCAAGGCCCACAAGCGGTGGGCATGTTCGGCTCAGGGCAATGGACGATCTGGGAAGGCTACGCTGCCAACAAGCTGATGAAGGCCGGCTTTCGCAGCAACAACATCGACCCCAACGCGCGCCACTGCATGGCCTCGGCGGTGATGGGCTTCATGCGCACCTTCGGCATGGACGAGCCCATGGGCTGCTATGACGATATCGAAGCAACCGACAGCTTCGTGCTTTGGGGCTCGAACATGGCGGAGATGCACCCGGTGCTGTGGAGCCGAGTCACCGACCGGCGCCTGAGCAAGCCCGACGTCAAGGTTGCGGTGCTGTCGACCTTCGAGCACCGCAGCTTCGACCTGGCCGACATCCCCATGGTGTTCAAGCCACAGACGGATCTGCTGATCCTCAATTACATCGCCAACCACATCATCCAGAGCGGCGCGGTGAACCAGGAATTCGTCAAACGGCACACGCGCTTCGCCCTCGGTGCCGACGATATCGGCTACGGCCTGCGCCCGGATCACCCGCTGGAACGGCAGGCAGCCAACGCCGACAAGGCCAACACCTGGAGCGACATGTCGTTCGAGCAGTTCGCGGCCTTCGTCAAACCCTACACCCTGGAGCGCGCCGCCAGGGAAACCGGCGTCCCCGCCGAGCGCCTCGAGGCACTGGCGCAGCTGTATGCAGACCCGCAACGCAAGGTCGTGTCGTTCTGGACCATGGGTTTCAACCAGCACACCCGTGGCGTGTGGGCCAACAACCTGATCTACAACATCCATCTGCTGACCGGCAAGATCAGCGAGCCGGGCAACAGCCCCTTCTCGCTGACCGGCCAGCCTTCGGCCTGCGGCACCGCCCGCGAGGTGGGGACCTTCTCCCATCGCCTGCCTGCCGACATGCTGGTGACTAACCCGAAACACCGCGCCACCGCCGAGAAGATCTGGAAGCTGCCCGCTGGCACCATTCAGGAAAAGCCCGGGTTCCACGCCGTGGAGCAGAGCCGCATGCTCAAGGACGGTGTGCTCAAGGTCTATTGGACGCAGGTCAGCAACAATATGCAGGCCGGCCCCAACATCATGCAGGAAGTACTGCCGGGCTGGCGCAAGCCGGACAACTTCGTGATCGTATCGGACGTCTACCCGACCGTGTCTGCCCAGGCTGCCGACCTGATCCTGCCCAGCGCCATGTGGGTCGAGAAAGAAGGCGCTTACGGCAACGCCGAGCGTCGCACGCAGTTCTGGCACCAACTGGTGGGCGCGCCGGGCGAGGCGAAATCCGACCTCTGGCAACTGGTGGAATTTTCCAAGCGCTTCACCACCGATGAAGTGTGGCCGGCCGAGCTGCTGGCAAAGGCCCCCGAACTCAAGGGCAAGACCCTCTTCGAGGTGCTGTACCGCAACGGCAACGTCGACGCCTTTGCGGCCGAACAGCCCGAGGGTGGATTGCGCAACGACGAGGCCAAGGCATTCGGCTTCTACCTGCAGAAAGGCCTGTTCGAGGAATACGCCCAGTTCGGCCGCGGCCATGCCCACGACCTCGCGCCCTTCGAGCGTTACCACAGCGAACGCGGCCTGCGCTGGCCGGTCGTGGACGGTTCGGAAACCCGCTGGCGCTACCGCGAGGGCCACGACCCTTACGTGGCCAAGGACAGTGGCGTGCAGTTCTACGGCTACCCGGACAACCGCGCGATCATCTTCGCCCTGCCCTACGAGCCACCAGCCGAGGCGCCGGACGACGACTACCCGTTCTGGCTGAGCACCGGCCGCGTGCTGGAGCACTGGCATACCGGCAGCATGACCCAGCGTGTCGAGGAACTGCACCGCGCCGTGCCCGATGCCCTGGTGTACATGCACCCGGACGATGCCCGGGCACTCAATGCACGCCGCGGCAGCGAGGTGAAAGTCATCAGCCGACGCGGCGAGATCCGCGCGCGCATCGAGACGCGCGGGCGTAACAAGCCGCCTCGGGGCCTGGTCTTCGTGCCCTTCTTCGACGCCAACAAACTGGTCAACAAGGTCACCCTGGACGCCACCGATCCGATCTCCAAGCAGACCGATTACAAGAAGTGTGCGGTGAAGATCCAGTTGATCAGCGCGGCCTGAGGAGAACGGTCATGAAATTGCGTTACCTGCCCCTGCTAATGCTCGCTGCCTTCGGTGCGGCCCTGGCCGCCGACCTCGGCTACCCCCTCGACGCTCCCGCGCCGGATGGTCGCCGCCCCGGCGGCACGCTGACCCAGGCGTTTCCCGCGCCACCGATCGCGGCCGAGGAAAACAGGGACATGCGCCGCGAGCGCAACTACCCCGAACAGCCTCCCACCATTCCCCACACCATCGTCGGCTATCAGGTGGACAGGTTCGGCAACCGCTGCCTGACCTGCCACAGCCGCGCCAACAGCGCGCGCAGCCAGGCGCCGATGATCAGCATCACTCACTACATGGACCGTGAAGGCCAGCCCCTGGCGGCCATGTCGCCGCGTCGCTACTTCTGCACCCAATGCCATGTGACCCAGGCCGAGGTGAGCCCGCTGGTGGAGAACGTCTTCGAGAACATCGACCAGATTCTGCTGAAAGAAGCCAACCCTGCCGGGCGTCGCTGAGGAGGCACCATGAAATTCCTGCTCTCCCTGCTGGGCACTTACTGGAACGTACTGCGCCGCCCGAGCGTGCATTACAGCCTGGGGTTCCTGACCCTGGGCGGCTTCATCGCCGGGATCATCTTCTGGGGCGGCTTCAACACCGCGCTGGAGGCCACCAACACCGAACAGTTCTGCATTACCTGCCATGAAATGCGCGACAACGTGTATGTCGAACTGCGGGAAACCATCCACTACAACAACCGCTCCGGGGTGCGCGCCACCTGCCCCGACTGCCACGTGCCGCATCAGTGGACGGACAAGATCGCCCGCAAGATGCAGGCTTCCAAGGAGGTGTGGGGCAAGATCTTCGGCACCATCAGCACCCGCGAAAAGTTTCTCGAGAAACGTCGCGAACTGGCCGAACACGAGTGGGCCCGCCTCAAGGCCAACGACTCGCTGGAATGCCGCAACTGCCACGACTTCGACTTCATGGACTTCACTCGGCAGAGCAAGCGCGCCGCACAGATGCATTCCACCGCCCTGGCCAATGGCGAGGCCACCTGTATCGACTGCCACAAGGGGATCGCCCACAAGTTGCCCGACATGAGCGGCGTGCACGGCTGGTAAGGAGCTCGCTGGCGCGGCAGAATGCCCGCCATGAATACAGCCCATCTGCCACGCTGCTGCAGCGCCCTCGATGATCACTGGCCGTTTGCCCGGCCATTGCTCGGTGCGCAACTGATCAGCACGCATTTCGACTCCGCGCTGGTCGATGATGCCGACTACTTGGCCGCTGGCGTGCCCCCGGTTCGCGGCGTCGCCAAGCGCCAGGCCGAGCACCTGGCCGGACGGGTTTGTGCTCGCGAGGCGCTGTATCGGGTAACGGGTGTGGCAAGCGTGCCAGCCGTGGGCGAGGATCGCGCGCCCCAATGGCCAGCGCAGGTCAGCGGCTCGATCACCCACGGCCAGGACTGGGCAGCCGCTATCGTTGCGCCAACGCAGCAATGGCGCGGCCTGGGCCTGGATGTGGAGCGACTGCTGTCCAGCGAGCGTGCCGAGCGGCTAGTGGGTGAAATTCTCACCCCAGACGAGCTGGGCCGCATCGCGCATCTAACGCCCGAGCAGCGGGCTTGGCAGATCAGTCTGACTTTTTCCCTCAAGGAAAGCCTGTTCAAGGCGCTCTATCCGCTCGTGCTCAAGCGTTTCTATTTTCAGGACGCCGAATTGCTCGACTTAAACGCCGAGCCAGGCGGGGCGCGCCTGCGCCTGTTGGTCGAGCTGAGCGAAGAGTGGCCAGCCGGAAGCGAACTGGTCGGCCTGTATGCCGAGCTAGACAATCAGGTACTCAGCCTGGTGGCCATCGAGGCCTGACGGGGCCGCGTAGGTCGGGGAGCGCAGCGACGCGAGCCATTACCCCTGATGGGTATCGCTTCGCTCAACGCCATCCTGCGGTGTGGCAGTCAGCTACGCGCCTCGCTCCACCCGACATGACGGGTCCAGCAATCCGCGAGGAAACGCCAACAGCGCCGGGGGCAAATCCGATAAACTCGGCACATTGCCGTCCGGAGTGCCCCATGCGCGAAGAACTGAACCAAGGCCTGATCGATTTTCTCAACGCCTCACCTACCCCCTTTCATGCTACCGCCAGCCTGGCCATGCGCCTCGAGGCTGCCGGTTATCGTCATCTCGACGAGCGCGCGACCTGGCACACCGAGCCCGGTGGCCGCTACTACGTGACCCGTAACGACTCCTCGATCATCGCCTTCAAGCTGGGCCATCGTTCGCCTGTCGAGGGTGGTATCCGCCTGGTTGGCGCCCACACCGACAGCCCTTGCCTGCGCGTGAAGCCGAACCCCGAGCTGCAACGCCAGGGCTTCTTCCAGCTGGGCGTGGAAGTCTACGGCGGCGCTCTGCTCGCCCCCTGGTTCGACCGTGACCTGTCCCTGGCCGGCCGCGTGACCTACCGCCGCGATGGCAAGGTGGAAAGCGACCTGATCGACTTCTACCAACCCATCGCCGTGATCCCCAGCCTGGCCATCCACCTCAACCGCGAGGCCAATCAGGGCTGGGCGATCAATGCGCAGAACGAATTGCCGCCGATCCTCGCCCAGTTGGCAAGCAGTGAAAGCGCGGACTTCCGCGCCCTGCTCAGCGAACAGCTGGCCATGGAACACGATTTCAACGCCGATGCGGTGCTCGATTACGAGCTGAGCTTCTACGACACCCAGAGCGCCGCGGTAGTCGGCCTCAATCAGGACTTCATCGCCGGTGCACGCCTGGACAACCTGCTGTCCTGCTACGCCGGTCTGCAGGCCCTGCTGGACGCCAGCGACGAAGAAACCTGCGTGCTGGTGTGCACCGACCACGAGGAAGTCGGCTCCTGCTCGGCCTGCGGTGCCGACGGCCCGATGCTCGAACAGGTGCTGCGCCGTGTGCTGCCGGAAGGTGACGGTTTCGTGCGCACCATCCAGCGCTCGCTGCTGGTGTCCGCCGACAACGCCCACGGCGTGCACCCGAACTACGAGAACAAGCACGACGGCAACCACGGCCCCAAACTCAATGCCGGGCCGGTGATCAAGATCAACAGCAACCAGCGTTACGCCACCAACAGCGAAACCGCCGGGTTCTTCCGCCACCTGTGTCTGGAAAACGAAGTGCCGGTGCAGAGTTTCGTGACCCGCAGCGACATGGGTTGCGGCTCGACCATCGGCCCGATCACCGCCAGCCGCCTTGGCGTGCGCACGGTGGATATCGGCCTGCCGACCTTCGCGATGCACTCGATTCGCGAACTGGCCGGCAGCCAGGATCTGGCACACCTGGTGAAAGTACTCGGTGCCTTCTACAACAGCCATGACCTGCCCTGAGGCCAGCATGATCGAACATATCCGCAACAGCCTGCTCGAAGCCCAGCGTGCGCTCGATGCATTTCTAGGCAATGAGCAGACCCTGGCCAATATCGAGCGGGCCGCCAGCCTGCTGGTGACCAGCTTCGAAGCCAAGGGCAAGGTGTTCTCCTGCGGCAATGGCGGCTCCATGTGCGACGCCATGCATTTCGCCGAGGAGCTCACCGGGCGTTATCGCAAGAATCGTCCGGGCATCGCCGCGGTGTCGATCAGCGACGCCAGCCACATCAGTTGCGTGGCCAACGACTTCGGTTACGACCACATCTTCTCGCGCTACGTGGAGTCCCACGGCCGTGAGGGTGATGTGCTGCTGGCCATCAGCACCAGCGGCAAGAGCCCCAACGTGGTCAAGGCGGCTGAAGCGGCCAAGGCGCTGGGCATCAAGGTCATCGCCCTGACCGGCAAACCTGGCTCGCTGCTGGAGAGCCTGGCCGACGTCAGCATCTGCGCGCCGGGCGGCGATTTCGCCGACCGCACCCAGGAGCTGCACATCAAGGTCATCCACATCCTCATCGAGCTGGTAGAGCGCCACCTCAGCCCCGAAAACTACGCGTGAGCGAGGTGCGCCGTCGGTTGACGACGCACCTTCAAACCCCGCCCGCGTGATGGAGAACTCGCGCGTGATCCGCCTCAATGATCTGCTGCCTCGTCTGTTGGTTCTGCTCCTAATGGCCCTGCCCTGTTCTGCCGTTCAAGCGGCAGGCATACCCGGGCTGTTCGGCACGGGTGGCAGCGGCAGTACCCAGGCTCAGGCGGATCAGCCGCTGGATCGCTCGCTCGACGAGGTAATCCAATCGCTGGAGAACGACAAGCAGCGCGCGCAACTGCTCAATGACCTCAAGACCCTGCGCGACAGCACGCAGAAAACCCAGCCGGACACCCCCGATGGCGTGCTCGGGCTGATCGGCAGCACCCTGACGGGCATCGAGAAGCAATTTTCCGGTGAGCATAGCCCGCTGGCGCGCTGGCAACTGGAGATCGCCCGCAGCCAGGACGAATTGGCGGCGCTGATGCCGGAGGCCGGCGAACGCCTGGCCCTGGTCAGCAACTTCGCCCTGATTCTCGGTATCTGGAGCCTGCTGGCCTTCGGCTTGCGGGCGCTCAGCCATCAGGTGCGCCTGCGTTTCGGCCTGGCCGAAGAACTGCCACAGAACCCGCGGCCCACCGACCTGCTGCGCTTCGCGTTGCGCAAGCTCGGCCCCTGGTTCGCGGCGCTGCTGATCACCGGTTACCTGAGCTACGTGCTGCCCGCCTCGCTGGGCCGCGACCTGGCCATGGTGCTGGCTTACGCTCTGGTGATCGGTACCTGTTTCTCGGCGATCTGCGTGATCGCCTTTTCCCTGCTCGACGGCCCGCACCGGCGCACGGCGCTGAATATTTTGCGCCGTCGCGCGTTCCACCCGCTGTGGCTGATCGGCAGCTTCGCGGCCTTTGGCGAAGCGCTCAGCGATCCGCGTCTGGTCGCCAGCCTGGGCGCCAACCTGGCACACACCACCGCGACCCTGACCAACGTGCTGGCGGCGCTGTGCACCGGCCTGTTCATCCTGCGCTTCCGCCGGCCAATCGCCCACCTGATGCGCAACCAACCGCTGGCCCGTCGCCTCCGGCAGCGCGGTATCAGCGAGACCGTGGAACTGCTCGGCAGTTTCTGGTACCTGCCGGCCCTGGCGCTGGTGGGCATTTCACTGGCGGCCACCTTCGTGTCCGCTGGCGACACCAGCACCGCCTTCCGGCAATCGCTGGTCTGCACCGTGCTGCTGGTGACCTGCATGGTCATCAATGGGCTGATTCGCCGGCGCATGCACAAGGCCCGTTTGCGCCATCGTCGCCATGCCGCCTATTTCGAGCGTTTCCAGAGTTTCTTCCACTTCCTGCTGAGCCTGATCATCTGGTTGTTCTTCATCGAACTGGGGCTGCGCGTGTGGGGCCTTTCGCTGATCCGCTTCGCCGAGGGCGACGGCCACGAAATCAGCATGAAACTGTTCGGCCTCGGCGCCACCCTGGCGTGCGGCTGGCTGGTGTGGATTCTCAGCGACACGGCGGTGCATCACGCCCTGACGCGCTCACGCAAGGGCCAGACCAACGCCCGCGCACAGACCATGATGCCGTTGATCCGCAACGTGCTGTTCATCAGCATCTTCATCATCGCGTTGATCGTCGCCCTGGCCAACATGGGCATGAACGTCACGCCGCTGCTCGCCGGCGCCGGCGTCATCGGCCTGGCCATCGGCTTCGGCGCGCAGTCGCTGGTTGCCGACCTGATCACCGGACTGTTCATCATCATCGAAGACTCCCTGGCCATCGACGATTACGTCGACGTCGGCGGCCACCTGGGCACTGTCGAGGGCCTGACCATTCGCACCGTGCGCCTGCGTGACATCGACGGCATCGTGCACACCATCCCGTTCAGCGAGATCAAGAGCATCAAGAACTACTCGCGGGAATTCGGCTACGCCATCTTCCGCGTCGCGGTGCCCCACGACATGAATATCGACGATGCCATCAAGCTGCTGCGCGACGTCGCCAGCGAGCTGCGCAACGACGTGCTGATGCGCCGCAACATCTGGTCGCCTCTGGAGATCCAGGGTGTGGAGAGCTTCGATTCGGGCAACGCGGTACTGCGCGCGCGCTTCAAGACCGCGCCGATCAAGCAGTGGGAGGTGTCCCGTGCCTTCAACCTGGCGCTCAAGCGGCACCTGGACGAATCAGGCCTGAGCCTGGCAACGCCGCGCCTGAACATCCAGATGAGCGCCGTCAGCCCGAACGGCCACAGCGCCCAGGCGGAGCAACCGGACGCCGACCGATAACGCGACCGCGCTCACATCCGCAACGCAAGCCAGCCAGCATGCACACCGGCTGGGGTAGTTTCCGCTACCATGGCACCACACTTTCCAATCGATAGGGACATCCCATGGATATTTCCACCCTCATCATCATTGCCGTACTGGTTGCGGTGGTGTTCTACGTGATCAGCATCTACAACCGCCTGGTCAACCTGCGCAACCGTTACCAGAACGGCTTCGCGCAGATCGAGGTGCAGCTCAAGCGCCGTTACGACCTGATCCCCAACCTGGTGGAAACGGCCAAGGCGTACCTGTCCCACGAGCGCGAAACCCTGGAAGCCGTGGTCGCTGCCCGTAACGGTGCGGTGGAAGGCCTCAAGCAGGCCTCGGAGAATCCCGGCGATGCCCAGAGCATGAACCTGTTGGCCAATGCCGAAGGCGTGCTGAAGAACGCCATGGGCCGCCTCAACGTGACGGTCGAGGCCTACCCCGACCTCAAGGCCTCGCAGAACATGCAGCAACTCAGCGAGGAGCTGAGCAGCACCGAGAACAAGGTGGCTTTCGCTCGCCAGGCCTACAACGACGCGGTTACCGCCTACAACGCCTACCGCCAGAGCTTCCCGCCGGTGGTACTGGCCGGCGCCTTCGGCCACGGCAGCGATGCCGCCCTGCTGGAGTTCGCCGATAGCGCGGCGATTCAGGAAGCCCCGAAAGTCTCCTTCTGAGCACGGCGAAACCGATGGACTTCTTCGAGCAACAGGACCGCGCCAGGCGCAACAGTTCCCGCCTGGTGATACTGCTGGTACTGGCGGTGATCACCCTGATCGGCACCACCACGCTGGTGATCGCCATTGCCTGGCAGGTTTACCAGTACGGCAACTACAGCCTGCAGGCGCTCAGCCACGAGCTGCTGATCAGCGTGGCCCTGGTGGTGGTCGGTGTGGTGCTGCTCGGTTGGGCCTTCAAGGCCATGCAGCTGCGGGCTGGCGGCAAGGTGGTCGCGGAGCGGCTCGGAGGGCGCCTGCTCAATCTGCAGCCCCAGGGCGTGCACGAGCAGCGCGTACTCAACGTGGTGGAAGAGATGGCGCTGGCGGCAGGTACGCCGGTGCCGCCGGTGTACCTGCTCGAGGAGCCCTCGATCAACGCCTTCGCCGCCGGGTTGCGACCGGAGAACGCGGTGATCGGAGTAACCCGTGGCGCCATCGAAAAGCTCAGCCGCGATGAGCTGCAGGGCGTGATCGCCCATGAGTTCAGTCACATCCTGCATGGCGACATGCGCCTCAATACGCGCCTGGTGGCGGTGCTGCACGGCATTCTGCTGCTCGGCCTGATCGGTGAACTGGTGCTGCGTGGCGGCAGCCATACCCGCCATGCGCCGCGCAGCAGTTCCAACGACAAGGGCAAAGGCAATGCCGTCGCGCTGGTCATGGTGGTCGGCCTGGCACTGTTGATCATCGGCTACGCCGGTACCTTCTTCGGCAACCTGATCAAGGCGGCGGTAGGTCGCCAGCGCGAGTTCCTTGCCGACGCCTCGGCCGTGCAGTACACCCGCAACCCCGACGGTATCGCGGGTGCGCTGAAGAAGCTGGGCGGCGGATCGCAGATCGAAGCCGGGCATGCCGCCGAGTACAGCCATATGTATTTCGGCCAGGGCCTGGCGCTGAGCAAGATGATGGCCACGCACCCGCCACTGGAAGAGCGCATCCGCCGTATCGACCCCAGCTGGGACGGTGTGGTGCTTGGCAACGAGGTATTCGAGCGCCCTGCGCGCGCCGCTGCGCAAAGCCACGAAGAAATCGCAGGTTTCAGCGCCGCCGCCGCGGGCATCGCCATTGCCAGCATCGGTGAACCGCAGCCCCTGCATATCGAAGAAGCCCGCGAGAGCCTGGCGCAGATCGACGACCGCCTGCGCAATGCCGCTCACGACCCTCATGGCGCCCTGGCGATTCTTTACGGTCTGCTGCTCGGCCGTGATGCAGACACGCGCCAGCAGCGCATGAGCTGGATGCAGGCCAACCTGCCGCCGCTGCTGTCGGACCGTCTGCAGGAGCTGGGCACGGCACTGGAACGGTTGCCAGCCGGTCGACGCCTGCCCTTGCTGGAGTTGGCGATCCCGGCACTCAAGCAGCTCGAGCCTCAGGATTTCGTCAGCCTCAAGCGCGACATCGGCACGCTGCTGATCAGCACCAAGCAGCTGGATCTGATCGAATGGGCGCTGCTGCGCATCGTCGAACGCAACCTCGGTATGCAGCGCCCGGTTCAAGGGCGCCTGCCGCTGGCGGCGCTGGGCAACGAGAGCTGCGTGCTGCTGGTGGCGCTGTCACGGGCCGGCAATACCAGTGAAGAAGCCGCCACCGAGGCGTTCCAGGCGGCCTGGGCTACCCTGCCGTTCACCGCACGGGTATTCGCCGAACAGCCCCAGGCAGGCATCACCGCGCTCAACGATGCCCTCAACCGCCTCAACCAGATGCGCCCCCTGCAGAAGCCCCAGCTCCTCAAGGCCATGGCCCGTTGCATCGAACACGATGGCCGCATCAGCGCCAGCGAGGCGGAACTGATGCGTGCGGTCGCCGACACACTGGACTGCCCGATGCCGCCCCTGTTGAGCGATGCTCAGGCTTGAGCGCGGGCAGGAATGATCCGTTCACGCCGACAATAACCACGATCGGTGGGCTAAAGCCCACCCTTGGGTCAAGCCATGTAGGGTGGATGACGCTGTTTTCATCCACCACCACGGTTACCGATGGGTGGACGGATCGGGCCGCGTACCCAATGAAATCGAAGCTGCCTTTTGATGCCAAATTAACTGGCGCAGGCTAGGCGGTATCCCGCTCAGAGGCCCGACCGCCCCGCAGCGCCGAAGACCTGCGTCCAGTAGATGGTCGCCTGGCTCTGCGGGTTGCTGGCGTAGGCGGCGCCCATATCGCGGAAGTCCGGGTTCATCAAGTTGTAGCAATGCGAGGGGCTTGCCAGCCAGCCTTCGACCACCTGCTGCGCGCGTCCCTGGCCAGCGGCGATGTTCTCGCCGATCACCGTCCAGGCATAGCCGGTAGCGGTAGCGCGGGCGCCGACCAGGCTGCGGTCGCTGCCCTGGTGGCTGAACAGGCTGTTCATCGCCATGTCGCGACTGTGGGTCAGCGCGGCCTGGCCGAGGGAATCGTTCCAGCTCAACGGCTCGGCGGCATCGAACGGCTGATCGCCACAACGCCGTGGGGTGCCCCGCGCCTCGTTGACCGCCGCCAGAATCGCCTTGCCCTCTTCCTGCCAGTCGCCAAGACGCGCCGGCAGCAACGCCCGACCAAGGACCACCTGCCAGCTGTTGCCCTCGTGCAGCACGCCGACATCGGCGAACTGGGCATCCAGCAATTGCGCGCAGTAAGACGTGCGCAGCATGGCCATGGCGGCCTCGGCACTGTCCGGCCCGGTCACCCTGATCAGTTGCACGGCCGCCGCCTGATAACCGGCTTGTTGCAAAGCCTGCTGCAGTTGCTCGGACGAGTTGACCTTCTGCCCGGCCAGACGCCTGTCGGGGGCCAGCGGGCCGGCCGCCGGGCTCGGCTGCCCATCGCACCCCTGCCCTGCTTCCCGGTAGCCGTTGATCAGCTTGGTCAGTTGCGCCGCATCGTCGGCCCATGCGCTACCGGCAACGCTCGCGCAAAGCAACATCGCCACAGCGGCCAATTGCCGAACGTGCTTGGGTGAATCACTCATCCATGCTTCCTCTTAATCCGCATTGCCTATCTGTTGATGGACAATGGCTTGGGCCAAACGCTTCAGTCAATCGCCTGATCAAAGCGAAACCGCGTTAAACTCGGGACCATGATTGTGACCGAAACCACCTTATCCCTCGACCCTCAATCCCTGCTGGAGAGCCTCTGCGGCACCGATAATCTGCTGATCATCCAGGACCTGGATGGTGTGTGCATGAACCTGGTACGCGACCCGCTCACCCGCACCCTGGAACATCGCTACATCCTTGCAGCCCGCGATCTGGATGGCCATTTCCAGGTGCTCACCAACGGTGAGCATATCGGCAGTCGGGGTGTGAACGGCCTGGTCGAACGGACCGTTGGCACACCGCAGCGGTGCCGTGAACAGGGTCTTTACCTCCCCGGGCTGGCTGCTGGCGGCGTGCAACTGCAGGATCGCTACGGGCAGGTCTCGCACCCGGGCGTCAGTGCCACAGAGCTGGCTTTTCTGGCAGCGGTGCCACAGCGCCTGAGCGAGTCGCTCGGACAGCTGCTGAGCCAGCCACCCTATGGCCTGGACCAGCCGACAATCGATCGATTGCTGGCCAGCAGCGTGCTCGACAACCCGCTGTCGCCGACCCTCAACCTGAACGCCTTCCATCACCATTGGCACGACCGCCCGGCGCTCTACGCAGGCCTGCAGGCCGATGCGGCAGCGCTCGTGCAGAGCCTGCTAGGCGACGCCGCCAGAGAAGGCCTGCAGCAATCGTTCTTCATCCACTACGCGCCCAACCTGGGCCGCGATGCCGAGGGCCGGGAACGCATGCGCCCAGCGAACGCCGGCAATGCAGGCACCACGGACCTGCAGTTCATGCTGCGTGGCGCCGTCAAGGAAGCCGGCGTGCTGGTGATCCTCAACCGCTTTTACCAACTGCGCACCGGTGACTGTCCGCTGGGCGAAGACTTCAATGTGCGCCAGGCGCCCACCGACCTGGATGCGCTCTTGCAACTGGCCCGCGAACGCTTCGACCCGCAGCATATGCCGCGCATCGTCGGCGTGGGCGATACCCTGACCAGCTCGCCACTCGAGGGCGAAAACGGCGCTGTGACCTGGTTGCGCGGCGGTAGCGATCGAGGTTTTCTCGCCCTGGTGCAAGAGCTCGGCAAGGCATTCGGGCAGGACAATCGCGTGCTGTACATCGACAGCAGCCGTGGCGAAGTGCAGCGACCGGGTGTCGACGCGCGCCATCTGCGTGAGCGGCCGGCAGATCCCTGGCCAGCATTGAAGGGGATTACCGATGGCGAAGATCCCTTGCGCCCGAACAGCGTTTTCAGCGGAGGGCCGGCGCAGTACATCGAATTTTTCTGCGCCCTGGCGAAGGCGCGTGGTAACCGCTGATTCCTGAATTTCAGAACCTTTGTCACCGCTTCACGTCCGAAGCTCTGCGCCTTCGCCTTAATTGCCCGCAGAGAACTCCAAGCGATGCACTCCATCACCCGCGGTTATCGCTACCTCATCAAGACCTTTGGTTACGTCGGTTGGTCGCTGTTCTGGCTGCTGATCTGGGACATCGTCGTCACCGTCGACTACATGCTGTTTCTGGAACGCAAGATCAGCCTGCCGTCCATGCCCCTGACCCTGCTCGGTTCGGCCCTGGTGGTACTGATCAGCTTCCGCAACAGCAGCGCTTACAACCGCTGGTGGGAAGCACGCACCATCTGGGGAGCGCTGATCAACAGCTCGCGCAGCTTCGCCCGTCAGGTGCTGACACTGATCGACGACAACGACGACCGCAATCCGGTCAAGGCGGTCCTGCTGCGTCGCCATGTGGCCTATATCAGAAGCCTGTCCGCAACCCTGCGCAACGAGCCCTGCGCCGACGAGGTCAGGGCTTTCGTGGCAGCGGACGAATTCGAACGCCGCCATACCACCAACAACTTTCCCAACGATATTCTCAATGGCTCTGCAGCCATTCTGGCCAGTGAATACAAGGCCGGTCGCCTGGATAGCATTCGCCTGACACGCCTGGAGTCGACGCTGGTCGACGTTTCCAACTGCCAGGGCGGCCTCGAGCGTATCGCCAACACGCCGCTGCCCTACCCTTACGTGTACTTCCCGCGGCTGTTCATCACCCTGTTCTGCCTGATCGTGCCCATCGGCCTGGTGGAAACCCTGGAATGGTTCACGCCGCTGGCCTCGACCGTGGTCGGCTTCATGCTGCTGGCCATCGAGCGGGTGGGCAGTGACTTGCAGAGCCCGTTCCAGGTCAGCGAGCACCAGATCCAGATGGATGCGCTCTGCGAGACCATCGAGAAGAACCTCGAATCGATGCAACGCGATGCCCAGCGCGAGCGTGACGGAAGGCTACTGGAAGACTGACCATGCGGTCATTTTTCGCCGCGCCAGACACTTCCAACAAGGTCCATACGCGTTTTGTAGTGATCTAAAAAAATCACTACAAAACCTATTGACGACCTCTTCGCGCTTTTGCATGATGGACCTGCCTCCCCTGACGGGAGCCCTGACAAGGGCACTTGGGCAAACTCGGTAACACCAGCCGAGCGTTCTACGATATGTACTGCCCACAAGGCAGATTGATGAAGTCGAGCGTCCTGCGAGGACGAGAGCGTTAGCGAGACATTGTCATGATGCCTGTGGCTGATCCTGCGGATCACCTGCATCCGGCCCCGTCTTCGCTGACTTTCTTCTCCCCGCTTCGTCCCGACCTCCGTTAGCCGCCGCTGCGTAGCGTTACCTACACATCGCTACACGGTCTTCGGCAGCACTCAAACGCCACGGGCAACGACGGCACCGCACTGCAAGCGGTTGCCCAAGACAGATCAGAGAATGAAGGGGTACACGCCATGAACCTGAATAAACAACCCACCATCGAAGACCTCGCTCAACTGTTCGCCAAGCGCAAGGACAGCCTCGACAACCACATCCTCTGGGTATGTGAATCGGGCGAAGTTCGCATCGACTGCCTGCCGGCGGATCAGGAGGAACAGGAGTTCGTCAGCCAGCGGCCGAACATGCGCACCCGCCTGCGTACCTACCGTCGTGGCCAGGGCTACGTAGGCCGCCGTGCCGCTGCCGACCGCGACTTCCTGGGCAACGTATTGCGCACCCTGGAGCACGAGTGGACAGGCCAGCAGGCCAGGCAGGATCGCCTGCTCGACCGCTACTGCTGAAAACCCTTTGCGATGGGCCGCCCTGGCCCATCGCATCCAGCCTCGCCCTGCCTCATCAGCTATTACCCTGTAAACTGCCGCTACTCCTGGAGGAGTCGTTCGCCACCACGCAACGGGTGGCGAGTGCCAAGCCATAACGCGGCACTTACATGGAAATAGATCAATGGAAAATCTGTATCAGACACCCAGTGCCCCACTACTGGCCGAGGAACGCCCGCGCACCACCTTCTTCGTCACCTCCACCAGCAAGCTCTATGTGCTGTTCTTCATGACGCTTGGGTTCTACGCGGTCTACTGGGCCTACAAGCAATGGGATAGCCAACGGGCCACCATGCGCCCGAAGAAGATCAGCCCCGCAGCGCGCTCGATCTTCCATATTTTCTTCATTCATTCGCTGTGCCGGCTGATCCTCGCGCAATTGCAAGCCAAGGGTCTGGGCGACTGGCGATATGCGAGTGCGGCGTGGATGTACATCGTTCTGGTATTCGCCAGCAACGGTCTTTCGCGTCTGGACGGCCATATCGGCGTGACCCTGGAAATCATGCTGTTGCTCGCGGGTACCATCCTGCCGGCTTGGCCGCTGTCGATCATCCAGGAGAAAGCCAACCTGGCCAGCGATGATCCGACCGGCCAGAGCAACAGTCGCTTCAGCACCGCGAATTATCTGTGCATGCTGCCGGGCGGCCTGCTTTGGCTGCTCATCATCATCGGCTCCTACCTCTGATTTTCCGCATCGCCGCTACGGCGGTCAGGGCCGAAACGCAGTTCCATCGGCCAACAAAAAGCCCCGGCAATGGCCAGGGCTCTTTCGTCAGCGCGGTGGGGCTGTCAGCGCTTGTCGTCCTCGCGCGGATTGTTCAGATCCATCACGCTGGAAACGCGCTGCGCAGGTAGCGGTGGGTCAGTCTCGGCTTTGGCCTCAGGCTGCACCTGCGGTTCAGGCGCCAGCGGCTGCGGCTGTTCCTTCTTCTTCCCGGTCATGCGCCGCCATACCCAGCCAATCAGCAGTACCGGCAGGAACCACGCCTTTTTGAGCAGCACCAGCGCCGCAGCGAACAGGCCCACTTTGGCAGCTGCCTTGCCGGCGATCAGCGCTCCGAGGCCATAGGCCGCGACTTCGTCGATATCCGGGTTGAAATCAGCGTAGCGGTTGCCGTCGTTGAAGTCGGTCATGGCCAGCACTGCCGGCAGGTTCTCTTCGATCTGCGGCAGCTGATGCATGCCGGCGATGAAGTTCAGCACCAGTACGCCTTTGCGGCCCAGCACGCGGATGTTGTAGTTGAGGATGTGCTCGTCGCTGTCGCCGAATTTCACTTCCTTGGCCCAGTGCAGCTTCTTGCCTGCGGCATCGTAATGCGGGGCGGATGCCCAGCCGACGATGGCGATGGGCTCGTAGCCGTTTTCGGTACGCCACTCGTTCTCGGCCTTGGCGCCGTCCTGCAGGTCCTTGAGCATGTCGGCGTAGTCGATGTCCGCGGCGTCCTCGTCGGACACGTAGCCGTTTTCTTCGTACTCCACGGTGACGGCCCAGGACTCGTCCGCCAGGGGCGATACGCCCTTGGGCAGGATCATGCCCAGCGGCAGCTTGTCGTCTGGCGGATTGCCCCAGGCCTCGACCAGCACGCGCTCGGCGTCGGCACCGTCGAGGAATACCAGGTTTTCCGGAAGATCGAGGGTAGCCAGGTTGCTGCCGACCACCACCTTGCCGGAACGGAAATCGAGGCTGTCGAGAAACTGCTCTTCGCTGACGGAATCACCGTCGGCGACTTCAGCGGCGGGGGCTTCTTGCGCATCCTGCGCGGCGGGGGCCTGGTCGGCCCAGGTCAGGGGAACTACCGTGGCCAACAGGCTGGCCAGCATCAACTCCTTGAACAACATGTAACGCTCCATGAGATCGGCTTGAATTTCGGGCACTAGCCTACCATCGACGACGGAATCATTTTGTAACTTCCTGTCATTTCTGGATACATCTCACAAAGAAGCGCCCGAACTCCCGGCGTTACGAGGCCCGTACGGTAAGCCGAACGAGGTGCAGCACCACTGGCCGAACGCCCATCACGCAGACGAACGCCACCGGCATCGCCAACTGGTAGGCCTCCAGTACCGCGCCCAGGTAGCCGTCGCTGAGGCCGCGGTTGGTGGCGGTGATCACCAGGCACATGAGAAACGCCATGATGCCGGACATGAAAAAGGCGAAGGCCACCGGCGATAGTCTGGCTGGCAGCTTCCAGCTTCGGCGGGTACGGCTGAGCGTCGTGTCAGGCATGGGCAGATCCTTCGAGGTAAGAGCGACACGCCAACGTGTGGCGAACGCAGCCATTATCGCGACCGCTAATTGCCATGGGTAGCGGGCCGCGGGTAAGGTCAGTACCAAGCTAACCTTATCAATCCGACCATCAGTAGAAAGCTTCAGCATGGATACCCTGCGCGGCATCGAGAGTTTCGTGAAGGCGGTGGAAACCGGCAGCATCGCTGCGGGCGCTCGCCTGCTGGGCATCAGCGCCGCAGCGGCCAGCCAGAATATTGCCCGCCTGGAATCATCCCTCGGCGTACGCCTGCTGACGCGCACCACCCGCAGCCTGGCACTTACCGAAAGCGGCACGCTGTATTTCGAGCAGGTGCGTGATGTGCTGCGCGATCTGGAGCTGGCACGCAGCACGGCTACGCAAGCACACGACGCCCCTCAGGGACGCTTGCGGATCGCGTCCAGCGCCGCATTCGGGCGCTACGTGCTGGCAGCGCTGCTGCCCGCCTTCACCGCCCGCTACCCACGTATCGCCTGCGAGCTGATCACCACCGACCGCAGCGTCAATCACATTCAGGAATCGGTGGATATCAGCATCCGCATCCCACAGCAGCTCGAGGACGGCCTGGTAGCGCGGCATATCGCCAGCGTACCGTCGATCTATTGCGCCTCGCCGGCCTACCTGCTCAAGGCCGGCACGCCGGTCACCCCGGAACAGCTGCGCGAGCACGATTGCCTGGCTTTCAGGGTCGCCGTGGACGGGCGCCTGATGCCCTGGCGTTTCGCCCGCGATGGAGTGCGCTTCGACGCGCAGATACGGGTGGCGCTGGTCAGCGACGATATCGACGTCCTGGCCCGGGTGGCCGTCAGCGGCGGTGGCATCACCCGCCTCGCCGCCTTCGTCGCCGAGCCACTGCTGGCCAGCGGTCAGTTGCAGCAGCTCTTCGCCAGCCCACAGAGCTCGGGCAGCCAGGCAATTGTCGAGCCGCTGGACTACTACCTGTGCGTGCGTGACCGCTACGAGCTGACGGCCAAGGTGCGCGCTTTCGTCGATCATCTGCAAAACAGCCTGCGCGCCGACTGGCGCCCTTAGGCCTGCTCGAAGTCTGCTGCGCGTCGACCACAGGGCAGCGAAATCGGGCAGCGAATTTGACTCGCCAGACGAATCCGGTAGGCTCGGCAGCTCATTTGAATGGAGTGTTTCCCCCATGGCCAAAGCCACTGCCCGTCACATCCTGGTTGCTACCGAAGACAAGTGCAACGAACTGAAAGCTGCCATCGAAGGCGGTGCCGACTTCGCCCAGGTCGCCAAAGACAACTCCAGCTGCCCATCCAGCCGCGACGGCGGCAACCTCGGCTCGTTCGGCCCGGGCCAGATGGTCAAGGAATTCGACACCGTGGTGTTCAGCGCACCGGTCAACGTGGTTCAGGGCCCGGTGAAAACCCAGTTCGGTTATCACCTGCTCGAAGTGACCAGCCGCCAGGACTGATCGCACCGCGCCTGGTGCCCCTCGGCACCAGGCCGCTCGCCCGCTTTTCCCGGCACGCCGCCCCAGGCCACAGAAAATGCCGGAACCGCCCCACCACCGCACCACTCTATCGCTCCGGTAGTTCCCACCTTCCGCGAGGCCATGATATGAACCGGTTCTTCCAGGCCCTCGGCCTGCGCATTGGCGACTCGGCAAAGCAGGCCCGCACGCCCAGCCAGAAGGCATTGGGACAATGCACCTGTGGCCAGCCGATCTTCTTCCGCAACAGCCAGTGCCTGGCCTGCCAGTCACCGCTGGGCTACGAGCCCGAGCGCGGTCAGGTGGTAACCCTCGTGGCCAGCGAGCAAACCGATGTATGGCGGGTGGAAGGTGATCCACAGGGCTGGCGCTACCGGCGCTGTGACAATCTGCACACCGCCGCGGGCTGCAACTGGCTGCTGCCCGCCATGTACGGCGCAGGCCTGTGCACGGCCTGCCAGCTCAACCGCACCATCCCCGACCTGTCGGTGCTCGATAACGACAGGCGCTGGGCGCGCTTCGAAACCGCCAAGCGTCGCCTGGTGGCGCAGCTGCTGACCATGGGTCTGCCGCTTGTCAGCAAGACCCAGGACGAGATCAATGGCCTGGCCTTCGACTTTCTCGGCCCGGATGCCGAAGGCAAGCAGCCCACCACTGGCCACGCCAATGGCCTGATCACCCTGAACATCGCCGAAGCCGACGACGACGTGCGCGAGCAGACCCGCATCCAGCTGCGCGAGCCCTACCGCACCCTGCTCGGCCACTTCCGCCACGAGGTCGGCCATTACTACTGGGACCGGCTGATCGCCAACAGCCAGTGGCTGAACGACTACCGCATGCTGTTCGGTGACGAACGAGCCGACTACGGCGCCGCCCTGCAGCGTCATTATGAGCAGGGCGCACCGGCCGACTGGCAGGCTTCCTTCGTCAGCGCCTACGCCACCATGCACCCCTGGGAAGACTGGGCGGAAACCTGGGCTCACTACCTGCACATGATGGACACCCTGGACACCGCACTGAGCTTCGGCATGCGTGCCGGTGACGTGGAGCTGGAATTCCGGCCCTTCACCCGAGCGGCGTTGTACGACCCCAACGATCCGCTGGCAGACGAGTTCCTGCAGTTCGTCAATGCCTGGATCGAACTCGCCGCCATGCTCAACGAACTGGCACGCAGCATGGGCCAGAAGGATCTCTACCCCTTCGTGCTGCCCGCCGCGGTGATCGGCAAGCTACAGTTCATTCATCGTGTGGTGCAGGCAGCCTCTCCCACCCAGTAGGCGGGCAATGGCTGCACCACCGAACCATCGACTCATTTTCAGGAGCGCGCAGCATGGCTCATCTGGAGAAACACGGCAGTTGCCTGTGCGGGGCGGTCAGCCTCACGTTGCATGTCACCGCCACAAACGTGAGCGCCTGCCACTGTACAACGTGCCGCAAATGGAGCGGCGGACCGCTGCTGGTGGTCGAAGGGGAAACCGCGCATTTCACCGGGCAACAGCATGTGCGCACCTACGCGTCCTCAGAATGGGCCGAACGTGCCTTCTGCGTGGAATGCGGCACCCACCTGTTCTATCGCCTCACCAATGGTGGGTTCTACGCAGTGCCGGTGGGCCTGCTCGACGGCGACGAGAACTGGCAGTTCGAAAGCCAGGTATTCATCGATGCCAAACCCGCTTACTACTGCTTCGCCAACCAAACGCGGGAGCTGACCGGCGAACAACTGTTCGCGCACTACAAGGCCACCTGACGCTGCCTCAATCGGCATCCAGCGACGGCCCGACCATGGCCGCCAGCTGTTCGTAGACACCCGGCGCGGCGACCAGATAGGGGTTGCCACCGAGCAGCCCATCGCCACGCAGAAACTCGTTATGGCGACCACCGGCCTCGCGCACTAGCACCAGGCCGGCCAGGCAGTCCCAGCTTTTCAGGTGAGTTTCGTAATAGCCGATCAGGCGGCCGGCTGCCACGTAGGCGGTCATCAGCGCGCCGGAACCGTTGCGCAGGAACATGCCGCCCTCCTCCAGCAGCGCGCCGATGAAGGGCAGGAAGTTCTCCTTGCCTGCCCGGTGAGTGGTGCCCACACCCACCAGCCCTTCACGCACATGGCCAGCGCCATGAGCCGCCAGCGGCGTGTCGTTGACGAACGCACCGTGGCCGATGAAACCGTGGAACAGCTCATCGTGATTGGGATCGGCAATCGCGCCGAGCAGTGGCTGCCCATCCACCAGCAGGCCGATGGACACACACCAGTTGTGCAGACCGTTGAGAAAGCACGCGGTACCGTCGATGGGATCGATCACCCAGATGCAGCGGGCCTGCAGTCCAGCGCTGCCGCCCTCCTCGCCAACGATGCCATCCTCGGGAAAATGTGCGGCCAGCTCGGCGCGGATGAAGGCCTCCACGTCCTGATCGGCGATGCTCACCACGTCCTGCAGGTCATCGCCCTTGTGCTGTACGGCGAGGCTGTTGCGCCGTGCGTAGTAGGCCATGCCGCGCGCTGCGGCTGCCAGGGCGACGCGTCTGGCGAACGCGTAGCGAGCGATCAGACCATCGTTGCGGTCGGGTGCAGGGTGGGGGCTCGACATGCTCGGGGCACTCCTGAGTGAAGAAGGGAATCAGCCGACTTGCGGTGCGGCGGCAACAGCCTCTACCCTGCGCGCTTCCTGATCGGGCTGCAGTGCAATGACCCTCGTCGACCTCCTGTTGTTCGCCATTCCGGCGGTTTTTCTCACCGGTCTTTCCAAAGGCGGCTTTGGTGGTGCGCTGGGCGGCATCGCGGTGCCACTGCTGGCCCTGGCCACTTCACCGATGCAGGCCGTGGCGGTGATGCTGCCGATACTCTGCCTGGCCGACGTGGTCGGGCTCAAGGCCTACTGGGGCAAGTGGGACGTGGCCAACCTCAAGGTCATGCTGCCCGGCGCACTGATCGGCATCGTCATCGGCTCACTGACCTTCGAACTGTTCAACGAGAACCTGATCGGCCTGCTGATCGGCATCATCGCCATATCTTTCGTGCTGATGGGCTTGCTCAAGAGCGACCCGACGCCACGCCCATTGCGCTCCGGGCGCGGCCTGACGCTGTCGTCGCTGGCCGGCTTCACCAGTTTCATCGCCCACGCAGGCGGGCCACCGGTGATGATGCACCTGCTTCCGCAGCAGCTGGAGAAAGTGCGCTACGTGGCCACCATCAACATGTTCTTCCTGCTGACCAACGCCATGAAGCTGATTCCCTACACCTGGCTCGGTCAGTTCACCCAGGAGAACCTGCTGCTCAGCCTGATGCTCGCGCCCATCGTGCCGCTCGGCGTATGGGCGGGCCTGTGGCTGCAACCGCGCATCAATCACACTTGGTTCTACCGCATCGCGCGCCTGGGCATGCTGATCGCGGGGCTGCAACTGATCTGGAAGAACATCTAGAGCGCTACAGCGCCGACAGGCTGCGGTACTCGTCATGGGCGTGCTGATCGGTCATGCCACTGATGAAATCCTGCAGCAAACGGCAGCGGTGGTAGAACTCCCAGGCAGCCTGATCACTCTCGGCAGACTCGCGCACGGCCTGACGATAGGCCTTGAGCAGTTGGCCCGGCAGGCGCCGCACGAGCATCTGCAGATAGGCCTCACGGCGGCATCGCCCCTCGGTCAGTTCCACGAAGGTCTGCGCATCGACGCGCAACAGTGCGCCATAGCTGTCCAGCAAGCCGTGGATGATCCGGTAGCCCTGCAACTGCAAGGTTTCCACCTCGCGATGGCAGAACACCCGCGCCATGGCGACATCCTTGAAAGTCTGCACGATGGCATGGGGCAGGCTGTCGTCTTCGATCAGCGCACGGTCCAGCGTGCCAGCGTGGACCGCTTCGATGTTGTCGATGAACTGGCGGGCCGCATGCTGCACCAGCGGGTGGATCATGCTGACCCGCAGCTTGACGAAGAACTCGCCAGCCTTGTTGATTTCTTCCTGGTGATAGCTCTCCAGCGCCTGTTCGACCAGGCTGCGGAACGAGTGACGCGAGCCGGGAATCTGCACATCGGGCGATTGCATGCCCGCGAAGGTCTCGATCAGCAGCGGCGCAAGCTCGGCCACGCTGAGGATGCCCTTCTCCACCGAATCTTCGATATCGGCGAGGCAGTAGGAAATGTCGTCGGCCGCTTCCATGATGTAGGCCACCGGGTGGCGGGTTCCCGGCTGTTGACCCAACGCCTGCTGCAGCCCCGTGACGAAGTCTTCCTCGGCAAGATAGAAACCCGGCTTCTTGTTCAGGTAAGCGTTGGCGGTACCTTTGGCCGGCTTCGGCTGATAAGCGGGGCGCAGGTATTTGAGCAGGCCGGCGGTCTGGGTGTAGGTCAGGCGCAGGCGCTGCAGGCTGACCACCAGCCGCACGGCCTGGGCATTGCCTTCGAAATTGCGCAGGTCGGCGCGCATCCGGGCGTGCAGTTCGTGGTTGTCCGACGGCTGCGGCAGGGCGACGGCGAACAACCCGTCCAGCCCGCGTTCGAACCACTCACCGATGGCGAACTCGCCGAAGTGACCGAAAGGCGGATTGCCGATGTCATGCATCAGGCAGGTCATTTCCACCAGACTTTCCAAAGCGCCCTGCAAACCATCGAGACCGTAATCGGCAGCGCGATCACCCAGCTGCGCATACAGGGTACGGACGATGAAGCGCCCGGTCTGCTGCACCTCCATCGAATGGGTCAGGCGGCTGCGCACCGCAGCGTTGCGCTCCAGCGGAAACACCTGGGTGCGCTGCTGGAGGCGGCGGATGGCCGCGGAATTGATGATGCGCCCACGGTCGCTTTCGTAGGCATAGAGCAGATCGACATCGGCCGCTGCGCCAACCTGATCACCAGGGCGCAACGCAACGATCCTGTCTTTGAAATTCACCACTGAGGGCATCGCTAGAGTCTCGACCAGGCGCATAGACCGCGAGCCTAACGCGCAAGCAGCGGTTTACCAAGCACCTGTGCGTGGCGAGAATGGGCGCCACGCCCATCGAACCGCAAGAGACCTCGCAATGAGCCGCGCCGACTTTCATCAGCAACAAGCCGAACAGGCGACCGCCGAAGCCCAGCGCCTGCTGGCCCAGCGGGCGGCGCTCGGGCCTCGCTGGCTGAGCTGGGTGGCCAGCGAACTCTACAGCCTGTCACCTGCCGAGTACGCAGCCATGGTCAGGCGCGAACTGCAGCGCCTGGACAGCGGGCGCCCCTGAGGCAGCCACTGCCGAAGCGTCCAGGCCGTATCTGCGCTAAGCGCTACCCGCCACCCGCAGCCACTCGACCAGCCTGGCCTCCAGGCTATCCACCCGCATCGGCTTGGGGGCCAGCAGGCAGTAGTGCGAACCATCCTCGATGAAACCCAGCGGCGCCACCAGCAAACCGGCATCGATGTCATCGCGCACCAAATGCCATGGGCCGACGGCCACGCCCAAGCCTGCAACCGCGGCCTGCAAGCTGAAGTAAAAGTGCTCGAAGGCCCGCACCGGGCCAGTTGGCAAACGCCTGCCGGTGGCTGCGGCCCACTCCTCGAAGGCGGCAGGTCGCGTGCGGGTCTGCAAGAGCGGTGCCTGCGACTGCAACGACAATCCGCCATCATCCTCGACGAACCAGTCGCCGACTCTATCTGGTCGACAGACGAGCCCTACCTTTTCCGCAAACAGGATCTCGGCGTGATAATCGTCGGGCCAGGAAAAATCGTCACGACGGATAGCCAGGTCGATTCCGTTATCGAAGCTGAACGAGCCACCACCGGCGAGCAGATGCGGTTCCAGCCCGGAATGAGAAGCCTGAAAGTCGCTCCAGCGCGGAATCAACCAACGCATCAACAAGGTTGGCTCGCAGGACAGCACCTGCGGCCGTATCCGCTGGGCACTGTCGCGCAGCTCGCGCACGGCCTGACGCATCACGCCAAGACCTTCAGTGACTGCGCGCGCCAGCTTGCCCCCCGCTTCGTTGAGAAAAACCCGCTGCCTGCGCCGTTCGAACAGCGACACCCCAAGGTCTTGCTCCAGCAGCCGTACAGCGCGGCTGATGGCGCCGTGGGTGAGGTGAAGCTCCTGCGCAGCCTTGCTGAAGTTCTCCAGCCGCGCCGCCGCTTCGAAGCACCGCAGTGCCATCAAAGACGGCAGCCGGGAATCACCAAATTGTGAGTCTAGCTCACTACCTATGTCAGAACTCATCGTTATCCACCAAGGCTAACAGGCTGAATAATTGGCTTATTTCCAAATGAACAAAAGGATAAGCCATGAGCGAGTGGATAGCTGTAGTCAGCATAACGTTGCTGGCGGTGATAAGCCCCGGTGCTGACTTCGCCCTGGTCACCCGCAACAGCCTGCTGCTGTCGCGGCAGGCGGGTATGTTCACTGCTCTGGGGATTGGCCTGGGGGTAGTGATCCACCTGAGCTATACCCTGCTCGGCATTGGCCTGCTACTGCAGCAGTCGCTATGGCTGTTCAACCTGCTGAAGCTGGCTGGTGCGGCCTACCTGATCTACCTCGGCGTCAGAATGCTGCTGGCCAGGCCGGCCTCCGAAGCATCCGCCGCTCCCACCACCGAGCCACTGTCGAACCTGATCGCTCTGCGCACAGGCCTGCTGACCAATGCACTGAACCCCAAGACCTCGATTTTCATCGTCAGCCTGTTCATGCAGGCCGTGCAGCCGAGCGCCTCCCTGGCGACCCAGATCGCTTATGGCGCGTTCATCTCACTGGCGCATGTGGGCTGGTTCAGCCTGGTGGCACTGTGTTTTTCGGTGGGGGCGATAAGGCAGAGGCTGCTAGCGGTCAGGCATTTGATCGACCGCGTATTCGGCGGCCTGCTGGTAGGCCTGGGGGCGATGCTGGCGATGACCAGTCAAGGGAGTTGAGTGGCATGGGTCCAGGGATCCGTAGCACCAAGCTCAGGGTGTGCGAGGTGCGCTGAAGCGACGTGCGCGCTGGCGATGCCATTCACGGCACGCCAGCTGCCACGGTGGCGCACATGCGTTTATGCCGGTTTGCTCTCGTGCAGGCGCACGTTGAGCTCATCGACCACCGGCGCCCATTCGGCGTCTTCGAGCAGCTCTTCTTTCAAGAAAGCCGCCTGGGATTCGGTCCAGAATGACGCTTCGGACACCTTGACCTCATCGGCCAGCGGATAGTGCTCGGCGATGAACGCGTCGATGCTGGCCGGGTCGGAGTCCAGGCCCAGTTGCTGGAACAGGGTGCCGAGGTCTTTGTTGGGAAGTTCCATGTGGGGTCTCCATCAGGTGGGTCGGTTTTCATGCACGTGCGCAGTAGAGCGACATCGACGAACGACAGTTCAACCTCTCCGGCCCACGGTTGGCCGGCTGTTCGCTGCCGTTATCGGCTATGGTTGAAGCCAACAGCCATGATCGGGAACGCACCATGAGCACCAGAGCCGCATGCCGCAACGCCCTCGTCCTGCCCGCAATCGCCATGCTGCTCGGTGCCTGCGCCAGCTCGCAGACACCTGCGCCCGACAAACCAGAGCGAATCGGTCGCGCTCAGGATCTCTACGAGTTGAGCCCGGCCTACCAGCCCGGCACCTACCGGCACATGGACGAGCTGTTCTTCACCCGGACGGTGCACCGTGGCCCCAAGGTCTATCCGCTGCCAGCCGGTGCCGAGGTGCCGGTGCAGTACAGCGTCGACGGCCAGCTAGTGGGCGTCGAGGCGTTCATGCGCCGCAATCAGGTTGGCGGCGTGCTGATCATCAAGGACGGCAAGATCGCCCTGGAGAAGTACGCCATGGGTAATGACGCCAGTACGCGCTGGACCTCGTTCAGCGTGGTCAAGTCGATCTCCTCGACACTGGTGGGCGCTGCCGTGCAACAAGGCAGTATCGCCAGCGTGAAAGACCCACTGACCCGCTACCTGCCGCAACTCAAGGGCGGCGCCTATGACGGCGTGAGCGTCGAGCAGATGCTGCAGATGAGTTCGGGCGCAGCCTGGGACGAAACGTATCGCGACCCGAAATCCGACCGCCGCCGTATGTTCGAGCTGCAACTGGCCAACAACCCGGGCGCCCTGCTCAAGCAGATGTCAGGCCTGAAGAGGGCCCACGCCCCTGGCACGGCATTCGCCTACAGCACCGGCGAGTCCCACCTGCAGAGTGAGCTGGTACGCGCTGCGACCGGCATGACCACCAGTGATTACCTGTCCGAACGCATCTGGGCACGCCTGGGCATGGAGCGCGACGCCTTCTGGCAGTTGGACAGCCGTGCCGGCCAGGAAATAGGCAGCAGCGGCCTGTCAGCGACCCTGCGCGATTACGGCCGCTTCGGCCAGTTCATCCTCGATGACGGGGTGATCGACGGCGAGCGCATCCTGCCTGCCGGCTGGCTGGCGAGTGCCACCCGCGCCACACCGGGCTCCCACCTTGAACCCGGCAAGCTGTACGACGGTGAGTACGCGCTCGGCTATGGCTACCAGTGGTGGCTGTTCCCCACCGGTACCGCAGCACTGCCCGAGCATGACGGCGGGGCCTTCGAGGCGCAGGGTATCTTTGGGCAATTCCTTTACATCAACCCCAAGGAGAAGATCGTGGCGGTGGTGTGGAGTACCTGGCCAAAGCCGGAGATGGATGAGCGGGAGATGGAAACCTACACCTTCATCGGCGCGGCGGTGAAGGCATTGCGTTGATCGGACCGACTCGCGCACCCCAGAAAGATCGTCGGTTGGTCGAACCCGACGGCGCCCTGCTGGTCGATACATCAGATTTGCCTGAGGGATACCCATGATTGATTGCCGACACGGCATTGGCTGTCTGCTGCTGAGCGCCCTGATGCTCGGCGGCTGCGCCTCTTCGACGTCCTGCGACGAGCCCCTGAGTGGAGACAGCTGTCGCGACCGCCAACTGCTCTATCAGAACGACATGCTGCAGGCCAAGATGCTGGTGGTGTCCGGCGACATGGAAAGCCATGAGCTGGCCGGTGCCCTGCTGCGCCGCTCGGAAAGCCTGGATGAACGCGGAGAGGTCGAGTTCTATCAGGCGATTCTGATGATTCGCGAAGGCCCGCAGACCGACGAGGTGCTGAGCAAGCTGGAGGACGCTGCGGCGCAACAGCAACCCTACGCCGTGGCGCTGCTCTACAAGATCTGGTCGGAGCCTTATCTGGTCGACGAGGCCGATCCCATTCGCGCCGAAGAGTATCGCGCGGACTATGCCGAGCTGGACGTGGCCAAGAGCGGTTATCCGTCCTTCGAAAAGGCGCTGAATCTGGTCAATCAACTGGTGCAGACGCCCTGACGCCAGCGTTGCTGCGCGCGTTATCGGGCTGTAAAGCAATTTGCAGGGTGCCAGCGCGGCGGCGACGGATTAAAATCCGCCACCAGATTCGCCGCGCAGCCCTTGCCCGCCAATGCAAGGCTGCGCCTATCCATCATCCGCATAGTCGAGAGAACAGACATGGGCGCCCAGTGGAAAGCCAAACCTAAAGAAGCCGCCGCCAACGCCAGGGGCAAGATTTTCGGTCGCCTGGTCAAGGAGATCATGGTCTGCGCGCGCAATGGCGCCGATCCGGACATGAACCCCAAGCTGCGCCTGGCCATCCATCAGGCGAAAAAAGCCTCGATGCCGAAGGACACCCTGGATCGCGCGATCAAGAAAGGCGCAGGCCTGAGCGGCGAGACGGTCAACTTCGAACGCACCACCTACGAAGGCTTCGCGCCGCACCAGGTGCCACTGATCGTCGAGTGCCTGACCGACAACGTCAACCGCACCGTGGCGGAGATTCGCGTGCTGTTCCGCAAGGGCCAGCTCGGCAGCAGCGGTTCGGTAGCCTGGGATTTCGATCATGTCGGGCTGATCGAGGCCTCCAGCGAGAGCGGCGCCGACCCGGAGCTGGCGGCTATCGAAGCCGGCGCTCAGGACTTCGACGAAGCCGATGAAGGCAACACTCTGTTCATCACCGAGCCGACCGATCTCGATCTGGTCAGCCGTGCGCTGCCGGAACAGGGCTTCACGGTGAACTCGGCGAACCTCGGTTACCGCCCGAAAAACCCGGTCGCGAACCTGACGCCCGAACAGCGCGAAGAAGTCGAAGCCTTCCTCGAAGCCATCGACAACCACGACGATGTACAGAACGTCTACGTGGGTCTGGCCGGCTAAGCACCCGATCAACGCCTGCCGCGCGCCAGTACCGCGGCGTTGAAGCAGGCTGGGGCGAATTGCGGCATTCCATCACGGTATTGCCGCAATAACCCGGTATACTGTCCGGCTTCCTTCTTTGCGGATCAATCGCAGAGCGGAACATTGCCGCACAGGAGCTGCATCTTGCACAAATATCTCGTTCTCGCCGCCTGCTTAATGCTTGGAGCTTGCAGTAGCGCCCCCCAGTCGTCGTCCACCACCACGACCGACCACAACAGTATCGTTCGCAGCAACCTGGAGGCGATCCACAATGCCCAGGTCGTTCCGCTGCCACTCAACCCGCATTCCAGCCTGCCGCGTGGCAAGGCCGGCAATGCCAGCATGCAGTTCGGCAGTTCGCTGTCCAACTACCGCGTGTACTCCCTGCAATTGAAGCAAGGCGAGCGCTATCGCCTCAACGTCAACTCGCTGTGCGATCACACCTGCATGGGCATCAACAAGTTCGCCCTGAAGCCCCGCGCAGTGCTGATGGACGCCTACGGCACGGTAATCCCCAACAAGCCCGCCCGTCCTGCCACGGTGATCGGCATGAGCACCCTGGGCTGGGATGGTGAGGCACCGGAAGACGGCACCTACTACCTGCTCGTGGCAGCTGACAAGGAAGACATCGGCCGCACCATCGTCATCGACGACGTGTGGATCAACAACTCGCCGCTGATGGCGGTGAAGGTCGGCCTGCTCGATGGCCTGATGCAGCCTAAGAACCTGCACTGACAGCCATGCCTCCTCGTACTCTGCACATCGCAGCAGCCTGCCTGTTCGACGAAACCGGCCGTCTGCTGTTGGTGCGCAAGCGCGGCACGCACAGGTTCATGCTGCCAGGCGGCAAGCGTGACGAGGGTGAGACAGCGATGCAGACCCTGCTGCGTGAACTCCACGAGGAGCTGCAGCTGCGCGTGCCCGAGTCAGCCTTCACGCCGCTGGGCCATTTCAGCGAAGTCGCCGCCAACGAGGCAAATACCCGGGTCGAAGCCGATATCTTCAGCGGCATGCTGCCACACCCGGTGCACCCCGCAGCCGAACTGGAAGAGCTGCGCTGGCTAAGCGCCTGCGACCCGCGAACGGACGACCTAGCGCCGCTGCTGCGCCGACACGTCCTGCCCCTGCTCTGGCCAAGCGCCTGAGCGTACGATCCCGCCATTCGAGCGGAAGCGACGATAGCCACTATCGAAGCGAATGATTTCTTCCGGCGGCAGCCAGTGAATAGCCTATGAGGCATACAAACGGCCTCGTTCACAGGTGCTCCCATGCCACGCTCCCTGCTCCCCCTGCTCACGGTTTTCATCCTGTTCCTGACCGGCTGTGCCAGCCCGCAATCGGCAGCCGAACGCCCCTACACGGACGCAGAGGTCAAGCAATTCGCCTTGGAGATGCTCAGCCGCAGTGGTCTGCCCTACGAAGATTACGAGAAAATCCGCAGCGCACTGCAAGCGCCGAACTACCGGGTCTCCAACTCGATTCGCGACGTGGGCCCACTGCGTGGTATCGATCCCGAAGGCTGAGTGCAGCGAACCCGTCGACGGACTCGACCCTGGCGGCTGTCCGTCATGCACGGTTACCGCCAAGCGCCTGCGACAAGTTGTCCACCGCGCCACCCAGCCTCCATTGATCTACGGCAAGGCCTGTGTGTTCAAAGCCCTTAGCCTGTGGCGATCCGCTTCTCATACGCGAGGGTTCACATGGCTATCACTTCTGCCGACATCTGCGCCGCCGCCGACCAGTTGAAAGGCTTCGTCGGCTTCAACGTCAAGACCGGTCAACACATCGTGCGTTTCAGCGAAGACGCCTTTGGCCTCGACGTCGCCGAAAACAGCATCACGCCAACCAGCGAGTTCGTCTGGGCAACTGGCGAGACATCCGAATTGATGACCCTGAAACGCGAGCGCCTGAGCCTGCTCTCCGGCCTGCGTATCGATGAGCGCCTGAACATCGGCGAACCGCTGCGTATCTACCTGCGCCGCGAGGATCTGCCGGAAATCAGCGCGCAAAGGCAGTTGCAACCGAGCGGCTGATCTGGCGCGAACCACTGGTTTCACCCTCGCCCGCCACTTAGACTGGCCGGCCATTCAACGCGGCCGTTTGCCATGCCCGTGTTCTGCCTGTTGCCCGATCATCTGCGCCCACTGGCGGACAAGTTCTATCGCAGCCATCGCTCCGCCATGCGTACCCGCAGCGACCATCAGGTCTGGGTCGCCAGAGATGGCGAGATCGTTGCCGCGCTGTGCCTGCAGGAGGCCGCTCACGGCCAGTGGCTGACCAGCCTGCTGGTCGCGCCGGCACGGCGCCAACAGGGCCTGGCCAGCGCCCTGATCGACGCTGCGCTGCAGGGTGCGCAAACGCCCACCTGGCTGTTCTGCCATCCCGACTTGCAACCGTTCTACGAGCGCCAGGGTTTTCAAGCGTGCCACGAACTGCCCTCACCGCTTGCCGAACGCCTGGCCCGCTACCGGCGCAGCAAGACACTGGACGCCATGCGGCGCTGAAACACGCCATTCGTGCATCCTGGCGCATATGCTGGCACTTTGACCACTTTCCTCACTTGCGGTCCGCCAGCGACCCCGCCAATGTGAACGGCTGCCTGAGGTCGAGACGCTCATCTGCAAGCGACCTATCTGCAGCAATCGAGCACGCGCGCCCACAACCAGAATGAAAGCACCATGGCTATTCACGTGAAGCGTCTGCTTGCGCGGCTGCGCAAGGATTTCCAACTTTCGATCATTACCCTCATGGGGCTGTTCGGTGTACTGGGCATTTCGCCTTATGCCGTCTACCGCGCCGTGCACGGTAACTATCTGGTCAGCGTCGCCGATACGGTGATCGTGCTGTCGACCATCCTGGCCGTCATTCACGCCTGGCGCACCGGCGACACGGTCCGACCCGGGGTCTGGCTGGCCGGTATCTTCTCGCTGTGCGCCACACTGATCACCCTCAATCTGGGCGTCAACGGGCTGTTCTGGATTTACCCGCTGATCCTCTTCAACTTCTTCATGGTGTCACCGCCCAGGGCACTGCTCGCGACCGTACTGGTGGTCGCCGCATTGGCGATCTATTCCCTGCTGGTGCCGGGCACGGTATTCGAAAGCCGTTACCAGATGCTGTCGTTTCTGGTCACCGCACTGCTGGCCAGTGTGCTGACCTTCATCTTTGCCTACCGCACCCAGCACCAGCGTGACCAGTTGCATGCCTGGGCCACCCGCGACCCGCTGACCGGCGCCCGCAACCGCCGGGTGATGAACGATGAACTGAAAATCGCCGTATCCAACCGGCGCCGGCACGATATCAATGCCTCGGTTCTGCTCATCGACCTCGACCATTTCAAACAGATCAACGACCGCTTCGGTCACCAGGCCGGCGACCAGGTACTGGTGGATTTCGTCGCATTGGCCCAGCGCAGCGTCCGCCAGGAAGATCGGCTGTTTCGCTTTGGTGGCGAAGAGTTTCTGCTGTTGCTGGGCAATACCGATGAACAAGGGCTGCTCTCCGCGGCGGAACACCTGCAGGCGCAGATAGCCCAGCACCTGAGCAGCCCTGGCGGCCTGGTGACCGTTTCCATGGGTGGCGCTGTGCTAAGGGCTGGCGAGCAATGGGAAAGCTGGCTGCAGCGCGCGGACCAGCAGCTCTACCAGGCTAAGGGCGCGGGCCGTGACCGCATCCACATCGATAGCGGCGCAGCGCTCGAACCAAGCTAGGGTCAACCCCGAGCGCAGCGACCTGTTGCAGGACCCAACCTTGGCCCGAGTAGCAAACGCTGCATATGCGCCTGGTCCGCCACCGCGGATTGCCGATCGCCAGAAAAGAAAAGGGCGGCCCGAGGGCCGCCCTTTTCAGTACTGCAGGACCGATCAGTGAGACGAAGCGCCACTGGCGCCCAGGCCGGTGTGCGAGCGCACGAACTGCGGCAGGAACAGCGCACGTTCCTCTGCAGCCGATTCGGACTTGTCGGTGATCGAGAAGAACCAGATACCGACGAAGGCCACGATGATGGAGAACAGCGCCGGGTATTCGTACGGGAAGATCGCCTTCTCGTGACCGAGCACCGTGACCCAGATGGTTGGGCCGAGCACCATCAGTACCACGGCGGTGATCAGGCCGAGCCAGCCACCGACCATCGCGCCACGGGTGGTCAGGTTCTTCCAGTACATGCTCAGGAACAGTACGGGGAAGTTACAGCTCGCCGCGATGGAGAACGCCAGACCCACCATGAAGGCGATGTTCTGTTTCTCGAAGAGAATCCCCAGGCCGATGGCCAGGATACCCAGGCACACGGTGGTGATCTTCGATACGCGCAGCTCGTCCTTCTCGTTGACGTTGCCCTTCTTGAACACGCTGGCGTACAGGTCGTGGGAAACCGCCGAAGCGCCCGCCAGGGTCAGACCGGCAACCACCGCGAGGATGGTGGCGAAGGCCACGGCCGAGATGAAGCCCAGGAAGATGCTGCCACCCACGGCATTGGCCAGGTGCACCGCCGCCATGTTGTTACCGCCCAGCAGAGCGCCAGCAGCGTCCTTGAAGGCCGGGTTGGTGCTGACCAGCAGGATCGCGCCGAAACCGATGATGAAGGTCAGGATGTAGAAGTAACCGATGAAGCCGGTGGCGTAGAACACCGATTTACGGGCTTCCTTTGCATCGCCAACGGTGAAGAAGCGCATCAGGATGTGCGGCAGACCGGCAGTACCGAACATCAGCGCCAGGCCGAGGGAGATCGCCGAGATCGGGTCTTTCACCAGGCCACCGGGGCTCATGATCCTCTCGCCGTTGGCGTGAACCTTGATCGCTTCGGTGAACAGGGTGTTGAAGTTGAAGTCGACGTGCTTCATCACCATGAACGCCATGAACGACGCACCGGAAAGCAGCAACACCGCCTTGATGATCTGCACCCAGGTGGTAGCCAGCATGCCGCCGAACAGCACGTACATCACCATCAGGATACCGACCAGCACGACCGCCACATGGTATTGCAGGCCGAACAGCAGCTCGATCAGCTTGCCTGCACCGACCATCTGCGCGATCAGGTAGAAAGCCACCACCACCAGCGAACCGCTGGCTGACAGGGTACGGATTTCCTTCTGCTTGAGGCGATAGGACGCCACGTCGGCAAAGGTGTATTTGCCCAGGTTGCGCAGGCGTTCGGCGATCAGGAAGAGGATCACCGGCCAGCCGACCAGGAAGCCGATCGAGTAGATCAGGCCGTCGTAGCCGGACGTGAACACCAGGGCGGAAATACCCAGGAAGGACGCCGCCGACATGTAGTCACCAGCGATTGCCAAGCCGTTCTGGAAGCCTGTGATACCGCCCCCCGCGGTATAGAAATCAGACGTCGACTTGCTGCGTTTTGAAGCCCAGTAGGTGATGCACAGGGTGCCACCGACGAAAGCCAGGAACATCAGGATCGCGGGCGTATTGACTGCCTGACGCTGAACGTCGCCGGTCAATGCATCGGCCCACAAGGTCGGGGCCAGGGCCATCAGGGCCAACGTGGAGAGGATACGGCCGATCATTTGCCCACCTCATCCAGGATCACCTGGTTCAGGTTGTCGAATTCGCTGTTGGCGCGGCGCACGTAGATGCCGGTCAGCACGAAGGCCGAGAGGATTACGCCGAGGCCCACTGGAATGCCCCAGGTGATCGGAGAACCTTCGGTGATGCGGGTTCCCAGCCAGCCGGGCACGAAGGCGATGAGCAGGATGAAGCCGATATAGATGCCAAGCATGATGGCGGAAAGTATCCAGGCGAATTTTTCACGCTTGGCTACTAGCTCCTTGAAGTGCGGACTTTGCTCGATCCGCCGGTAGATGCTGTCGTTCATTTTATTGTTATCCTCCACAGCAGGATGCTGGTATGGATAACTGTAAGTCAGCATTCAACTTCCGACAGACGACCTTAGTCGAAACCCCCTCCCTTTTAGACCAAAGTCTAATGCCCGGCGCACTCAGCGCCGCTGCTGGTACTGCTGCGTGCCCTGCCCCGGATATCGCTGAATCTGGTAACCGTTCGGGTACTCGGTGCTCTGGCGAATGCCGCCACGGGTCTCGAAGGTCGAGCTGCGCTGGCCGCTTTCATAACGGCTTGAATCGATGCCTTGCGGTATGCGCTGGCCACCATACAGGTTGTAACGCTCCTGACGCTCATAGGTGTCGACGCTGCCACTGGCACCCGGGCTGACGTAAGCCTTGGGAATCACGCGGATGGTCTGCGGCGCGCGCTCGTCGGCGGATGCGCCGGTGGCGGTCAGCACAGCCAGCATCAGGGTAAAACCGATCAGTGATTTCATCTCGAACTCCGATAGCGTTCAGGCGCCAGGTGATCACGCCCTCGCCCATGCCTAGCTGAGACAGCGCGCAGCGCGGATCATTTGCGACTCAATGCCTCGCCGATCCCATAAAAGTGACCGCCGGCTACGTGATGGATGCTGCGCCAGGCGGGATCGGCCTCCTCGAAGTGCCAGCGCCCGTCACGAAACACCCGCGAATCGGCCCACGCAGCGGTCACCTCGGCGATGAACAGGTCGTAGGTCTGCTGGTTGTGCGGCTCTACGATCAGGCGGCAGGCCAGCCATGCCGAGCAGCCCGCGACGAAAGGCAGATTCTGATCGCCCAGGGCGATGAGTTCGACGCCGGTAGTGGCCAGCTTGTCGGGCTCATCGTTCAAGCTGCGCGAACCGACCTGGTGAGTCAGTTCCAGCTGCGCGGCAGTGGGCACCTGAATGACTAATCGACCGCTACGCTCGACCAGCGCACGGGTGGCGGTGATCTTGTCCAGTACCACGGTCAGCTTGGGCGGGTCGAAATCCAGGGCACAAGCCCAGGCGGCGGCCATCACCCCGTCGACGCCGTCATGGCGTGCGGATACCAGCACCGTGGGGCCGTGGTTGAGCAACCGGTAGGCCTTGTCCAGGCTCACGGGCTTGATCGGGTTGTCCATCGTTGCGCCTCTGCGAAACTCGAAAACGGCAATGTACAACATCGCACCTCGCGAGCCACGACGTGATCGCCCGGACGGCCACTCGCGCGCTAGAATCGGCGCCCGTGCAGGCTTTGCTCGAGCCCTCCATCCCATTCAGGTGCAGCATGACGCCAGGCGTCGTCCACCTGCCAGCTAACAGTGGTGACACCATGATCGAGGTAACCGAAGTTTCCATCGCCCAACTGCGCGCTGCGCTGGAGGCGGGCCGCACCACAGCGGTCGAACTGGTCAAAGCCTACCTCGCCAGGATCGACGCCTATGACGGCCCGCAGACGGCCACCGCGCTGAACGCCGTGGTGGTGCGCAACCCGGACGCGCTGCTCGAGGCAGAGGCATCCGACGCCCGCCGCGCCCGTGGCGAAACCCGCGGCCCGCTCGATGGCATCCCCTACACCGCCAAGGACAGCTACCTGGTCAAGGGGCTGACCGCCGCCTCGGGCAGCCCGGCCTTCAAGGACCTGCTCGCCCACCGCGACGCCTTCACCGTCGAACGCCTGCGCGCGGCCGGCGCCATCTGCCTGGGCAAGACCAACATGCCGCCGATGGCCAACGGTGGCATGCAGCGTGGCGTCTATGGCCGCGCCGAAAGCCCGTACAACGCCAGCTACCTGACCGCCCCGTTCGCCTCGGGCTCCTCGAACGGGGCTGGTACTGCGACGGCTGCCAGTTTCGCCGCCTTTGGCCTCGCCGAGGAAACCTGGTCGAGCGGTCGTGGCCCGGCTTCGAACAATGGCTTGTGCGCCTATACGCCGTCGCGCGGGGTGATCTCGGTGCGCGGCAACTGGCCGCTGACGCCAACCATGGACGTGGTGGTGCCCTACGCGCGAAGCATGGTCGATCTGCTCGAAGTGCTGGACGTGGTCGTCGCCGATGACCCCGACACTCGGGGCGACCTGTGGCGCCTGCAGCCCTGGGTGCCGATCCCCGCCGCCTCCTCGGTAAGACCCGACCGCTATCAGGCACTGGCTGTGGGTGCGGACGCACTGGCCGGCAAACGCTTCGGCGTGCCACGCATGTTCATCAATGCCGACCCCGACGCAGGCACCAGCGACTCGCCAGGCATCGGCGGGCCAACCGGGCAGCGTATCAACACCCGTGCCTCGGTGATCGCGCTGTGGGAGAACGCCCGTAAGGTGCTGGAAAGTGCCGGCGCCGAAGTGATCGAGGTGGACTTCCCGCTGGTTTCCAACTGCGAGGGCGACCGCCCTGGCGCCTCGACGGTGTTCAACCGTGGCCTGGTTTCCAAAGAGTTTCTGCATGACGAACTCTGGGAACTGTCAGCCTGGGCCTTCGACGACTTCCTGCGTGCCAATGGCGATCCGAAACTGAACCGTTTGGCGGACGTCGATGGGCCGCAGATTTTCCCCCACGACCCAGGCACCCTGCCCAACCGCGAGGACGATCTGGCCGCCGGGATGGACGAGTACGTGCGCATGGCCGAACGCGGCATCACGCCGTGGAACGAGATCGCCACGCTGCCCGATGGCCTGCGAGGGCTGGAGAAGACCCGGCAGATCGATCTCGAACAGTGGATGGACGCGCTCGGGCTCGACGCCGTGCTCTTCCCTACCGTCGCCGACGTGGGCCCAGCGGATGCCGATATCAACCCGGCTTCCGCCGATATCGCCTGGAGCAACGGCATCTGGGTCGCCAACGGCAACCTCGCCATTCGCCACCTCGGCGTGCCCACGGTGACGGTGCCGATGGGTGTGATGGCGGATATCGGCATGCCCGTCGGGCTGACCTTCGCCGGCCGCGCCTACGATGACTCGGCGCTGCTGCGACTGGCCTGCGCCTATGAGTCGACAGGTTCGCAACGCCAGATTCCACCGCGCACCCCGCCGCTGTCGAAAGCCGAGTGATGAGCCCGCGTGATTGTCGAGCTGCAAGCGACAATCACGCTCACGCTGTATCGCCTGACCGAGCAGCAACTGGCCTGCCAGCGTGGCTAGCGGGATAAGCTCGGGCTGGAGCCCATCCCCCTCATCACTGCATTCGCAATTCGAATGATAGACCGGCGAATTATGCGTTTTACGGAAGAATGCACCCGACACATACTTTCGCCATAGGCTCACTACACCCCGGGTGGAGAAACTCGCATTAACCGCCTTTTCGGACATCGCGAATGCTGTCGATAAGCGCAACGGATGCATGAACAGGAACGATATGTTGTCGAACAGCGATAAGAACTTGGAAGCGATCAATGTCTCGATCGCCTGGGATGGATTCAAGGCATTCCTGCCCATTTCGGCCTTCGTCGTGCTGTTCGGGCTGGCTTTCGGGCTGGCCGCCACGCAGACCGGGCTGAGCACCGAGACCAGCCTCGTCATGAGCGCACTGGTCTTCGCCGGGGCATCGCAGTTCGCGGCGCTGGATCTGTGGGGCACGCACATACCACTAGTGCCTCTGGCGCTGACGGTGTTCGCGATCAATGCCCGTCACCTGCTGATGGGTGCCACGCTGTACCCCTGGCTGAGCAACCTGCCGCCAGCCAAACGCTACGGCGTCATGCTGGTCGCCTCCGATGCCAACTGGGCCATGTCCATGCAGGCCTTCGGTTCTGGCAAGCCAGGACTGGGGCTGCTGCTCGGTGGCGGCCTGGCGCTGTGGTCAGCCTGGCTGCTGGGAACCTGGCTGGGTATCTATTTTGGCAGTGCAATCGACGACCCCGTGAGCTTTGGCCTGGACATGGTCATGGGCTGTTTCCTGCTGGCCATGGTGGTCGGTGGCAAGAAGGATCTGCGGATTTTGATCATCTGGACGGTCGCTGCGTGCGCCTCGCTGCTGGCCTACTGGTATTTGCCCAGCAACAGCCATGTGGTGGTCGGTGCCTTGGCGGGCGGCGTGCTCGGTGCCTTGTGGATGGAGAAGCAAGCATGATGATCGAATCGACGGGTTCCGGCGCCATGATCGTCGTCATCGTGATGGCGGTGGTGACGCTCGCCACCCGTTGGGGCGGTATTTTCGTCATGTCGTTCGTGCCGATAAACCTCAGAACCCAGCAGTTCATCAGTGCCATGTCCGGCTCGGTACTGGTGGCACTGCTGGCGCCCCTGGCACTTGAAGGCGACAACGGTGCACGGCTGGCATTGGCGAGCACGGCGGTTGTCATGCTGCTGGTCAAGAAACCACTGCCGGCGATTGCCGCGGGGATACTGGTTGCCGCTCTCGTCAGGCAAACGGGGCTTTAAACCGCAGCCTGGCGCTGCCACCACGCGTGGTCAGCGCGGCATCCAACATTGCGCCAGCGCATTGAATACTTGCCAATTCGCCAATTTTTTATGCGCGAGCGCTCACCTATACTGGCTGACGAATATCATCGTGCTGGTCACTCTCGCCTTCCCGGACTCCTGCAATGCAGGGGCAGGAACTGCTCAGTCAGAGCCCGTCACAAGCCGCTCCAGGCCCAGTTCCTGGCGCCAGGCGCCATCGCTCAGGCCAGCCGAAAGATAGTTTTTTGAGTCTCCGAAATGACAGGCCACGCCTGGCATCTCGTCCCAGTATCCGGTAATCGATCATGAAAACAGAACAAGGCATCCTGCGCCTATCCATCGCCGTCACCCTGCTGCTAGCGGGTGGCGGTATCCTCTTTGGTCTCTTGTCGGGGTCCTTCTCCATCGTCTTCGACGGCGTCTATTCGCTCGCCGATGCCAGCATGAGTGGCCTGGCACTGATCGTCGCCACGCTGATCCGCAAGCACACGTCCAACAGCGACGCCAACCGCCGCCTCGCCGAGCGCTTCAATATGGGGTTCTGGCACCTGGAGCCCATGGTGCTGGCGCTCAACGGCACCTTGCTGTGCGGCGTGACGCTGTACGCGCTGATCAATGCGGTCGGCAGTCTGCTGGCAGGCGGCAAACCCCTCGACTTCGGCTTCGCGATCATCTACGCGCTCGTGGCAACCATCGCCTGCTTCAGCCTGGCCGCTCTGGAGTTCCGCGCCAACAAACTCATCCGCTCGGACTTCGTGGCCCTGGATGCCAAGGCCTGGGTAATGTCCGGGAGCATCTCGCTGGCATTGTTGATCGCCTTCATGCTGGGCGAGGTTACCGCCTCGACCACCTATGGCTGGCTTGGCCCCTACATCGACCCGGCGGTGCTGGCGATCATCTGCCTGGTGATTCTGCCCATGCCGCTGCTGACCATCCGCCAGGCAATGGCCGATATCCTGCTGGTCACGCCGCCAGCGCTGAAGATGCACGTCGACGAGGTAGCCTCCGGCGTGGTCGCCCAACAGGGCTTCGTCGGCTATGAAGCCTACGTCGCCAAGGTGGGCCGTGCCCTGCAGGTCGAGCTGTACTTCATCGTGCCTGCCGACTGGCCAGCCCAGACCCTGGACGACTGGGACCGGTTGCGCGACGCCATCGGCGAAGCGATTGGCGACGAAGGCCCCAACCGCTGGCTGACCATCGCCTTCACCACCGATCCGCAATGGGCCAGGTAGCGGCCCTGCTGGCGAGCGAGCAGATCGATATGCACGCTCCAAGCAACAAAGCGTCAACCTCGGGGCTGTAGATCACTCTCGAGCCAGCTATTAAGGTGCGGCCACTAGCATTCCACGAGGGCTTTGGCCATGGCATCCGTTCGCTTCCAGTACATCTTCGACCCCCTGTGTGGCTGGTGCTACGCCAGCTCCCCTGCATTGGCCACGCTGGCACAGGCCTGGCCTGAACGCCTCGAAATGCGCCCCAGTGGTCTGTTTTCCGGCCCGGGTGCGCGGGCGATGTCCGCCGAGTGGGCGGGCTACGCGTGGAGCAACGATCAACGCATTGCCGCGGCGACCGGCGAAGCGTTCAGCGAGGCATACCGCGACAAGGTGCTGATGGATGACGCCACGCCATTCGACTCGACATACATCAACCGGGCGCTGACCGCCGTTAAGCAGATCGGCGCCGAGCTGGAGCCCGGCCTGCTCAGGCAGCTGCAGGTCGCCAGGTACGTGGCAGGCAGCAACACCGCCATCGTTCAGGTCGTCGCCGACGTGACGGCAGGGTTTCTCGGCGACGCCGGCCACACCACCGACGCCACGGAGCTGGGTCAGCGCCTGGAAACGGATGACGCGCTGACCCGACAGACGCAAACACGCATCGACACCACTCAACAGTTGATGAACAGACTTGGCATCCGTGGCGTACCGCAACTGCTGGTACAGGTCGATGAGACGCTTCACGCCATTCCCTCGGCGGCGCTGTATCAAGGGCGTGACGTACTGCTGGGCGAGCTGCGCAAAGTGGCTGGAAGCGCACTGGGCTGATCGCGCCTCTGCTCGTTTTCGAGCCCCCGAACCTCGGGAGATCCCATACCCGACTTCACCGGCAAGAGGCTGCGCCTGCTATTTCCGCAATGGCAGGGCGGCCCCCAACCGGATCTCATGGGGCTCGGCACTGTCAGCCCCTCTTCGCTCGCCGAGCCAGGTAGCCAGCCGGTGATCGAATGGCTCAAGGCCACAGGCACCAGGCACCAGGCACCAGGCACCAGGCCATTCACTTCGACCTCGATGCGCTGGATCCGGCGCTTTTCCGAGGGCTGCTGTTCGCTAACCCCGCAATGCCCAAAGGCACCGTCGATGGCGTAGCTCAAGGCCAACTGAGCATGGCGCAGGTCGTCGAGGTGTTGAGTGATCTCTCAGCCAACGCCGATGTAGCCGGCATCGGAATCGCCGAACATCTGCCCTGGGACGCCCTGGCGCTCAAAACGATGCTGGCCAGGCTTCCGCTGATTGGAGCACGCGACAGTTAAGCCTCTCTAGCCAGCGAGCTGGCCCTGTTCAGACGCTTGCCTATCTGCCAGCCCGCGCAACACGGCGATATCCCGCTTGGGCGGCGCGCCGAACAGGCGGCTGTATTCGCGGCTGAATTGTGAGGGGCTTTCGTAGCCGACCTTGAAAGCAGCGCTGGAAACGTCCAGATGCTCGTTGAGCATCAGCCGTTTGGCTTCGTTCAGGCGTAGCCACTTCTGGTACTGCAGCGGGCTCATGGCGGTGAGCTGGCGAAAATGATGATGGAAGGTCGGTGAACTCATCTGCACGCGGGCGGCCAGCTCCTCGACACGCAGTGACATGGCGAAATTGAGTTTCAACCAGTCGATGGCCTTGGCGATGCGGTAACCCTGGCCATCGACGGAGGTGATCTGGCGCAGCTTGCCAGCCTGATCGCTCATCAACAGCCGGTAGTGAATCTCACGCTGGATCAACGGTGCGAGTACGGGGATGGCCTCCGGCTCATCGAGCAACGCCAGCAGCCGCTCGAAAGATGCCAGCAGCGGCGCGGTGACCCCGCCGATCCCCACCCCCGTGCCCGCAGATCGATCACGGCTGGTCGGCAGACCGCCCTCGGCGATCAGCTCGGCCAACACGCGCAGATCGAGCTTCAGGGTCAGCCCCAGGCAGGGCCGCTGCGGGCTCGCCACCAGCACTTCGGAATTGGCGGGCAGGTTCAGCGAAGTAACCAGGAAACGCGAAGGATCATACGGGTAGCCTTCGCCGCCGACCCACAGGCGCTTCTCTCCCTGAGCGACGAGGATGATGCTCGGCTCGACCATGCACACTACCGGCGGCGAGGGCTCTTCTCGCCTGAAGAAGCCGAGCCCGGCAATAGCGGTTTTCTCATCACCCGGGCGGGCAATGCGCGCTCCAATATGCTGCGTGAGCGACTCATGTAGCGATGCGATTGGCGCGTTGTGTCTGTTCATCGTCAAGCCTGTATCTGCTTCGTCATCGCACTCTAACCCGCTCGCTCCGCCCTTCCCATCGAAAGCCGGCAAGCCCATCGGATCGGGCAAGTAATCCAGCGAAATGCGCTACAGACCGCGTGGGCGGCTGCGCAGAATGGCACGGACTGCGACAGAACAGCGATCGCATCACCACCGGAGTGCATTCAATGAACAACTCGTTTTCACGCCTGGGGCTGATCCAGAGCGCCCTTTTTGCCGGCATCACAGCTTTCGCCAGCGTGTCGGCCGCACTGGCCCAGGAAGCGCAACGCGAGCCAGGAGAAAAGACCATGACGCTTACCCAGCAGTGGGACAAGACGTTCCCGCAAAGCACCAAGGTCGACCATCAGAAAGTGACCTTCAAGAACCGCTATGGCATCACCCTGGCAGCCGATCTGTACCTGCCCAGGGAGCGCGGCAGCCAGCCGCTCCCGGCACTGGCTGTAAGTGGCCCGTTCGGTGCGGTGAAAGAGCAGTCGTCCGGCCTGTATGCGCAGACCATGGCCGAGCGCGGCTACGTGACGCTGGCGTTTGACCCCTCCTATACCGGCGAAAGCAGCGGCGAGCCCCGCGACCTGGCCTCGCCGGACATCAATACCGAGGACTTCAGCGCCGCGGTCGATTTTCTGGGGTTACAGAAGTCGGTTGATCGCGAACGCATCGGCATCATCGGGATTTGCGGTTGGGGCGGTATGGGCCTTAGTGCAGCGGCAGTCGACACGCGTATCAAGGCCGTGGTCACCACCGTCATGTATGACATGTCCCGTGTCATGGCCAAGGGCCTGAACGACAGCCTGACGCCAGAACAACGCGCACAAACGCTGGAGCAGCTGAGCCAGCAGCGCTGGGTCGACGCGCAGAATGGCACTGCAATGCCGGGGCCGCGCATCCTGCCTGAGAAGCTCAGCGGCAGCGACGGCGCGGTCATCGAGGAGTTCTTCGACTATTACCGCACGCCACGCGGCTTCCACAAGAACTCGCCGAACTCCAATGGCGCCTGGACCACCACCACACCGCTGCCGTTCATGAATTTGCCGCTGCTGACCAACATCGCGGACATTTCACCACGGCCGATTCTGATCATCGCCGGTGAACATGCGCATTCGCGCTACTTCAGCGAGGACGCCTTCAAGGCGGCTGCACAACCCAAGGATCTGTTGATCGTCAGGGACGCCAACCATGTAGATCTTTATGACCGCATGGACAAAATCCCCTTCGAGACGATCACCCATTTCTTCGACAAGAATCTCAAGTAACCACTGCCAAGCCTGACCGAGCGCAACATGCCTGCGCCCCGCCAGGCTTCACGTTTCAGTTGCAAACGCCCTCGCAGTGCGCCCGCCCCAGCCTTCGATCCACCCCGAATACGCCATTCGCCGGCCCGTTGCGGCTGAACACTGCCCTACCGAATAGCGTTCACGAAACACAGGACTCACTTATGTCCCCTACACCCATTTCGTTACCGCCCCAGGCTCCACACGGCTGGGGCGCAGTGCTTGCCATGTCGCTCGCCGCATTCGCCCTGGTCGCCTCCGAGTTCATGCCGGTCAGCCTGCTCACGCCGATTGCAGCGGATCTGCAGATCACCGAGGGCCAGGCTGGCCAGGGTATCGCCGTGTCGGGGCTGTTCGCCCTGCTCACCAGCCTGGTCATCGCGGCCATAGCAGCACGTGTCGATCGCAAAAGGCTGCTGCTCTCACTGACGCTGCTGATGATCGTCTCGGGAACGGTGGTGGCGTTCGCACCGAACTACCTGATCTTCATGCTGGGCCGCGCCCTGATCGGCGTGGCCATCGGTGGCTTCTGGTCGTTGTCGGCGGCGACGGCGATGCGCCTGGTGTCCAAGGATCAGGTGCCCCGGGCACTGGCCATCGTCAACGGCGGCAACGCTCTGGCGACAGTCGTTGCAGCACCCCTGGGCAGTTTTCTCGGCTCGCTGATCGGTTGGCGCGGCGCATTTTTCTGCATCGTGCCGGTCGCCACACTTGCCGCTGTCTGGCTGCTGCTTAGCCTGCCTTCGATCAAAACGGAGCGCAGCGGCAAAAGCAGCAATGTCTTTCGGCTGATGAAGAACCTGCCCGTGGCGCTGGGCATGGTCGCAGTGAGTGTCTTTTTCATGGGCCAGTTCGTGCTGTTCACCTACCTGCGCCCGTTTCTGGAAACCGTCACTCAGGTCGGTATCAGCACACTGTCGCTCATGCTACTGGTACTGGGCGTGGCCGGTTTGGTGGGCACCTTCGTGATCGAGGTATTTCTGAAAAGAGGCCTGTATCGCACGCTCATCGCCATCCCGCTGCTGATGGCGGCAATTGCACTGGCGCTGATTCATTTCGGTGGCTCGGCCGCCACCACGACCCTATTGCTTGGCCTCTGGGGGCTGGTGGCGACGGCTGCGCCAGTCGGCTGGTGGACCTGGCTGGCGAAAAACCTGCCAGACGATGCCGAAGCGGGCGGAGGGCTGATGGTGGCGATCATCCAGCTGGCGATAGCCCTGGGCGCCACCGTTGGAGGGCTGGTGTTCGACCTGAGTGGCTATCGGGCAACCTTCGAATCGAGTGCAGCACTGCTGGTGGTCGCCGCTGTTCTCGCCTGCCTGGCGGGGCGTGCCGCGCTACAGGCACCATCGATGGCATCGCGTACTGCGGCGTGACGCAATCGAGGCAAGGCACACGCCTGCGTGCCTTGCCTCGACCCTCAACGGGCGCTGTCGATGATCTGGCCACCATCGGGTGTCAGGCTGTAACCAGTCAGGAACTGCGCATCCTTGCTGGCGAGAAACAGCACCACCGGTGCGATGTCCTGTTCCGGCGAGCCATGACGGGCCAGCGCATTGCTAGGCGTGGGCACATCGACCGCAGCTCCCCAGGTGTCTGCAATCGGCAGCACGTTGTTGACGGTGATCCTGTCTGCCCCCCATTCCCGCGCCGCCGAACGCGTCAGGGCCCGCACCGCCTCCTTGGCCATGTTGTAGGGCGCATAGCCCGGCAGGCCGACCACACCGGCCAACGAGCCGAAGTTGATGATCCGCCCCTCCCCGCTGGCTTTGAGGTACGGATAGCAGGCCTGCATGGTGCACAGGTAGGCGACCGGCCCCATGGCGAAGTTGCGTTGCAATTGCTCGACCGAGAGTTCGAGCACCGATGACGTCACTGCCGCGGGGTCGAAAGCGTTGTTGACCAGAATATCGATACGGCCATAGACCGCTACCACCTTGTCCACCGCTGCGCTGACCTGCCCGGCATCGGCGATGTCGCAGACCACACCGAGGGCCACGCCGCCAGCCGCACGAATATCGGCGACCACGCGCTCGACGTTTTCAGGTGTGCGCGACAGCACCGCGACACTGGCACCTTCTGCAGCGAACAGCTTGGCGGTGGCGCGGCCGATGCCGCGACCAGCGCCAGTGACGATGGCAACTTTTCCGTTGAGCCGGGACATAGCTCGATCTCCAATTCAGTTGGGGGAAGTTTGCTGAGCGACAACCATCGGCCCGTAGGGGGATGCAAGCTCGCGGGCAGCGTTCTGAGTGACGAAGGAAGCACCCAGCAGTAGCAGACCGATCAGTGCCGGCAGCGCGCCACCGGGCTTGCGCACACCGATGTGCGCAAGCCCGGACAGCAACAGATGAAAGAACATGCCGGCATAGGCAAGATCACTGAGCACCACACTGAAACGCGACAACATCGTGGCCACCGCCAGCAGCTTCACGGCAGTGAGCAGCGGCACCAGGTAGGCCGGGTAACCGAGATCAGCGAGGGCCTGACGAACCCAGTCACGCTTGACGATGTACAGCGTGGCGGAAGCCAGGTAGAGCAGAGACAGCAGCGCGGTGCTGAACCAATAGAGGTAACTTTCGATCATGCTATTTCATTCCTGGATAGGGTTTTCGCATCGAACCGGGGCTACGATGTCGTCTAAGATGAAAAGCCACAAGTAGGATGAAAAAGTGATAGTTAGTATGGAAAACCAGACTAAAGACGCCGAACAGGTCAACATGCACGAGGAAATGCGCCGCGCATTCGCGCTGCTCTCGGGCAAGTGGAAACTGGAAGTCATGTGGCTGCTGAACCAGCGTGTCTATCGCTTTGGCGAGCTGCGCAAAGCCATCCCCGGTATCACCCAGCACATGCTGACAGCGCAGTTGCGCGAGCTGGAAAGCGACGGGCTGGTGACACGCACCGTGTTCGCGGAAGTGCCACCCCGAGTCGAATACGAAATGACCACCAAGGCACGCGCCCTCGGCCCGACCATGGAGGCACTGATGCAATGGTGGAGCGAATACGGCAACAGCGTGCCGGTAAAGCCCAACCCTAGAGGCCGCAAGCCGAGGGATGCTTGAAACGCGTATGGCAGTGCGGTCGGCGGGCTGAAGCCCATCCTACGGGGGCTGCAAGCCAGCAGGTGGACTAACGGATTGAGAGCTGAAGCTCCCTATCCATCGACAATGCCAATCAGCCCCTGCTCGGGCCGTGACGATCACTGAATCGGAAGCGAATCCGTGCCTTCAGGCTTCATCGCGGTCCTGGGTCGCGGCTTCCTTGTCTTCGGACTTTTCATCCTCGGCTTTCTCGCCATTGAGCCACGACTGGGTGGACTCCTGAGCACTGTCTATCTGCTCGCTGAGTTGCTTCGCGGAATCGCTGAAGGTGTCCTTGGCAATTTGCGCGGCACTTTCCTTGGCGTCTTCAACGGCTTTGTTCGCCGCGTTTTCCGCGGCATCGCAGCCACTGAGCACGATGACGCTGATGGCACCGATAGCCAGATACTTCATTGCGAACTTCATATACGCCTCACTCATCGATAGTCGAAACGAAGCTGCTCGTGCAGCCCTCGAAAACGCGGCGATTATGGCGATGGCGAATGTAAAAAATTCGTTAAAACAGCCGGTCCGAGGCGCCCGCCTTTGTATCGACATATGTGGGGCCATCAGGCGTTCGAGACGTCGACCTGGCCTGAACCACGCTAGCTTATGGCGGGATGCAAAGGCCGCTCCCCCAACCGCTCTACCAGCCTGATCAGGTAGCCGTCGGGGTCCTGGATGAGCAACTCGCGCTGGCCGACCTCCAGGGCGTCAACCCTGTACCAGGTATCGGTGCAGCCTCGAAACAGGCTGCAGCCCGCCAGGCCAAGGCGATGGATGACGGGGCCGACTGCGGGAACGTCCACCTGCAGATTGATGCCCCTTCCGAATGGCCTGGCCAATGGCGCTGTGAGCCATTGGCCTGCCGAGACGTCAACCTGCTCGAGCATGACCTGAGCGCCATCCAGATCCAGATAGGCGAATCCGTCTTCGGCCCGCTGGTACGCCACCCTGAACCCCAGGCAGGAGACCCAGAACGCCAGGCTGCTTTGCAGGTCGGTGACCATCAGTTCGGGGACCAGCTTGTTGCGATGAAACATGAGCGGCCTCCATGCCATCAAGGGCGATCGTCACACTCGCGGGGCATTCCAGAAACAGAAAAACCCGCTTCATGCGGGTTTCAATGGAGATCAATGTCTGGTGCCGGAGATAGGAATCGAACCTACGACCTTCGCGTTACGAGTGCGCTGCTCTACCGACTGAGCTACACCGGCGGGAGACGCATTATTCAGCAGGCCAAGCACGCCACTCAAGCGCTTTTTCGCCGGCACGGCACCTGCTATCAGCCGACCAGTTCGATACGGTCTTCGTGGATATGGATCAGCCCCTGCTTGTACAGGCCACCAATGGCTTTCTTGAAGTTGCCCTTGCTGACCCGGAACATGGCGCTGATACGTTCCGGCGAGCTCTTGTCGCTGAGCTCCAGAACGCCGCCGCTTTCGCGCAGGCGATCGAGAATCTGCTCACTGAGGCCACCGGCTGCCTGCTGACCGATCGGTTGCAGGCTGAGGCTGATCTTGCCGTCGCCGCGCATCTCCTTGATGAAGCCGGGTTGGCGAATGCCGGGGCGCATGAAGCCGATCACTTCGTTCTTGTGGATCAGCCCCCAGTGCTTGCCGTTGATGATCGCCTTGAAGCCCATGTCGGTGGGCTCGACCACCAGCAGATCGACTTCCTCGCCAGCCTTGTAGGTGGCCGGCAGCTTGTCCAGATAGCGGTCCAGGCGTGCGGTCGCAGTGATGCGACGGCTGCGTTTGTCGACGAACACGTGGACCACGCAGTAATCACCAATCTGCAGCGGGCGCTTTTCTTCGGAGTGTGGCAGCAGCAGATCCTTGGGCAACCCCCAGTCGAGGAACAGGCCAACGCGATTGATGTCGACCACCTTCAGGCTGGCGAACTCGCCGACCTGCACTTTGGGTTTCTCGGTGGTGGCGATCAGCTTGTCTTCGCTGTCCAGATAGACGAACACGTTGAGCCAGTCTTCCACCTCGCTCGGCGTCTCCTTGGGGATGTAGCGTTTGGGCAGCAGGATTTCGCCATCCGCCCCGCCATCCAGATACAGACCGAAGTCGGTGTGCTTGACGACCTGCAAGGAATTCATACGTCCGATAACAGCCATGGTGCCTACCCTCATTTTCAGGCCGGCAGTTTACCCGACTCGCCCGCCGGATTCTCGGCTGTGCGGACCAGGTGCGACGCATTTTCTGCCCACTGGTCATTGAATGAACAGCGAAGCGCCTCACGGTGGTACAATAGGCGGCCATCTTGATTCTCGAGTAGGTTAAATGGCCGTCATGCGCGTCAAAGCATCCCAGAGCAAAGCTAAACCCGCCCCAGCGGTGGAAACCAGCGAATCGATCAACGCCCAGATAGCGGCGTTTCTTCAGTCCGGTGGCAAGATCCAGGAAATCGCCAAAGGCGTGAGTGGCCAGACCAACGGTCCAGCCAGCCGCCACATTACTATCGCCAAGAAGTAATACCGGTCTGTATCGGCCTGTAGCGTCTGCGTGCCAGGCGCCAGGTCGGCAACCCTCCCCTCGCCCGTCCGGGCAATGATTTGAACGACTTATTTCTCGTCTTCGCCGCTTGTCGCTGGCGATGAGCACACGCATGTTTCAGAATGATGACACCCGCCTTCAGCGCGGTCGGTTGCTACCGACTCGGCGTCGTGTCCGCCTGCCATGCAGTGAACCGATGGGCCAGAGCGCGAGCGGGCATGTCGATCACTGGCAACTCCCCGAGGAATATAAGTGCGTTTTTTCAGCCCATGGCTGCAGCGGCCTGTCAGTGCTCTGACGGCGCTGGTTGTCCTGTTCATTGCTCTTCCGCTTGTCAGCCGCTACACCCTGGGCTGGTCACACCCCTTCGGTTACCTCTCGGACCTGGCCATCGGCAGCCTGCTGCTGTGGCTGGTCATGCGCCGCGGCCTGCTGCTGGGCATCCCGCTGATTATCGGCTGGGTGACGCTCAACCTCGGCACCGTGGAATTGGTCAGTGCCGTCGGCCGCATGCCGGAGCCGGCAGACCTGCACTACCTGACCGATGCACAGTTCCTCAGCCACTCGACCCAAGGCGGCGGCCTCACTCATCCCTGGCTGGCTGCCGGGCTGATCGCGGCTGCCCTGGCGTTCTTCGTGCTCCTGGCCATCGGCCGCAAACAGCGCGCCAGCAAACCCTCGCCCGCCTGGCTGCTCTTGCCGCTCGGCCTGCTCGCCGCTCATGGTATCTATCAGTACCGCAGCCCCAGCGAAGCGGACCAGTGGCTGCAATTCAACCTGCCACACAAGTGGCTGGCGGAAGGCATCAGCGCCGCGCAGATCGGTGTCGAAAACTGGATCGCCAGGGGGCAGCCAAGCAGCCCGCCAGATGTGACCGGGCTGACCCGACTGGACATGGACGGCACCTCGCTGCTGAGCGAGCCAGGGCGCGCGCGCAATGTTCTGATCATCACCCTGGAGGGCATTCCCGGCGCCTACATCGCCGCCAGTCGCCAGGCCATCGGCAGCAGCTACCAGGCCGATCCGATGCCGCGCCTGAGCCAATGGGCCGAGCGCGGCATGCTGACCCATGATTACGTGCTGCACGGCCACCAGACCATTCGCGGGCTCTACGCGATGCTCTGTGGTGACTACGACAAGCTCGCGTCGGGCACGCCGAAAGGCATCGAGCTGCTTGCCAATGCCGAGCGCAGCGCTCAGTGTCTGCCCGCGCAACTGCGCGAACAGGGTTTCAGCACGCACTTCCTGCAGGGAGCCGGGCTGCGCTTCATGGCCAAGGACCAGATCATGCCACGCATGGGGTTCGACAAGACCCTCGGCCGCGACTGGTTCCGCAACACACCGTATCTCGACTTCGCCTGGGGCATGGACGACAAAGCCTACTTCGAAGGCGCGCTGACCTACGTCGACGGCCTGCGCAAGCAGAAAGCGCCGTGGATGCTGACTCTGCTCACCGTCGGCACCCACCAGCCCTACTCCGCCCCAGCCAACTACCTCGACCGCCACCCCAGCGCCAAGCAGGCCGCCATCGCCTACCTTGACGACGCCGTTGGCGAGTTTCTCGAGGCGCTCGACACGCGTGGCGTACTCGACGATACCCTGGTGATCGTCACCTCCGACGAGTCCCATGGCATCGAGAACGTACGCCTGGCTTCAGCCTGGGGCTTCAACCTCATGCTCGCGCCGGAGCAGGCCCAGTTGCCATCGATCAAGGGCGGCGTTTACGGGCATGTCGACCTGACCGCCTCGGTTCTCGACTATTTCGCCCTGCCCTTGCCGGCGGATATCGCTGGCCGCTCGATGCTGCGTGACTACGCCCAGGGCCGCGAAATCATCTCCTATACCAATGGCCTGCTGCGTGAACACGACGGCCACGGCACGCTCACCGAGTGCAACTTCCAGCAGGTCTGCCGCCGTTATGCCAGCCCGGGTTTCATCGCCGATCACGCCGACTACCTGGGTCGCGTCAGTGGCAAACCGGCGCGCCTGGTGAGTCAGCGCGCCGAGCTGCTGGATCGCTCGCTCAGTGATGGCCAGGGCAACCAGTTGCTGCAGTTCGCCAGCAACGAACGCATTCGCCTGCGCACCACACCGGGCGACGACTGGGCCGACAACCTGATCGGCGCCCAGTACCTGGAGTTGCCGAAGGGCACGCAAACCACGGTGACCCTCAAGGTCAATGCGCTGAAGATGGCCAAGTCGGGCGCCACGCTGCGCCTGAAGACCAAGGAGTTCGATCGCGACGTGCTGATCAACATTCCGGAGATTCCGCTGCTCAGGGAGGGCCAGCCACTGGAGCTCAGCTTCTCCTTCGACAACCTCGATACGCGCAAGGCATTTTCCTTCCACCTGGTGGGTGAAGGTAAGGGCTCCATCGAGATCACCGATTTCAGCGTCGAGACGCGGCCGATGGAAGCCGAACTGCTGGCTGCCCAGGCAGAGGAAGAAAGCGAGGAGCTGGCCCAGTGAGCGACGCGCGTCGGGCTCAGTAAATCGCGTAGCGCCGTTCGATTTCTGCGTACTCGCCGCTCGCGCGAATGGCGGCCAGCCCGCGGTCGAAGCGATCGCGCAACGCCTCGTCATGCAGCCCCAGGTGGTAGGCCGTGGCGGGAAACAGCAGGTGTTCGGTGACTGGCTGACCGACATCGACCTGGGCATACACCTCGCGATTGAAGTAATGCAGGATGCGCCGGTCACCGATCACCACATCCACACGCCCGCTGTAGAGCAGCCGATTGCGGGCGACCTGCTGGGCTTCTTCGTGATAACGCGGATTGCTCTCGGCCATCTGCCGAAAGTCGTCGCCGAGCAGGAAGCGCGCACGCTGGAAGGCGCGAACCGAGTAGTGGCGAAGATCAGCGATGCTTTCGATGCGATAGCCCCGGAAGGCCAGCGACATGGCGACGTTCTGATAGTGGATGTAAGGCTGCGAATAGAAACGCGCCACTCCCCCCTTCGGATTGGTCGTGGTCATGGCGTCGATCTCGCCCATGCTGAACGACCGATGCAGGCGCTCCATGGGCGAGTAGTAAGGCTTTACCGTGAAGCCGGCGGCACGTGCTGCGGCGATTACCACATCGTACTCGAGCCCTCTGTTCTCTCGTTCGAAGACATAGGGCGGCTTGTGGGTGCCGAAGCCGATTTTCAGCTCTTCGGCCACACAGTCAAGCGCCAGCAGCGACAGCCCGACCACCCACCACTTCATGCGCATAGCTGCCACTCATCGGCTCCGTAGTCAGTTGGTATAGCGGGGTCGAATCAGGCTGTCCAGCACGGGAAATTGCCGCCCGTGCCACAGCTTACCAACGACTGCGTCAGTTACCGATTGTCAAACCAGCGTCGCCCTCGGCCCAAGCCCATCGAACACCTCTGGAGTGAGCGCCGCGAGACCGTGCCGATCGAGCACCTCGCGGGGATGTTGTTCTCCCGGGAAGGTACTGTCGATCATGCTCAGCAACTGGGAGCCACGCGGCGTGAGAATGAAGTTCTCGCCATTGCCACCCTCGCTTTGCGGTCGCGGGGCGATGAAGCCGCCAGCGAGCAGCTCGGCTTCGTAGCGGTCGGCCTGGGCCTTGAGCCCGTCGACATCCTTCACTTCCTGACCGGCCTGCTGCAGCGCCTCGGCCAGTTCCTCGGCACAGCGGCGCGGCACGAACGCCTGGCCAGCGCTGTTCTGCACATCGTGCAGGATGCGCTCGATGAGATCCCAGTTATGGGTTTGGGTCTGAGTCGTCATATCATCATCTCCCAGCATTCGGGCACCCGATGGGACTATCGGATGCGGCGCTCGCAGGCACCTGTAAAACTGTGACGTCGCTGCACTGAGCAAGGTTCGCCCTATCTGCTCGAACGCAGCCTGAACCAAGGCAAACGGCGCCAGTCTGAGGCGCATCTCCCCCTTCGCACAAAGGACTCACTCATGCTCCGCCGGCCACCGCTGCGCCCCGTTCTCAGCGCCCTGCTTCTGGCGACCATCGCGCCGTCGGTACTGGCGGCCGAGCCGCTGCGGCTCAAGCACCTGTACCGCTGTGAAGACGTACTGGATCGGCAGCGCCAGACCTTCTGCCTCGATGCCCGAGGCATGGCCAACGGCGAGCTGCAGGTGCTGCTCGATGGCAAGCCGCTGCCCGCCAGTGCCGTGGACCGCCGCGATGGCCTGCGCATCAGCCTGGACAGCAACGCTTACCGCAGCGGCCCGCTATGGCTGCAACAGGGTGACGCCGTCAGCAATCCGGTGTGGCTGTCCATGGCGGGCAGCCACGTGCTGGCAGCCAAGCCCGGTGAAGTGGCCAAGAACATGGATGGCCTGAGCACCTATGTCGACCTGGTCAGTGTGGTCATCGAAGAAGACGCCAAGGGCCTCGACACGGCCAGGGCTCTGGCGAAGAAATACGGCGCTGAAGTGGTCGGCGCGATTCCCCCGCTCAATACCTTCCAGTTGCGCCTGCCGGCCAAGGACCTTGTCCAGCGCGACGCCATGGTGCTGCGCCTGGGTAGCGAGTTGAGCGTGGACGCCGTGGTCATCGAGGAGTCCTCGGCGGAGGAGCAGGAGGCGCCGGCCGGCGAGTCCGCGGATGCTCATCTCGATGAAGAGGAATGGGCGGCGAACCGCTTCATCGACGCGGTGAACTACTACCAGCGGCGCATCCCTTCGAAACGCTCGCCCATCGACACCAAACCGGTACGCATCGGGCTGATCGAGCGCAATGTCGACTTCGACGCTCCGGACTTCAAGGATTATCTCGGCGCCGCCGAACGCGAGGGCCATACCCCTCACACCCGCCTGTACAGCCGCGACGCCGACAAACCCAACGGGCACGGCTCGACCGTGGCGGGTATTCTCGCCGCGCGCTGGGACAACGGCGGCAATACCGGCTTCCTGCGTGGGCTGGATGGCGCCGGCCCGGGCTTCGAGGTGATCGTCGACCGCAATTCGGATGCCGGCATCACCGCCAACATCGCGGCCTCGGTCAACCTGGTCGAAGACGGTGTTCGCGTGCTGAACTGGAGCTGGGGCATCCACCGCGTGGGCGCCAAGAACATCCATGGCGACGAGATCGATTCGCTGGTGCGCTCGGGCATTGCCATGAGCGGTTACGAGGAACTGCTGGAGGAGTTCTTCCTGTGGCTGCGTCGCGAGCACCCGGATGTCGTGGTGATCAACTCCGCTGGCAACGGTGCATCATTCTCCGGCGCCGACGATTACCGCCTGCCCTCCTCCTTCGTCACCGAACAATTGTTCGTGGTCGGCGGTCACCAGCGCAGCGAACGCAAGGATGTCGCGGTCGACGACCCGGCTTACGTCACCCGACGCAGCTCGTCGAACGTCGATACCCGTGTCGACATCACCGCTGCCGCTTGCGTGCGCGCCTCCACCGCAGAAGAAGGCAAACAGGGCAGCGTGCATTGCGGCACCTCCTATGCCACGCCGCTTGTCGCGGGCGTGGTTGCTTCACTTATGTCGATCAACCCCGAGCTGCATCCCGATCAGCTGCGCATGCTGCTGCGCCGCAGTGCAATGACCATCGGTGAGGAATTCGACTTCGAGCCAACCGATGCCGACGACCTGACGGCACCCATTCTGCCCTCCGAGCGCGGCTTCGATCTGAAGGACAAGGACATCGGCCGTTCGGCCAGGCTGGACATGCAAAAAGCCCTGGATCTGACGGTGCGCAGCCTGGACAGCGTGAAATAGCGCACTGGCCGAAAGCCTGAACCTTCACGCTTGGCGGGCACTCAATCGCAGACATGACCCTGCGAAGCGTGAGGAATTGAGATGATCAAACATATCGCGCCACTCTGCGGGCTGGCCCTGGCGTTGTATGGCGCTGGCCACGCCCAGGCCTGCACGGCCGACGAGGCCGCTGCCAAGGCTCAGGAACTGGCCGCCAAGGTCGAAGAGATCACCCAGCGCGATCCCGAACGGGCCGCCCTGTTGCGTGAGGAACTCAAGGACGCGGCGCCACAAACCGAAGCCGACAAGCTGGGCACCGATTGCGACGCGTACGACCAGCGTCTGCGGGAACTGGAGGAGATCGGCGGCGAGGTCGAGGAACAGATGGAGTGAGGCTGGCGATGACAGGCGCGGCATGCAGCGCGCCTGTCAGCAGCCCTGGCGCGTCAGGCGTCGGCGGAAGGCGCCTTGCGCTTGAGCGGTGCCAGGCCGTCCTGACTGACCAGGGTCGGCGCATCGCTCTTCGGCTTGTTCACCGTGTTGCGTTTGGCCGGCGTCTTCGCCGCAGGCTTCTTGGCGAGCTTCTTGCCGGTCTTCGGATCGATCTTTTTCTTCTTCGGGCCAACGGCCTTGCCTGAGGCCTTGAGGTTCTTCGGCCCCTGGTAAACGCCCTTGTGCTCCTTGATGCTGCGACGCTCGAAACGCTGCTTGAGGTAGCGTTCGATGCTCGACATCAGGTTCCAGTCGCCGTGGGTGATCAACGAGATCGCCGTGCCTTCGCTGCCAGCACGGCCGGTACGTCCAACACGGTGTACGTAGTCGTCGCCGGAGCGTGGCATGTCGAAGTTGATCACCAGGTCCAGACCGTCGACGTCCAGGCCACGGGCAGCGACGTCGGTGGCGACCAGCACCTTCACGGCGCCCTGACGCAGGCGATCGATGGCCAGCTTGCGATCCTTCTGGTCCTTCTCGCCGTGCAGCACGAAGGTCTTGAATTCCTTGGCCACCAGCTTGCCGTACAGACGATCGGCCTGGGCACGGGTGTTGGTGAAGATGATCGCCTTGTCGTAGGTCTCGTTACTCAGCAGCCACTCGACCAACAGTTCCTTGTGGTAGTTGTGGTCGGCGGTAATGATCTGCTGACGGGTCCCCTCGGCCAGCTCGCTGACTCGGTTGAGCTGCAGGTGCTCGGGATCGCGCAGCACCTTGCCGATCACCTCACGCAGGCCGGCGCCACCGCTGGTCGCGGAGAACAGCAGGGTCTGATGCTCGCTGCCGCACAGCTCCGCCAGGCGCAGCACGTCTTCGGCGAAACCCATGTCGAGCATGCGGTCGGCTTCGTCCAGCACCAGCATTTCAACGTCTTCGAACAGCAGGTTGCCGGCGTTGGCATGCTCGATCAGACGCCCTGGGGTGCCGATCAGGATGTCGATCTTGCGCAGCATGGCGGCCTGCACCTTGAAGTCTTCGCCGCCCGTCACGAGACCGGCCTTGAGAAAGGTGTACTGGGCGAAGCGCTCGACTTCCTTGAGCGTCTGCTGGGCCAGCTCGCGGGTCGGCAGCAGAATCAGTGCGCGCACGCTCAGCCTCTGCCTGGAATTACCGTCACCGAGCAGGCGATGGAGCATCGGCAACACGAAAGCAGCGGTCTTGCCGCTACCGGTCTGGGCAGTCACGCGCAGATCCTTGCCCTGCAGCGCAGGCGGAATCGCCGCCGCCTGTACCGGAGTCGGCTCGACGAAATTAAGCTCGGCCACGGCTTTGAGCAGGCGTTCATGCAGGGCAAATTGGGCAAACACGGGGCAACCTCGATGCAAATGCTAAATCAGCCGCATAGGTTACCGCGTTCGCGCTCCGGGGCCGAATGCTTTCTCCGAACGGATGGTTGAAAACTGTCAGATGGCCGGCCGCATGCGCCATTGTTTGATCAGTAAACGCCCACTGTCCCAGCCCACCAGCACCACTGCCAGCCAGATCGGCAGGTAGGTGAGGAACTGGCCGGGGTCGAACCGCTCACCCAGAAACAGCAGAGAAACCATGAACAGCAGCACCGGCTCCACATAACTGAGGATGCCGAACAGCCCCAGCGGCAGCAGCCGCGACGAGGCCATCATGGCGGCCAGGGCGACGGTGCCCAGCAGCGCCATGCCCGGCACCAGCCACCACAACCGAGGAAACTCGCCGAATACGTCGTCCGGCGCCCACTGCAGGATCATCCAGATGGCCAGAGGCGCCAGCATCAGCATTTCCAGAATCAGCCCGGACAGGGCATCGAGCCGCATCCAGCGGCGCAGCATGAAATACGGCGGATAGCCCAGCGCGGTGACCAGCGTCACCCAGGAAAACGCCTGGGAACGCCACAACTCATGCAGCACCCCGGCGAAGGCGCAGGCCACGGCGATCTTCTGCAGGGGGCGCAGCCGTTCACCATAGAACACCCGCCCCACCAGCACCATGGCCAGCGGCAAGAGGAAGTAACCCAGCGAAACATCCAGCATGTGGCCCGTGAGTGGTGCCCATACGAACAGAAACCACTGCACCCCGATCAGCACGGCCGAGAGCGGCAAGGCGGCCAACAGCAAAGGCTCGCTGCGCAGGCGCTGCAGGACGGCGAGCAGCACCGGCCATTGGCGCAGCACGGTGACCAGCAGCAATACCGCCGGAATCGACCAGAGCACACGCTGGGCGAACACCTGAAAACCGTCCAGCGGGGTAAGCATCTGCACGTACCCGGGGATCATGGCGAACAGGATCGAGGCGCTGACAGAGAACACCACACCACGTCCGGAAAGCGTCATTGCGCACCTCGAAGAGAGAAAGATCACCCACGCCATTCAGCCTATCAGGCGGCCGCATTGGCGGCGCCGAAACGGCGCGGGCAGACACGTCAGCGACGCTGCGCGAACGGCGGCGCACCATAACGGTTCATTGCCAGACAGACAATCACCCGCGCGGCCAAATCACAGGCAAAAAAAAGGAATCAACGAGGCGATTCCCTGAAAAGTCGCACCCAGGAGCGGCGGGTGCGCGTGGAGACGGCGATCAGATGACCTGACTGATACGTAGCTCGGCGGCTTCCAGCCCCCTGGCCATGAACTCGGCACCGAGGTTAAGGCCCTCGGCATGGATGAAGGTGACGTCGTGAATGCCCATGAAGGCCAGTACCTGACGCAGATAGGATTCCTGGTGGTCCTGGCAACCACCCTCGTAGATACCCCCGCGGGCGGTGATCACGAAAGCCCGCTTGCCATGCAACAGGCCGTGCGGCCCGTTTTCGCTGTAGCGAAAGGTCACGCCGGCGCGTAACACGTGATCGAACCAGGCCTTGAGCGTGCTGGGAATGGCGAAGTTGTACATCGGTGCACCCAGCACCAATACATCGGCGGCCACCAGCTCACCGACCAACCGGTTGGCACGTTGCAGCGCGTCACACTCGGCAGCGCCGTGGGATTCAGCGGGCTGCATCCAGGCGTCGAGCAGGCTGGCGTCGAGATGGGGCAGCGGCTCGATGCCGAGATCACGACGGCAGACAGCGTCGCCGGGGCGCTTCTCGAGCCAGTGCGCCAGAAAGCGCTCGGTCAGTTGTCGTGAAACCGAGCCGTGCTGTCGCGCACTGCTATCAATCACCAGCAACTGAGCCATGGGGTCACTCCATCGATAGTCGGGTATCAAACGATGGAGGCGAGACTAGATAAACGAGGTTCGATAATAAAGCGTAAATATCCACCACTAAATATCGATGAAGTTGATTTGTTCCACCGCAGCCCCTAGGCTGCTCGAAGCTCGGGTCACTGTGGCTCGCAGGTCAGTTGCACGCGCAGACGGATGATGCTGCGGGCGAATTTCACCGTCAGGTTGCCGCTCTGCCCTGCTGCCAGGTTCACGCTACGTGCTCTTGGCGCTTCCGGGCCATTGCGAAATACCGCTTTGCAGGACGCCGCCGCTTCACCGTAGTTCTGCACCCGCACCGCTGCCATGTTGTGGTCGATTTCCTGGGGGCTGGCCGATACCTCGGCGCCATTGAGCTGCTTCTCGAGTTCGATGGGATAGGCCTGAGCTGCCAGCGGCAGCAAGGCGATCAGCGCACAACAGAGTTTTCTCATGGCCAGCCTCCAATGGTGGGCCGTCAGTTTAGGGCCAGTACCCTGCCCGTGCACAGGGACCGGCGAAGGAGATGAAATGAAGGCCCCACGCGTAACCCTCGATCAGTGGCGCACTCTGCAGGCGGTGGTCGACCATGGCGGTTTCGCCCAGGCCGCCGAGGTGCTGCACCGCTCGCAATCGTCGGTCAGCTATACGGTGGCACGCATGCAGGAGCAACTGGGCGTGCCGCTATTGCGTATCGATGGGCGCAAGGCCGTGCTTACCGAAGCGGGTGACGTGCTGCTGCGCCGCTCCCGGCAACTGGTCAAGCAGGCCAGCCAGCTCGAAGACCTCGCGCACCACATGGAGCAGGGCTGGGAAGCCGAGGTTCGCCTGGTGGTCGACGCTGCCTACCCGAGCGCTCGCCTGGTGCGCGCACTCACCGCCTTCATGCCGCAAAGTCGCGGCTGTCGCGTACGCCTGCGAGAGGAAGTGCTGTCGGGTGTCGAGGAAGTACTCAAGGAAGGCGTCGCCGACCTGGCAATCAGTGGCTATAACATTCCCGGCTTCCTGGGCTCGGAGATGAGCCCGGTGGAATTCATCGCCGTGGCCCACCCCGATCACGCCCTGCACCGCCTGCAACGACAGTTGAACTTCCAGGACCTGGAAACCCAGATGCAGGTGGTGATCCGCGATTCCGGGCGCCACCAGCCCCGCGACGTCGGCTGGCTCGGCGCCGAACAGCGCTGGACGGTGGGCAGCCTGGCCACCGCCGCCAACTTCGTCGGCAACGGTCTGGGCTTCGCCTGGTTACCGCGCCACATGATCGAGCGCGAACTGAGCGACGGCCTGCTCAAGCCCCTGCCGCTGGAAAAAGGCGGCAGTCGCAGCCCGGTCTTCTTCCTCTATGCCAGCAAGGACAAGGCCCTGGGGCCTGCCACGCAGATCCTCACCGACCTGATTCAACGCTTCGATGCCGCGCCGCTCAACGCGGCCTTCGCCTCGCCGCCGGCGCTGGCCTGATCAGGGTTCGCCTGCCCCCGGCAAGCGCACGTGCTTGCCTTTCTCCATGAAGTCGAAAACACTGCTGCCACCTCACCTCAGGACTCGAACACGATGTTGAAGAAACTCGCCCTTACCGCCTGCTCGCTGCTGTTCACCGCCCAGCTCATGGCGGCCGAAAATCCGCTCGTGCTGCTGACCACCAGCCTGGGCGAAATCGAGGTGCAGCTCGACGAGCAGAAAGCGCCGATCAGTACCAAGAACTTCCTCGCTTACGTGGACAGCGGCTTCTACAAAGGCACCCAGTTCCATCGTGTGATTCCGGGTTTCATGGTGCAAGGCGGCGGTTTCGACGAGAGCATGCGCCAGAAGAACACCGGCGCGCCGATCAAGAACGAAGCCGACAACGGCCTGCACAACGTGCGTGGCACGCTGGCCATGGCACGCACCCAGGCGCGGGACTCGGCGACCAGCCAGTTCTTCATCAACCACACCGACAACGCCTTTCTGGACCACGGCTCGCGGGACTTCGGCTATGCGGTTTTCGGCAAGGTGATCCGCGGCATGGAAGTGGTCGACCGTATCGCTCAGGTGCGTACCGCCAACCGCGCCGGCCAGCAGAACGTGCCGGTAGACCCGGTGGTGATTCTCGACGCCAAGCGCCTCTGATACTGCTACCCTTTGCCGATAGACCCGCGTGCCAGAGCATGCGGGTTGCCCCCCGAGCCCAGCGCTCGCGCCTCTCGGCATTCCAGCCGGCCGGTCACGCCTGTCGGTAGCAACACGTGAAACACCCGCCCACTCGCCAGAGCAGACTGTGCCTCATGTTGTTCCGCCGCTTCGAAAATCTGATCGACGTCTTCAAACCCAGCCCTGATGTGGCACCGCCCGACGGCATGCTGCGCTTCTACGCCCACTACCTCAAACAGGTATGGCCGTTGATGATCGCCGTGCTGGTGATCGGCTTCTTCGCGGCGCTGATCGAGGTCGCGCTGTTCAGCTTTCTCGGCCAGTTGATCGACATGGCGCAGGCCACTGCCGACGCCCGCACGTTCTTCGCCGAACACCGCAACGAACTGCTGTGGATGGCGCTGGTGGCATTGATCATCCGGCCTCTGGTGTTCGGCCTGCACAATCTGCTTACCCACCAGGCGATCAACCCGGGGCTGACCAACCTGATTCGCTGGCAGAATCACCGTTACGTGCTCAAGCAGAGCCTGAACTTCTTCCAGAACGACTTCGCCGGGCGTATCGCCCAGCGGGTCATGCAGACCGGGCCATCGCTGCGCGATTCGGCCATGCAGGTGATCGACGCACTGTGGCATGTGGTGGTGTACGCCGGCAGCGCACTGTACCTGTTCGCAGCGGCCGACCTGCGCCTGGTAGTGCCGCTGTCACTGTGGATCATCGGCTACAGCGCCGCGCTCTGGTACTTCGTGCCGCGCATCAAGGCGCGCTCGGCCGCTGCCTCCGCGGCGCGTTCCAAGGTCATGGGCCGGGTGGTGGATGGTTACAGCAACGTCGCCACCCTCAAGCTCTTCGCCCACTCCCGCGAAGAGGAAACCTACGCCCGCGAGGCCATGCAGGAACTGCTCGACAAATTCCGTCTGCAGTCACGCACCATCACCAGCCTGGACTTCCTCATCACCTGCATGAACGGTCTGCTGATCGTCGGTACCGGCGCCCTGGCGCTGTGGCTGTGGAGCGAGGCGCTGATCAGCACCGGCGCCATCGCCCTGGCGCTGGGCCTGGTGATCCGCATCAACAACATGGCCGAATGGATCATGTGGGTGGTCAACGGCATTTTCGAGAACGTCGGCACCGTGCAGGACGGCATGCAGACCATCGTTCAGCCGCGCCAGGTGCTCGACCACGAAGACGCCAAACCGCTTCAGGTACGACAAGGCGGCGTACGCTTCGACGACGTGCATTTCCACTATGGCAAGAAAGGCGGCGTGATCAGCGGCCTGACCATCGACATTCGCCCCGGCGAGAAGATCGGCCTGGTAGGCCCCTCGGGGGCCGGCAAGTCGACCCTGGTCAATCTGCTGCTGCGCCTCTATGACCTGGAAAGCGGGTGCATCCTCATCGATGGCCAGAACATCGCCGATGTCAGCCAGGAAACCCTGCGTGCCAACATCGGCGTGGTCACTCAGGACACGTCCCTGTTGCACCGCTCGATCCGCGACAACCTGCGCTACGGCAGGCCCGATGCCAGCGATGAAGAGCTCTGGGCCGCCGCCCGCAAGGCCCGCGCGGATGGCTTCATCAGCACGCTGGACGACAGCCAGGGTGGCCTCGGTTTCGAGGCCCAGGTCGGTGAGCGTGGAGTCAAGCTGTCCGGCGGCCAGCGTCAGCGCATCGCCATTGCCCGGGTGCTGCTCAAGGACGCGCCGATTCTGGTGATGGACGAAGCCACCTCGGCCCTCGATTCGGAAGTCGAATCGGCCATCCAGGAGAGCCTCGACAGCCTCATGGATGGAAAGACGGTGATCGCCATCGCGCACCGCCTGTCGACCATCGCGCGCATGGATCGCCTGGTGGTGATCGACAAGGGCCAGGTGATCGAGACCGGCACCCACGCCGAACTGATCGAGCGTGGCGGTCTGTATGCCCGTCTCTGGCAACACCAGACAGGCGGCTTCGTCGGCGTCGATTGATGCTGGCAGGCGGCACCAGGCTGAGTAAGCCCAGGCTAATCGTTAGCTTGCTAACATCATCATTTTTCATGATGTGTACTAGCAAAGGCATCAATTTCCGCGATGCCGACATTGCTGGTCATATAAGTCCCAAGAGGCAACGAAACCGATTGGATCGGTCAGGCTGCCTCACATCGAAATGATCGAGGACATCATCATGAAAATCGCAACTGCCGTTACCGCCCTGCTTTCCAGTCTCGCTCCTGCCGTGTTCGCCGCCGACGTTCAGCCCAAACCCGGTGCCGGCCTGCCGACCGAGGATTATCACTACGGCATGAAAGTCGATGTGCAGAAAATCCTGTATCGCACCGACGTCTCCGACAAGAGGGGTGTCGTGCCGGTGATCATGGTGTTCACCGACAGCCAGGGCGAAACCCACAAGATGCGTTTCCTCGAGTGGGGCGGCCGCTACGACGGCTGACCGGTCGCGGCGCTGCGGCTCCCCCGCAGCGCGCCACCGCGCAGGTCAGACCTGCCTGTAAGGCAGCATCTCGCGCGCCTGCTCAGCGTAGGCCAGCACGCCCTCCCGCTCTTCCTGCAGAAACCCCGCCACCGCATCACGTAGCCCGTCATGCACCAGGTAGTGCCAGGAATGGGTGATGACCGGCTCGAAGCCGCGAATCAGCTTGTGCTCTCCCTGAGCGCCCGCATCGAAGCGCTGCAGACCCAGCTCGATCGCCTGCTCCATGCCCTGATAGAAACAGGTCTCGAAGTGCAGCCGATCGAACTCGGCCAGGCAACCCCAGTAGCGGCCATACACGCTGTCGCCACCGAGCAGGCTGAACGCCATGGCCACCGGCTGTGCACCACGACAGGCCAGTACCACGCGAATGGCCTCGGGCATACGCTCGGCCAGCAGGCTGAAGAAGGCCCGGGTCAGGTAAGGTGCCTGACCGCGTACATGGTAGGTATTGGCATAGCAGTGATAGACGAAGTCCCACTGCGCCTCGCTCAACTGCTGCCCTTCGCACCACTCGAAATGGATGCCCTGCCCCGCCACCTGCTCGCGCTCCTTGCGCATCTGCTTGCGTTTGCGTGAGCTGAGGGTGTCGAGAAAATCCTGAAAATCCCGGTAGCCGCGGTTATGCCAGTGAAACTGACAGCCCAGGCGCTGCAGCCAGCCATCACGTCCTTGCAGCACCTCGTCGCCAGCGGTGTCGGTGAAATTCACGTGCAAGCTGGACAGCCCCTGTTCCTGCAGAGACGCGGTCACCGCGTCGAGCAACTGCCCCGCCGCCTCGGTCGTACCCAGCAGACGCTGGCCGGTCACCGGCGAAAACGGAATGGCACCCAGCAACTTGGGGTAATAGGCGATACCAGCTCGACGGCAGGCATCTGCCCAGCCGTGATCGAACACGTACTCGCCGGAAGAGTGGTATTTGACGTAGGCCGGTAGCGCCGCCAGCGGCTTGCCGTCGGCACCGAGCAGCACCTGGTGAGCAGCCTGCCAACCGCTGCGGCCACCGACGCTGCCGCTGTCTTCCAGCGAGGCAAGAAAGGCGTGACGCAGAAACGGCTGGGGCCCGCTGAGCAGGCCGTCCCAGGTGGCGGCGTCGAGTTCGTTGAGGGCGTGCAGGCTGTAGACAGGCATCGGCAATATCCGCGGGCAATCAGCGCACACTATATCGCCAAGCGCCGTGTAGATCCGACCGCCCATAAAAAACCCCGCACGAGGCGGGGTTCAAAGGAGCACCACGTTGAAACGTATTGCTTAGAACGCGTACTGGGCGCGCAGAACGATGCCGTCACCGCTGTCATCGTTGGCTGCTACGGAGTTGACCTGGTTGTCGGCCTTGGCCTTGACGTAAGTGGCGCTGACTTTCACCGCTTCGTTGGCGTACCAGTTCACACCCAGGTTGTGCACCTTGCCGGTCACGTCGTCGGTCGGATCGATACCCACGGTATCGTCTTCAACCGCGATGTGGTCGTAGCGATAGAACAGTTCCCAGGCGCCGATGGACTTGTTGGCCGGCTTGATCGAATCGAACTTGCCGAGTTTGTAGGCACGCGCTTCACCGGTCAGGGTGTAAGCGACCTGGCCGTAGTAACCCTTGGCCTTGATGTCTTCACGGTTGGCTGCATCGGCTTTCATCTTGCGGGTGATGTACTCACCCTGGATGGACAGAGGCCCCATTGCCCAGGCTGCTTCCAGACCCAGTGCACGGTCGGTGTCGTAGGAACCGGCCGGCAGGTTGTTGGCACCACCCAGCAGCAGACGGTTACCGTTGGTACCAGCATCCTGGCCACCGTCGGTGCTCACGCCACGCATGCCCAGACGGCTGCGAATACGGCCATCGAACGCGGTGTCGGAAAGGTCACGCTGGGCGAAGTTGAAACCCAGGTGCAGCACGTTGCCAGCCTCATGCAGCGGGGCGAATACGCCGCGCAGGTTGAACTGCTTGGTGCTGTCGCCGTCTTCGTCAGCGTTGGTCGCGTCTTTGGCGAACAGACCAGCGGAACCGTAGATCGAATCACCAGCGGTACCCGAAACCTGGATGCCCAGACCACCGTTGTGGCTGTTGGCCCAGTCGGCCAGTTCGTAGGCAGCGGTACGCTCGGGAGCGGTCACCCACTTGGAGCTGGTGGCTTTTTCCAGACCGAACTCGGGGTCGAAGCGACCGATCTTGATCGACAGCGGCTTGAAGCCGTTGTAAGCCAGCGAGGCTTCGTCGAAGTAACCGTCCTCGGCACGGTTGTCACCGCCGGAGTTCTTGGAGAAGTCGTAGTTGACCTGATAAGCCCAGTCGCTATACAGAACGCCGCCGATTTCCAGGAAAGCGCGACGGAAGTAACCGGCGTCAGCCTTGTTGCCGTTCACGGTGTAGAAACCGTCGAAGGAGCTGTAGTCAGCCTGTACGCGACCGCCGATCTTGAAGCTGAATTCCTTGTCGGTGGTAGCGACTTCCAGGCCGCCTTTGGTTTTAACTACGATGTCAGCGCCGTCGGTGGTGACGGTGCCGGCGAAAGCCTGGGCGGAAACGGCCAGAGCCAGGGCGCTGGCTGCGAAACCGGCGAAGTGCTTACGGATCATCGAGAATTCCCCTAATTGAACTTAAGTGCTGAAAAACACCCGAGCTGTGGGCTCGTTCGTGCTGGGGGAATCTTCGCGGCGGCTTATTTCAGCGCCGTTGCTGATATATAAATATTTGATGACAAGGGAACTTTTTACTTCCTTTGAATATAAAGCTTGACAAGCCTCACCCCGGCCAAGTAACTGACCAGGCTGTATGGGCCGTTCTAGAGGGGTTCAGGCACAGCGACGGGCAGCACCTTGCATGCTGCCCGGGAGGCGATCAGCGCTTGCGCAGGATCACGCTGCCGATGGAATAGCCGGCGCCAAAGGAGCTGAGCACACCAATCGAACCGGCCGGCAGATCATCCTGATTCTTGTGCAGAGCGATCACCGAACCCGCCGAACTGGTGTTAGCGTAGGTGTCGAGGATCACCGGCGCTTCCTGTGGTGCAGGGTCGCGACCGAGCAGTTTGCGGGCGATCAACTGGTTCATGTTGAGGTTGGCCTGGTGCAGCCAGAAACGTTTCACGTCCGCCACGTCCAGCTGGTTTTCCTGCAGATGCGCCGCGATCAGTTCGGCCACCATCGGGCAGACTTCCTTGAACACCTTGCGCCCCTCCTGCACGAACAGCTTGTCGCCAGCAGCCTGGCTGCCATCCTGCGCGGCACGATTGAGGAAGCCGAAGTTGTTGCGGATATTGTTGGAGAACTGGGTCAACAGCTTGGTGCCGACCACCTCGAACTGGTATTCGGACGTCGCCAGATCGGCTCGCTCGATGATCACTGCGGTAGCTGCATCACCGAAGATGAAATGGCTGTCACGGTCGCGGAAATTCAGGTGGCCGGTACAGATTTCCGGGTTGACCATCAGGATCGCCCGCGCCTGCCCCAGCTGCACGCTGTTGACCGCCGCCTGAATGCCGAAGGTGGCCGAGGAACAGGCGACGTTCATGTCGTAACCGAAGCCCTGGATGCCCAGCGCCGCCTGCACTTCGATGGCCACCGCCGGATAGGCGCGCTGCAGGTTGGAGCAGGCGACGATCACCCCATCGATGTCTGCGACGGTCTTACCGGCACGGGCCAGCGCCTGCTCGGCAGCCGCCACGGCCATCTCGCAAAGAATGCCCCACTGCTCGTTATCGCGCTCGGCGATGTACGGCACCATGCGTTGCGGGTCGAGGATGCCCTGCTTGTCGATCACGAAGCGGCTCTTGATACCCGAGGCCTTTTCGATGAAGGCGCTGTTCGACTCGCTGAGCGCCTCGATTTCACCCCGCTCGATGGCCTCGGCGTTCTCGCTGTTGAACTGCTGCACGTAGGCATTGAAGGACGCCACCAACTCGTCGTTGGAAATGCTGTTGGCCGGTGTGTACAGGCCTGTGCCGCTGATGACGACGTTATGCACGCTGTTTCCTCTTGTTCGGGGCTGTTGCCGGTCAGGCCGTGGCAGGCAGCCGACGGCACCGGTGCACGGGCGGGCGACACACGCCACCTCATAACCCGTAATCACTGGCGCTCAAGTGTGCCACAGGCTCAGCGGTCGCGCCCATTGGGCAGACAAACTGACGGGCGCATCGCCGCTATCGATCATCGCGCGTCTGCTCCAGCAGCCAGGTACGCACCACCGCGAACGGTGCCTGCTGGCGTATTCGCCGTGGGCTGAGCAGATAGAACCCGCGCTCGTCCTGCAGGGTGGCGTCGAACGGGTCGATCAGCCGACCGGCCTGAATGTCCCGCGCGACGAAGAAGCGATTGGCCAGGGCAATGCCCTGCCCGGCAATGGCTGCCTCGATGGCCAGCGAAGTCTGATTGAAGCGCACGCTCCTGGCGGTGGCCTGTGGCGCCTCGGGGAACAGCAGATCGAGAAAGCGTGGCCAGAGGTTGTGCGCATCATGCAGCAAGGAATAGCGCGCTAATCCCTGCAGATCGCTCGGTGGTCCGAAGCGCTCGAGCAGCCCCGGGCTCATCACCGCGACGATCGCCTGCTCGAGCAGCAATTCAGCCTGTAGCCCGGGACCGAAGGGTGGGCGCCCATAGCGCACCGCCACATCCACGCCATCGTTGTGAAAGCTGGAAAGCCGCTCGCTGGCGAGTATTCTCAGGTCGATCTGCGGATGCTGCATCGAGAAGTCCGGCAACCGCGGGATCAGCCACTTGGAAGCGAATGTCGGCGTCACGCTGACGGTCAGGTGCAGCGGCGCCGGCCGCAGCCCCTGAGTGGCGTCGGCGATCAGCTCGAATGCCCGGCGCACGCTCAGGCTATAGCTTCTGCCGCTCTCGGTCAGCGCCAGGCCGCGCGGCTGCCGCTCGAACAGCCTGAGCCCCAGGTCGGCCTCCAGACCACGAATCTGCTGGGCCACTGCGCCCTGAGTCACGCCCAGTTCTTCAGCCGCAAGGCGGAAGTTGAGGTGCCGCGCCACCACTTCGAAGACACGCAGCGCATTGAGCGACGGGAGCTGACCGAATTCTTCAGACATGAGTGTAGTTTTTCTACTGAGTCAAGGTACCGGAACTGCCTCTCTACCTGCGCCCCCCGGCTGCTAGCCTTATAGCCAACGCCACGACCGCAACGGAGACAATACGATGTCTGTAGAAAAAGTAGCAATCATCACCGCTGGAGGCAGCGGCATGGGTGCAGCGGCCGCACGTCGCCTGGCCGCGGATGGCTTCAAGGTCGCCATTCTCTCCTCGTCTGGTAAGGGCGAGGCACTGGCCACGGAGCTGGGCGGTTTCGGGGTGACGGGCAGCAATCAGTCCACCGAGGATCTCGCCAGGCTGGTCGACGGCACGTTGTCGCGCTGGGGGCGGATCGATGCGCTGGTCAACAGCGCCGGCCACGGCCCGCGCGCGCCGATTCTGGAAATCAGCGACGAAGACTGGCATCGCGGCCTGGATACCTACCTGCTCAACGTGATTCGCCCCACTCGCCTGGTCACCCCCGTCATGCAGCAGCAACAGGCTGGGGTGATCATCAATATCTCCAGCGCCTGGACGTTCGAGCCCAGTGAGCTGTTCCCGACGTCGGCGGTGTTCCGCGCCGGCCTGGCGTCGTTCACCAAGGTATTCGCGGACACCCATGCCCGCGACAACATCCGCATGAACAATGTACTGCCGGGCTGGATCGACAGCCTGCCATCCACCGAAGCGCGCAGAGCCAGCGTGCCGCTGCAACGTTATGGCAGCAGCGAGGAAGTGGCCGCGACCATCGCATTCCTGGCCTCGGAGGGAGCGGCCTACATCACCGCACAGAACATCCGCGTGGATGGCGGCATCACCCGCGCCGTCTGATCGGCCGGATCATGCATGAGCCGCTAGCAACCAAACATGACAGCCACGAGCGGCCCGACCATCGCCGGGCGCTCGTGGCCGGGGTTTCAGCTCAGGCTTTCGTCGATCACCAGCACCAGCTTGCCGTTGACCTGATTGCCTTCCAGGGTCGCATAGGCCTCATGGGCCTCGGCAATCGGAAAGGTGCGGGCCAGTTGCGGCTTGAGCCGGCCTTCGCTGAACAGCGGCCAAACGTGCTGGCGCAGGTCGCGCAGCAGTTCGGCCTTGAACAGATCGTCGCGGTTGCGCAACGTCGAGCCGATCAGCTGGATGCGTTTGCCAAGCACCTGGGCCATGTCGATCTCGGCCTTGCGTCCCCCCATCAGACCGATGTTCACCCAGCGGCCATCGAGCGCCAGCAGCTTGAGATTCAACGAGGCGTAACTGGCGCCGACCGGGTCGAGGATGACTTCAAACGGGCCGAAATCATCCGGCACCTTCAGCCCATCCTTGTCGCGAATCGCCCCACCACTGGCGCCCAGGCTCTCGCAATACGCCAGGCGATCGTGCGAGCCGACGGTCACCCAGCAGGTACTGCCGAAGGCCTTGCACAGCTGGATGGCCGCCGAGCCGACGCCACTGGCACCTGCGTGCAGCAGCACCTTTTCGCCGGGTTTCAGGCCGGCCAGCTGGAACAGGTTAAGCCAGGCGGTGGCGTACACTTCCGGCAAAGCCGCAGCCTCGTGCAGCGACAAGCCTTCGGGCACCGGCAGCACATGGCGCGCATCGACCACCACCTCTTCGGCCACGCCGCCGCCAGCCAACAATGCGCAGACGCGATCCCCCACCTGCCAGTCATCGCAGCCGGCACCCACTTCACTGACGATGCCCGCACACTCCAGGCCCAGCGTATCGCTGGCCCCCGGCGGCGGCGGGTAATTGCCGGCCCGCTGCAACAGATCGGCGCGGTTCAGGCCCGCTGCCGCCACGCGAATGCGTACTTCCCCTACATCACAGGCAAGCGTGGGACGATCGCCCCATTCCACCTGCCCTTCAACGCCTTGCAATGCTTTCACGCTGCCTCCATAGTGCATTTGAACCTAGCCCAGCGCTCGCCGCTGGGCTTTTGCATTGCGCCGATGGAACCTGGCGCCCTCAAAGACGGCCTAATATGCGTTATCAACTGTCCCCACGTCGAATTAGCATGAAGCGATCTCTCATCAGCGCCACCCTGGCCCTCGTTCTCGGGCTGGGCGCATTGCCCCTCGCAGCCAAAACCAGCCAAGCCGATCCGTGGGAATACTTGCAGCCTGATCGCGATCAGGTCATCGCCAGTCTCAACGTGGTCGAACTGCTGCAGCGCCACCACTACAGCAAGCCGCCGCTCGACGATGCGCGCTCGGAGAAGGTCTATCAGGGTTACCTGAAGATGCTCGATCCGGCGCGCAGCTATTTCACCGCAGCGGATATCGCCGAATTCGATCGCTGGAAAGACAAGTTCGACGACCTGCTCAAGAAGGGCGACCTCGAACCCGGCTTTCATATCTACAAGCGTCAGCTCGAGCGTCAGCAGGGTCGTCTGACCTACGTTCAGGGTCTGCTGGCCAAGGGGGTCGACAAGATCGACTTCACGGTCAACGAAGACCTGCTGGTCGATCGTGAAAAAGCCCCCTGGGCCAAGGACGTCGCCGAGCTGGACGAGCTGTGGCGCAAGCGCCTGAAAGACGAAGTGCTGCGCCTGAAACTGGCAGGCAAGGAGCCTGCGGCGATTCAGGAACTGCTCACCAAACGCTACAAGGCGCAGCAGGCACGCCTGCAGCAGACCCGCAGCGAGGACGTGTTCCAGGCTTACATCAACGCCTTCGCCATGACCTACGATCCGCATACCAACTACCTGTCACCGGACAGCGCGGAAAACTTCGACATCAACATGAGCCTGTCCCTCGAGGGCATCGGCGCCGTGTTGCAGAGCGATAACGAGCACGTCAAGGTGGTGCGTCTAGTGCCTGCCGGCCCTGCCGAGAAGAGCAAGCAGATCTCGCCTGCCGACAAGATCGTCGGCGTTGGCCAGGGTGACGACGAGATCGTCGACGTGATCGGCTGGCGCCTCGACGAGGTGGTGAAACTGATCCGTGGTCCGAAAGGTTCGCGCGTGCGTCTGGAAGTGATTCCAGCGAGCAATGCGCCGAATGACCAGACCAGCAAGGTGGTCAGCATCACCCGTGAAGCGGTCAAGCTGGAAGAGCAGGCGGCCAAGAAATCCATCCTCAAGGTCGAGCAGGACGGACGCCCGTATACCCTCGGCGTGATCGAGATCCCGGCCTTCTATCTGGACTTCAAGGCGTTCCGCGCCGGCGATCCGGATTACAAGAGCACCACGCGCGACGTCAAGAAGCTGATCACCGAGCTGCAGGCCGAGAAAGTCGACGGTATCGTCATCGACCTGCGCAACAACGGTGGCGGCTCGCTGCAGGAAGCCACCGAACTGACCGGCCTGTTCATCGACAAGGGCCCGACCGTTCTGGTGCGCAACAGCGATGGCCGGGTCGATGTACTGGCTGACGAGCAGGACGGCGCCTTCTACAAGGGCCCCATGGCCGTGCTGGTCAACCGCCTGTCCGCCTCGGCTTCGGAGATTTTCGCCGGCGCCATGCAGGACTACCATCGCGCGCTGATTCTTGGCGGCCAGACGTTCGGCAAAGGCACGGTGCAGACCATCCAGCCGCTCAACCATGGTGAGCTGAAACTGACCCTGGCCAAGTTCTATCGCGTGTCCGGGCAGAGCACCCAGCACCGCGGCGTGGTGCCGGACATCTCCTACCCTGACGTGATGGACAACAAGGAAATCGGCGAGAGCGCCCTTCCCGAAGCCATGCCGTGGGACAGCATCCGCCCGGCGATCAAACCTGAACTGGACCCGATCAAGCCATTTCTCACCGAGCTGAAGAATCGTTACGACAGCCGTACCGCCGACAACCCGGACTTCAACTTTGCCCGTGAGCGCCTGGCCCTGTCCCGTGAACTGATGGCCGAGAAGACCGTCAGCCTCAACGAAACCAAGCGCCGCACCCAGCAGGCCGATATCGAGAAGCGCCAACTGGCGATCGAGAACGCCCGCCGCAGCGCCAAGGGCGAAGAGCCGTTGACCGAGCTGAAGAAGGAAGACGAGGACGACGCACTGGCGCAGAGCGAGGAAGAGAAAAAGACCAAACCGGAAGACGACGCCTACCTGTCGGAAACCGGCCACATCCTGATCGACTACCTCAAGCTCAATACGCGTTTAGCCAAGCAGTAATCGGCAAGCGGTAACCCAGAAGGGCGTCGTGCATACGACGCCCTTTTTTGTGCCCGCATCGATGGCGACCTGCTCATGGCCGCCGGAGCGAAGGGCGTAACGCTATCCAGCCGATTGACTGATGGCACTCAGCCTTCATTAAACGGTCATCAATCTGTAGTGAAATCCCGAGCATTCAGCAGTATTCATCCGCGAGTGGCCACGCCGCTCGTTCGCTCCCCGATTTCACTAGAGACCTGCCATGACCGTCACCGAGCAATTGAGCGCGCTGGGCCAAATCCTCGCGCACGGCGGCCTGCATAGCCTGTTTCAGCCCATCGTGTCGCTCTCCGAGCGGCGCATTCTTGGCTATGAAGCGCTCACCCGCGGGCCGTCCAACAGCCCGCTGCACTCGCCAATCACGCTGTTCGCCGCGGCGCGGCAAACCGGCCTGCTCAACGAGCTGGAAATGGCCTGCCGCAAGAGCGCCTGCCGGCGCTTCAGCGAACTGAAACTGGACGGCCTGCTGTTTCTCAACGTATCGCCGGATTCGCTGCTCGATGCCCGGCACCAGCCGGGACGAACGCTGCAGTTGCTGCAGACTTACGGCATTCCCCCCAGCCGGGTGGTGATCGAGCTGACGGAGCAGTCGCCCACCGACGACTTCAACCTGCTCGACACCGCCCTGCACCATTACCGGGACATGGGCTTTTCCATCGCCCTGGACGATCTCGGCGCCGGTTACTCGAGCCTGCGCCTGTGGTCGGAGCTGCGCCCCGATTACGTGAAGATCGACCGCCACTTCATCGATGGTATCCATCAGGATGCGGTCAAGCGCGAGTTCGTCGGCTCGATCCTGCAGATGGCCAAGGCCTCCCGGGCACAGGTGATCGCCGAAGGCATCGAACTCGAGGAAGAGCTGGCGGTGCTCTGCGAAATGGGCGTGGACCTGCTTCAGGGCTACCTGCTCTGTCGCCCTCAGGACCAGCCACCGACCGACGCCAGTGCACTGCTGCCCGAGCCAGGCTCCTCGCCGACCTCGCTCAGCGAAGAAGGCAGCGACCTCACTGCCCTGCTCAACGAACACCCATCGGTATCCATCAACACGCCCACCGCCGATGTGCTCGAAGCCTTCCGTGCCCAGGCCAACCTCAACTCGCTGGCGGTACTGGACGAGGATCGGCGACCGGTAGGCATCGTGCATCGCCATTCGCTGTCGGAGGTATTGCTCAAACCCTTCGCCACCGAGCTGTTCGCTCGCAAGCCGATCAGCCGCCTGATGAGCAACGACTTTCTTGCCGTGGAAATCAGCCAGTCGCTGCAAAAGGTCAGCCGCCTGCTGACCAGCCGTGCGCGCCAGCGTATCGAGGAAGACTTCGTGATTACCGTGGACGGCCACTACCTTGGCCTCGGTCGGGTCATCGACGTGCTCAAGCTGATCACCGAACTGAAGATCCAGCAGGCCCGTTACGCCAACCCGCTGACCCTGCTTCCGGGTAACGTGCCCATCCAGCAGTGCCTGACCCGGCTGTTGCAGCAGAGCCGCGAAGCGGTGGTCTGCTATGTCGACATCGACAGCTTCAAACCCTTCAACGACCTCTAGGGGGGCAGTTTTTCAACTGTAGGGATACGCAACAACTGTAGGGATACGCATAAGCCAAATCCCGGCTCAATCGAAATCTAAACTCCCAGTTGACCAACACCCTACTTGGCTGCCACAGCCACCCGGCCCCGGCCCGAACAGGAGACCAAGCCATATAGCTGGCAATTAGACATCACGACGTAAATCCGATAGTGTTTGATCAGTGATCATTACACAGCAATGGAGAGCTAGCTAAATGTCGAGATCTGCCGACTATACAATTCAGGGCTTTTTATATCAGTTCAACAAAACTCTTCTCGAAATACTCAAGTCGCCTGATGACGCCATAATAAAAATAGAAGGCATAGTTGAAGACATTGAAATACATACGACCTCAAGCATAGAGGCGATTCAATGCAAATATCACGAAACACAAGATAAATTCTCCCTAAGCACCATATACAAACCCCTCCTTCAAATGATGCAACACTTTCATATGAACAATGACAAGAAAATAAAGTACAAGCTTTTCTGTCATTTCCCACTAGACCCAAGCATTCAAATAGATATTACCAAAGCCGACTTAGAAACAACATTAAAAACCGAAAACAAATTATTCAAAAAGTATGTTGACGAGCTTAATGGAAAAGTAGATTTAGATAGTTTTCTAAAGCAGTTCTCTATTGAGATAGGCTCTTCACTAGAAAATCTAACAGAAGATATATATCTACTTTTAGAAAATCTAGGATTCCCCTCTGACGACATAGAGATACTCACCTACCCCAATGCAATTCAGCATATAGCTGAATTAAGCATTAAGCATGCATCCGAAGAGCGAAAAACAACAAGACACAAAACAGTAAAATTACTGAAAGACATAAAGAGAACAGCAATTTCGAAATGGACGCTCGCACTAAAATCAAAGAGCAAACTATTAAAAGAAAAAAGAAATCAATTAAAACAAAATCTGGATAAAAATTCTCGACTTCGCTACCTAATAGTCAACCCAGATGAAGTAGACAATTTTGAAAGTGAATTCGTCTTGTTCATCCAAGACTACCAAGAAAAATACCATTTCAAACCTGCACACACTCAAACCCCCATCCTCTGTTTGCTATCAACACTTGATGAAACCAAAGAAATTCAGCTCAGACTTGAAATGAAAGGCATCACATGCCACGACGGAATAATTGCAGGGATTAAATTTGATGAGAGTCGTTTTTTCAAAGATCCTATTATAAAAAAACCAAAGGGAGCAGAAATGCAAAGGGAATTCGATCTTAGAATAATATGCTGGGATAACGCGACTCAAACTTTAAACAATAAGAAAGCCGACGACATTTTCGTTATAGCCAACTCCACTCCAAAAGAACTGGATACAAGAGACGTAAATATCGAGGTTCTTTCCACCCGTTCCTTGCAAGAAATCAAGTACATGATGGGGGTAAGCCATGCCTTTGAATAAAATAGGACAAGTAATCTCGTGCTCACCCAGCTCAATATCTATCGCAATTGATGGATTAGAGACATTTGAAGAAAATAAGAAAGACTTACAAATAGGGAGACTTCTAAAAATATCCCAAGGCAACAGCGACTTCACCATTGCCACAATAAGAAATATAAAAGGCATTGACGCCTATCAAAATGACGGGGCTCTTATCTGGCAGTTTCAAGTAGAGTGCCAAGCAATAGGAACAATGAGTTCTGATGGGAAATTTGACAGAGGCAGCCTCTTATTACCCGTCCCCACAGAGCCTGCATATATAGCTGACCACGACACTATAGAAAAGCTTTTCGCTGAAGATAACGAGCATGACTTCCCATTAGGAAACCTATCTCTAAATAAAGACATTTCGTTAAAGATTAATGGAAATCGTTTCTTCGGAAAACATATAGCAATTGTTGGCTCAACTGGCTCTGGAAAATCCTGCACTGTTGCTAAAATCTTACAAGATGCTGTCGGAATTTCAGAATCACAGAACAAGAGCATCGCAGCTCAAAACAATTCTCACATTGTAATTTTCGATATTCACGACGAATACACAGCAGCATTTAACCTACATGAAGACGAGAAATTCTCGCTAAACCGACTAGACATTGACTCATTACAGCTCCCCTACTGGCTAATGAATTCAGAAGAGCTGGAGAGCATGTTTATAGAGAGTAACGAGTCAAACTCACACAACCAAGTAAGTCAATTCAAAAATGCCGTAACCCTAAACAAAGAGAAGCACAACTCTTCCCTACTAGGAATAACGTACGACACGCCTGCATACTTCAGCATCAAAGAAGTATATCAATATATTGAAAACCTAAATCGAGAAGTCATTGGCCGACTCGATGGGGAAGACCGCCCAAAACTTGCCGACGGACAACTTGTAAACAATCGATCCGACTTTTATTTTGATAAAAAATTAACTTTCATTGCACAATCCACCGCAGCGGCAACAAAAGCAGGCAATGGCCCGTTTAACGGAGAGTTCAATAGATTTGTTTCCCGGCTAGAGACAAAGCTTTCTGACAAAAGACTAAAATTTCTCCTTTGTGCAGAAAAGAGCGACGGCACCCCGTACAAAACCGATGATTTCACAGACTTGATGAAGCAATTTATTGGCTATCTCAATAAGTCTAACGTCACTATCATAGACCTTAGCGGAATACCATTTGAGGTTCTCAGCATCACCGTCAGCCTCGTATCAAGATTAATATTTGACTTCTGCTTCCATTATTCGAAACTACAACATGCAAAACAGTCTCTTAACGATATCCCCGTAATGATTGTTTGTGAAGAAGCACACAACTACATACCAAGAAGCAATGATGTAGCTTACAGATCGTCCCGAAAATCTATCGAACGAATTGCGAAAGAAGGCAGAAAATATGGGCTTAGCTTAATGATTGTCAGCCAAAGGCCATCTGAAGTATCAGAAACCATTTTTGCTCAGTGCAACAATTTTCTGTCACTCAGACTAACCAACGATGCCGACCAGAACTATGTAAAAAGACTTTTCCCAGACAACACCAATTCTATTACTGATATCTTACCAAACCTTTCCCCTGGTGAATGTATTGCCGTAGGGGATGCAATATTACTTCCAGCAGTCATAAAGATGCCATTACCGTCTCCAGAGCCGCACTCTTCAAGTGTGAAGGTTCACAAGGAATGGAAGGAGAACTGGAAGGATATTAAATTCGATGACGTAATTAAACGCTGGAGAAAAGAGTAAACTTAAAACCCACGAGCACAGTAATAGCCGATCATGAAAACGATCGGCTTTTCAAACCAAAATTTAATCTTTTGAATCAAATACCCACTGACGATTTTTCTGAAGAGAAAGTACGCACTTAGTGTCATCAACAGCGTAAACCACAAAACCTTCCGCTCCGACATCATCACCCTCAATATAGCTAAACCTATTCACAGTACACCTCTCGATACTCACATCAATAGGCGGTGGTTTTACTTCATTTCCGAGCAAATTAAAAAACCGTCCATCATCTTCCACAAATCGTACGGAAAACTCACTTTCTTTGTGCTGTACATCAGCAAAGTTTTTCAAACCTTCGGGTGATAAAATGCCACGACAAAATTCATGACCATCCCCAACCCCCTCAACTAAATCCCCCTCCACAAGAGACGCATATCTAAACAGCCTTTCCTCGTCTTCTATTGAAATGTTGAATTTTTTTACGGTAATCGGCTGAAAAACAACGCTAGAGATCACGCGACAAGCATTTACCAAATCAACATGCCAACCTATTGCATCAATAAAGACTGCAGCATCCTCCAAATGTCCAAGACCTACTCTATGAGCTTGCTTGTCTTTAATTATCTCAATTGAGAACCCACACACTCCTCCGCTACGAAAGTGTTTGATGATTTTTTTGATATTCGAGAAATACCCTAATCTATTGACATCTTGACCAAGCCAAAGACTGGAGTTGAAATTAACGTCCAGCTTAGGAAACTCCCCCGACAAAGAGAACTCAAATTTCACTGAGAGCAGGCCAGAATAAGCTTGCCCGGTAATTTTCCCATATTTGGTGCCTGATACTAATATAGATTTGAAATTAGCAAGCTCCTCTTCATCACCATTTTCCAGTAATAAATTAATAACAAGCTCAATTTCTTGCCCAGCCATCCCTAGACGCAACCGTCCTTTTTTCTCCTTCGAAATCTCTTCGAATAACTTCGAATCAGAGAATTCAAAATCATCCCGCTCAAGAGTGGCTGTTTCTCCGTATTCAACCATTCGCCTAATTGAATCTTCAACGCCTTCAGATTTTCTTATATTTAATTTAAAACTTCCTTGCTCGCCTGGCCTTGAAAAAATCTGGTGCTCTAGAACGCCATCACTCTGCATTGCGACTTTAACTAGAAATCTTGGATCCAGTTCATTTAATCCATGTTCATAACCAAGAACAATATCTTGGACTGGGGCTTTTAGAGGGTCGCCCTCTCCTACAAATTCAGCAATAGAACGACCAACTGCTCTTCTAATAGCGTTATCATGGTCAAGTTGACTAATTAGCTTCTGCCCTACATTACTCATCGACCATTTTTCAGCTTCCTCTTTCCAAGCTTTCAGTAGTTCAATTGAAAATCTGGTGGGGTCAGCATCAATTAATCGGGAGTGTGTTTGACACAACCACAAACCATTTTCATAGCCTCTTCGCACATCTTTGCTCATGCGAGGATCATAGCGGGGGCCGCCGGGAGAGGCCGCACATATATGAGCAGCAACACCAATACTAAACGAGTTATCGCGTAACTTTTTTGCTCCACCAGTAATCACTCTGCAACTGGGCATAGAACACACATCCCCAGCCATTTCTTTAATCTTTCTAATTGTAGCCGGACTGAAATCATCCCTTCTTTGAGATCCTCTCTTAGCCACCTAATAACCTCTCAATAATTTAAAATCACAAGGGCCTAAAAAATACAACTAGATTCCAAGAAAATAATAACGACAGATAAAACCTCAGTATCAAAAACTTTCACAACTACCTGCACCAGACAGACCTAAATTTTACACACATTAGTTTTGAACGAATACCCCCGCTCTTCTTCCCTTATTATTAGATATCGCCCCTCATCCCCTTTTATGCCTCGCTCGTTCTCATCTAGCTTACAATCCACGAACTTCCTACCATCTAACAAATATAATGAGAATGGCAATTGCTTATCTAGAAAACCATCAAAATCGCGAGCCCACTCTTGCCCTTCACTCTTCAAGAAAACAAAGAGTAATAAAAATGCAAAAAAACGGGCAGCCAGCGTGGTCTTTGCAAGATAACTGCTGAAAGTATTTCCGAGAAAACTAAAGCAGGGGTTCTGAACCAACTCCTTACACATCAACAAAACCATAAAGAATATTGGTATGAATACAAAGCTCATAGTCATTAAAAAAACCGAAATCCCCCACGCGAATAAAGGAATCATCATGACAGTGAGTATAGCCTTAGTATAAGTAGCAGATACAAAGTCAACCTTGGTTACAATATTTATAGCATTTTCCGCCAATCCAAGAGCAATATTAGAAAGTAGAAAATAAACTATTAGCAAACATGCCTTCCCTAAGGAGGTTTCCCAAATCCGCTTATATACCATTACGAGATCAGAGGTAACCCCGAGACCTAACATACACACTGCGAAATATAAAATATTAAGTTCATTATTTAAGCCAAATAACCTCATAATGATTGCAAAAAGCACTACAGAGTAACCAAAAGCATATAGCTTTTGGCTCCTAGAAGCGGTTGAGCAAAAGACAGAGTTTTTATCCAGAAGCAACTTAGCAAAACGCTGACTATTAGTTAGATTTAGATTGCAATCCTCTGCACTTTTCAATTCTTCAGTTCCTTCCAAATTTCCATTATTTCATCCTATTCAGCAGCGTCGTAAATACCTGAAGTTCACATGCAATTTTTTCACAAAACGAGTCCATTCAACGACCTCTACGGTTACGCCAAGGGCGACGAAGTGCTGCTGTGCCTGGCGCATTGCCTCAATGAAAGGATCGACCCGACACGTGACTTCGTCGGCCATATCGGTGGTGACGACTTCCTGCTGGTGTTCGGCTCGAAGGACTGGCGTGCGCGCCTCAATCGGCTGCTGGAGGACTTTCAGGGGCAGTGCCGGCGGTTCTATCTGGATGAGCATCTGGATGCTGGCTGTTTCGTCAGCCACAACCGCCAGGGGCAACGGGAGGAGTTCGCGCTGCTGTCGCTGTCACTCGGCGTCGTTCATCTGCATCCGCAACACTGCACGCTGCTGGACGCCAGCGAGCTGGCCGGTCTGGCCTCGGAAGCCAAGCGCCATGCCAAGGCGATACCCGGTTACAGCCTGCACGTGATCGATACGCACACCCTGCAGGGCGCGCTCACTCAGGGTTCCGCGGGGTAATCGAACTCGAACACCCGGGCCACTTCGGACGCGTGCCACGAGGCGGCCGCAACGCCGTCAGAGGCACCCTCGAAGCGCCCCAGGCGGGTCACGCATTCGAAGAAACCGGTGCGCGGCAGGCGGCTGGCTCCCTGGCTGATGACCAGCGCGCTGCGCAGTGGGCGCTCGCCGCGGGCATCCAGTGCGGCCAGGTGTTCGAGAGCCGCGGTCAGGGTCTGCATGGCGGGCGCCGGCAGCGCCAGGCGTTCGATCAGCGCGCGATAGGTCAGCAGGTGGCGCTGCCGCCGCGCATCGTCCAGTGCGGCCAGCAGGGCGTCCCAGTGCACGCGGCTGATGCGCACGCTCATGCACCCGCCTCCCAGCCGGAAATGCCGAGTACCCAGGCCAAGGCACGCAGGATCGCGGCATCGGGCTGCCGCTCGCCACTTTCGATCATGCCCAGGTAATGAGGACTGATGCCGACGGCGCGCGCCAGCTCATCACGGCTCAAGCCCTTGCCCTCGCGCAGCGTGGCCAGTTGGGCCAGGGGTTTGGGGGCATCGGCGGTGGGCTTTTCGGTAGCCGGTGCCGCCGCACTCTTGCCTGCAGCCTGCAGCAGCGCCTGGTATTCGGCCCAGGGCAATACCGCGTACTCGGGTTCGCCGTCGCGCTCGATCACCTGTAGATTCATGCTTAATTTCTCCGCGAGGCGCAGCGTCCCTCTGCGTGGTCCGGCCTGGGCGATAGCGCCTGCCGTGTTGTTCGCGCATCTTATCAGCGATCCCGCACCCAGCGCTCGTCACACGATCGCCGCCGCGGCGATCATCGCCCGGCTGCAGCGCCCTGCATGAAGAACTGCATCAGCGAGGTGCCCATGCTGGCCCGTGCGACCCGACCACGACGTTCACCATCGACGAGCCCGAACAGCAGGGAGGCGAAGAGCTCGGTCAGCACTGGCGCACCGATGTCGATGCGAAATACATGCTCGCGCTGCCCACGCAGGAAGAACTGATCCAGGGCGTTGGTATAGGGCAACCAGCGTGCATCTTCACCGCACTCATGCAGCGAGTCCGGGCGCCACTGGAACATCAGGAATACCAGCAGATCACGGTGAACCAGATGGCCGTCCACCAACCGCTGCAATGCCTCCGGCGCTGGCGAGTTCTGCAGGTCGGCTTCGGCGATGACCGTGTTCATGACCACCGAGCCGTAATCGAAGAGCATGTCGATCAGATTGTCGCGAGTACCGCAAAAACGATTCAAGGTGGCCTTGCTCACCCCTGCGGCCTGAGCTATTTCCTTGAAGGTGCCACGCGGGTGCTCGACCATGGCAACGGCCAGGGCCTTGAGCAATTTCTCTTCAGCGGCAGGTTTATCCATCAAAACAGTCTTCACTCATTCAGTGGTGGCGGCGCGCCATTGTGCAGGAAAAACCTTTTTCTTCAAAAGGACGGTCAAGTTTAGTCACAAAAAATGCAAATGAGTCAATATTGACTCATTTGCATTATCAGCTGATCATTCGCGCCTTTCGAGAACTAACTAATGAGGGGCATCGCCCCAGGTGAAGCATGAGCAGGATTCGCGAACGTTGCGTTTTTTCGGCGATAACCCTTTTGGTGGTGATCAGCCTCGCCGGCTGTGACAAAGGCGAGCAAGGCTGGGGCGAAGCGCCTCCCCGCGAAGTCGATGTACTGACCGTCAAGACCGAGCCCTTCACCGTGGTCGCCGAGTTGCCGGGCCGTATCGAGCCCGTGCGCGTCGCCGAAGTGCGCGCCCGGGTCGCCGGTATCGTACTCAAGCGCACCTTCGAGGAAGGCGCCGACGTCAAGGCAGGCGACCTGCTGTTCCAGATCGACCCTGCCCCGTTCAAGGCGGCGCTGTCCCGGGCCGAGGGCGAACTGGCCCGCGCCGAAGCGCAGCTGTTCCAGGCTCAAGCCACCGTCAAACGCTACGAGCCGCTGGTCAAGATAGACGCGGTCAGTCAGCAGGACTTCGATGTCGCCCGTGCGGCCCTGCAAAGCGCCCAGGCTGACAAACGCTCGGCTCAGGCCAATGTGGAAACCGCCAAGCTGGACGTGGGTTATGCCCAGGTGCGTGCGCCCATCGCCGGCCGTATCGGTCGTGCGCAGGTCACCGAGGGCGCGCTGGTCGGTCAGGGCGAAACCACCCTGCTCGCACGCATCCAGCAACTCGACCCGGTGTACGCCGACTTCACCCAGCCAGCCGCCGACGCCTTGCGCCTGCGCGCCGCCATCGCCGACGGCAAGGTGTCCGGTGACGGCGACAAGACGCTGTCGCTGCGCGTCGACGGCACCGATATCGAGAGCAAAGGCACCCTGCTGTTCACCGATATCTCGGTGGACCGCAGTACCGGCCAGATCGCCCTGCGCGGACGCTTCGACAACCCGAATGGCGTGTTGCTGCCGGGCATGTACGTGCGCGTGCGCACGCCGCAGGGCCTCGATCAGGATGCCATCCTGGTACCGCAACGCGCCGTGCAACGCGCTGCGGACGGCAAGGCCAGCGTGATGCTGCTCGGCGCCGAGAACACCGTGGAAGTGCGACCGGTCACCACCGGCGCCATGCAAGGCGCGCGCTGGCAGATCACCGAAGGCCTGAAAGCCGGCGACCAGATCATCACCAGCTCCCTGGCGGCAATCCGACCGGGCGCCAAAGTCGTACCGCGCCAGCCAGGCGCTGAAGCGCAGAACGACACCACTCCCCAGGCGCAATAAGTCGGAGCAACGACATGTCCTTGTTTTTCATCCGGCGCCCCAATTTTGCCTGGGTAGTCGCCTTGTTCATCACCATGGGTGGCTTGCTGGCCATCCCCTTTCTGCCGGTGGCGCAATACCCCAACGTGGCGCCGCCACAGATCACCGTCACCGCGACCTACCCGGGCGCTTCGGCACAGGTGCTGACCGACTCGGTCACCAGCGTGATCGAAGAAGAGCTCAACGGTGCGAAAAACCTGCTGTACTTCGAGTCCACCAGCAACGCCAACGGTATCGCTGAAATCACCGTGACCTTCCAGCCCGGGACCAATCCCGAGCTGGCCCAGGTCGACGTGCAGAACCGCTTGAAACGTGCCGAGGCGCGTATGCCTCAAGCGGTTCTCACCCTGGGCATCCAGACCGAGCAGGCCACTGCCGGCTTTCTGCTGATCTACGCGCTGAGTTACAAGGACGGCAGCGCCAACGACGACACCACGGCGCTGGCCGACTATGCGGCGCGCAACATCAACAACGAGATCCGCCGTGTGCCGGGCGTCGGCAAGCTGCAGTTCTTCGCCTCCGAAGCCGCCATGCGCGTGTGGATCGACCCGCAGAAACTGGTCGGGTACGGCCTGTCGATCGACGACGTCAACAACGCCATTCGCGCCCAGAACGTACAGGTACCGGCGGGCGCCTTCGGCAGCACGCCGGGTACGGCGGAGCAGGAGCTGACCGCGACCCTGGCGGTCAAGGGCACTCTGGATAATCCGGAAGAGTTCGCCGCCATCGTGCTGCGCGCCAACCAGGACGGCTCGCGCCTGACCCTGGGCGATGTCGCACGCATCGAAATCGGCAGCCAGGATTACAACTTCGGCTCACGCCAGGACGGTAAGCCGGCGGTTGCCGCCGCCGTGCAGCTGGCGCCGGGCGCCAACGCCATCCAGACGGCCGAAGCGGTCAAGCAGCGTCTCACCGAGCTGTCGGCCAACTTCCCGGACAACGTGCAATTCTCCACGCCCTACGACACCTCGCGGTTCGTCGACGTGGCCATCGACAAGGTCATCATGACCCTGATCGAAGCCATGGTGCTGGTGTTCCTGGTGATGTTCCTGTTCCTGCAGAACGTGCGTTACACCCTGATTCCGGGGATCGTGGTGCCGGTGTGCCTGCTCGGTACGCTGACCTTCATGTACCTGCTCGGCTTCTCGGTGAACATGATGACCATGTTCGGCATGGTGCTGGCCATCGGCATTCTGGTGGACGATGCCATCGTGGTGGTGGAAAACGTCGAGCGGATCATGGCCGAAGAAGGCCTGGAGCCCCTGCCGGCGACCATCAAGGCCATGGGCCAGGTCTCCGGAGCGATCATCGGCATCACTCTGGTGCTGTCGGCGGTGTTCCTGCCGCTGGCGTTCATGGCCGGCTCGGTGGGCGTGATCTACCAGCAGTTCTCGCTGTCGCTGGCGGTGTCGATCCTGTTCTCGGGTTTCCTCGCCCTGACCTTCACCCCGGCCCTGTGCGCCACCCTGCTCAAACCGATTCCCCAGGGTCATCACGAAAAGACCGGCTTCTTCGGCTGGTTCAACCGCAAGTTCACCGGGCTGACGGGCCGCTACACGAAGCTCAACAGCAAGCTGGTGCCGCGCGCCGGGCGCTTCATGCTCGTGTATCTGGGCATCGTGATTCTGATGGGTTTCTTCTACCTGCGCCTGCCGGAATCCTTCGTGCCGGTAGAAGACCAGGGCTACATGATCGTCGACATCCAGCTGCCGCCGGGGGCCACCCGCGAGCGTACCTCGACGACCGCCAAGGAACTGGAAGAATTCCTCGCCACCCGCGAGGCCGTGGCTACTTCGTTCGTGGTGCTGGGCTTCAGCTTCTCGGGCATGGGTGAAAACGCCGCCATCGCCTTCCCGCTGCTCAAGGACTGGTCCGAACGAAACGACGAGCAATCCGTGCAAGCCGAGACCGCTGCGGTCAACGGGCGCTTCGCCAACCTCGACGACGGCGCCATGATGGCCGTTCCACCGCCACCTATCGAAGGGCTGGGCAACTCGGGTGGTTTCTCCCTGCGCCTGCAGGACCGCGCCGGCCTTGGCCGTGAAGCGCTGCTCGCAGCGCGTGACGAAGTGCTGGGCAAGGTCAACGGCAATCCGCTGTTCCTCTACGGGATGATGGAAGGCCTGCCCGAAGCGCCGCAATTGCGTCTGGTCATCGACCGCGATCAGGCACGTGCCCAGGGCGTCAGCTTCGAGTCGATCAGCAGTGCGCTGTCCACCGCGTTCGGCTCATCGGTGATCAACGATTTCGCCAACGCCGGCCGCCAGCAACGCGTCGTCGTGCAGGCCGAGCAAGGCGCACGGATGACACCGGACAGCGTGCTCAAGCTGCACGTACCGAACGACAGCGGCAGCCTGGTGCCACTGAGCGCCTTCGTGACCACCCAGTGGGAAGAAGGCCCGACCCAGGTGGCCCGTTACAACGGCTACCCGTCGATCCGCATTTCCGGCGACGCCGCCCCAGGCGTCAGCACCGGCGAGGCCATGGCCGAGCTGGAGCGCATCGCCGGTGAACTGCCGGAGGGCATCGGCTACGAATGGACGGGCCTGTCCTACCAGGAGAAGGTCGCCAGCGGTCAGGCGGTGATGCTCTTCGCCCTGGCCATCGTGGTGGTGTTCCTGCTGCTGGTCGCCCTCTACGAGAGCTGGGCGATTCCGCTGACGGTGATGCTCATCGTGCCGGTCGGCGCCCTCGGCGCGGTACTTGCGGTGACGGCCATCGGCCTGCCCAACGACGTGTACTTCAAGGTCGGCCTGATCACCGTGATCGGCCTGGCGGCGAAGAACGCCATCCTCATCGTCGAGTTCGCCAAGGATCTGTGGGAAGACGGTTATTCCCTGCGCGATGCCGCCATCGAAGCCGCCCGCCTGCGCTTCCGGCCGATCATCATGACCTCCATGGCCTTCATGCTCGGCGTGGTCCCCCTGGTGATCGCGAGCGGCGCCGGCGCTGCCAGCCAGCGCGCCATCGGCACCGGGGTACTTGGCGGCATGTTCAGCGCAACCTTGCTCGGGGTGATCTTCGTGCCGATCTTCTTCGTCTGGCTGCTTTCGCTGCTGCGTACCAAGCCGAAGCAGACCGACAATCACCCCCTGCATAAAGCGGAGTAATGCCATGACTTCCCACATCATGCTGCGCCCCGCCCTGCTGGCCCTGGCCATCACCCTCGGCGGCTGCTCTCTGGCCCCTCATTACGAGCGTCCTGATGCACCGGTCGCCGAGCAATGGAGGACCGCCAGCACGGCCGGCACCCGTGCCGACGCGCTGGACTGGCAGACCTTCATCGTCGATGCCGACCTGCGCCGCGCGGTGGACACAGCCCTGAGCAACAACCGCAGCCTGCGCCAGGCGCTGCTGGATATCGAAGCGGCGCGCGCCCAGTACCGTATCCAGCGCGCCGATCGCCTGCCGTCGATCAACGCCAACGCCACCGGTAACCGCCAACGGCTGCCGGCCGATCAGTCGCAGACCGGACGCTCCGAGGTGACGAGCGTCTATCAGGTTGGCCTGGGCCTGGCAGAGTACGAAGTCGACCTGTTCGGCCGCGTGCGCAACCTTTCCGAGGCGGCACTGGAAACCTACCTGGCCACCGAGGAAGCGACCCGCGCCACGCAGATCAGCCTGATCGCCGAAGTGATCCAGGCCTACCTGACCCGCGACGGCGCATTGCGCCGCATCGCGCTGGTCGAGCAGACGCTGGACAGCCGCCTGACCTCGCTGGATCTGGTCAGCAGGCGTCGCGAGGCCGGCACCGCCACGGCGCTGGACTACCAGGAAGCGGTCGGCTTGGCCGAACAGGCCAAGGCCGAGCGCGAGAGTACCGAGCGTCAGTTGCGCCAGGCGGACAACGCCCTGGTGCTGCTGCTCGGCACCCCGGACGTGGAGCGCCTGCTGCCCGCCAAACCGCGCGACAACCTGATGGTGCTGCAGGACATCGCCCCAGGTACCACCTCGGCGCTGATCGAGCGGCGCCCGGACATTCTGGCCAGCGAACACCGCCTCAAGGCACGCAACGCCGATATCGGTGCTGCCCGTGCGGCGTTCTTCCCGCGCATCACCCTGACCGGTTCGGTAGGCAGTTCCAGCACCGAGCTGTCGGGGCTGTTCGATGGCGGCTCGCGGGCCTGGAGCTTCGCGCCAAGCCTATCGCTGCCGATCTTCGCCGGTGGCCGCAACCGTGCCAATCTGGACCTCGCCGAAGTCCGCCAGGACGCTGCGGTGGCTGAATACGAAGGCACCATCCAGACCGCCTTCCGAGAAGTCGCCGACGCCCTCGCCGCCACCGACACGCTACGCCGCGAGGAAGCCGCGCGGCGTGCACTGGCCGACTCCAGCCGGGCTGCGGAAACCCTGGCCGAGGCGCGCTACAGAGGCGGTGTGGACGACCACCTGCGCTACCTCGACGCGCAACGCAGCAGCTTCACCGACCAGACCACCCTGATCCAGATCAGCACCGAGCGACAACTCGCCCTGGCCGACCTGTTCAGGACCCTGGGCGGTGGCTGGGCGGGCGATGGCGTGGCCAGGGCCGATACGTCCCCCGTGCAACGCTGATGAAAGGGCGTGCTGGCGAAAGCCGCACGCCCTTTCTCGTTCAGTTCAACAAGGCGATCAACGCGGGAACGCTGAGTACCGCCGTGTAGTAGCCCATGAACTGCACACCGATGTTGAAGCCCAGGAAGCGTCCCAGAAAGCCGCCGAGCAGGCCGATGGTGACGATCACCAGCAGCCCGAGCAGGCCGCCCTCCCAGATCCCGACCACCAGCACCAGGCCGATGAAGGTGGCGATCACCGCTTCGTGGCTGATCCTGCGCGACACAAAGGAAGCCGCCTGGTGAGCGAAGTTCATGGTGAAGGGATAGGCGATCAGAATGGCCACCAGTACCGCCATCATGCCGTAGCCGAAGAACTCCCAGTTGTTGAGCAGGTTATGCAGGTTATTGACCTCACCGGTGACGCTGTCGACGGTGAAGCGCGGCGGTGCGTTGAACAGCGGCGCTGCAGGCCCGGCAGCCACCGGGCTGAGCGGCAGGCCGAAGGCGATCAGCGGAATCAGCGCCTCGGCAATGTAGGTCGATTCGGTCACCCCGTTACGGGCGGTGATCACCGTGGTCAGCCGCTCATAGGCCTGTTTGATGCGTGCACCGATCAGCTCGCCCATGATCACCGTCATGGCCACCGGGCTGAACACGAAGGTGGCACTGGTCACGCTCGCCGCCATGGCGGTCATGCGCGTCTGTCGCTTGTTGATCACCCGGAACGGGTTGGGAAAGTAACCGCGCCAGCCCTTCATGTCCGGCGCCAGGGAGAACACCCGATACTCATCACGACGCATGCGTTCACGCTCGGCAGGCGCCAGCATCGAGAACAGCGAAGTGATCAGCGGTGCCACGGCGATGCCGAGGAAGTAGCTGACCGCCAGCTTGACGCCGTACTGGGCCGTGAGGGTCTGCAGGGCAACGATCACCAGCACGAACGGCAGCAAGGCCAGCACCGAGGCCCAGCGCCCGGCCGAGAAGTAGGCAATGGTGAAGGCGGCGCAGAGGAACACCCAGGGGGCGAACTGCTTGATGACGTCGCCGAACGGCGCCAGCAGTACCGCGAACAGTACCGCCAGCGGCACCGCGATGACTGCCGCCACGGCGCCACCGGAAATCATCTTGCGCAGCGCCACGTGGGGTACACCGAGGCGGCGCAGGTGGTTGGCGTCACCAATCAGCGCGGTCGCCGAGGTATCACCGGGAATGCCCAGCAACGCGGTGGGTACCGCATGGGTCATGTGCTTGGCCACCGCACCGGCCAGGAAGAAGGTGAGAATGCCGGCCGGCGGCGCGCCGAGCAGCACCACGAGCATGGTCAGCGGCGCCAGGGTGGTGGTTTCGTCGGTTCCCGATACCAGGCCGATGGCTGAGAACAGCACGGCGCCGAACAGGCCGAGCGCCAGGGCCATGAGTATTTCGTAGAGCAGGCCTTCCATCACGAGCGTCCTCCGCTCAGCGCCAGGGACGCCCGCGTATCCACGTCGGCCTCGGCAGCGCCCTGCTCGCGGGCCTGTTCTTCACGGGTCTGGGCATCACGAAACAACTCGTAGAGGCCGAGCTCGTGGAGTTCGGCGACCACTTCGGGGGAGGTGTCCTCGAGGCGGCCAAGGCTGCCGTATTCCTTGAGCAGATCATTGACCACCTGCTCGCGAAAGGCCGGATCCGCCACGTGCTCGACCACATCGCGCTTGGGCTTGAACAGCATGGCGCTGATCGCACCACCGCCCAGGCAACCGAGAATGCCGAAGAGCATGGCGTAGGCCTTGGCCATCTGCGCGGATTCGACGAGGCCACCGAGTATCAACAACGCCAGCCCGTAGGCCCCCAGGCTGACGATGGCGCTGACGATGATGGCCAGCACCAGATGCCTGGCATCGACGGTGTCGCCCCACACCTCGTAGAGGTTGTCGGTGTTGCGCGCCGCGGCCGCGCTGGGCGGTGTCGCGGCCGGTCTGGCAAGCTCTTGGCTCATGGTGTCCCCCGCCCTTTCGGGCTCTTGTTGTTATTGAGGAAGCAGCTGGTTGGCGACCACGCGGTCGGGTTCGTATGCACTACGGGTGCCGACCATGGCGCCCGCCGTATCTCCTGGTCATGCAGCGCCGGCAATACCTAGGCTGGCGCTTCCCTGGGTGATCACCTGCCCCGCCTGATTGGTCAGGCGCAGCGCCAGGATCACTCGCCCGGCCTCTACCGCGACGACCTCGCCAGAGGCGGTCAGCACATCGCCGACGTAACCGGCGCGCCGATTGCTGTACTGGAAGTTGAGCAGTTCGTCGCCCTCTTCCATCCAGTCGTACACCAGTTGGCTCAGCCAATCGCCCTGCAACGGGCCGTCCACCAGCAGCGCCGGATGCCCCTCGCTCTGCTGGGCATAAGGCAGGTCATAGTGGATACGGTGGGCATTCCAGATGGCCGCGTTGTACAAAAACAACTGCACGGTGCCGGGCCGGTACTCACGCTCGGGCAGCCGCTGGCCTGCTCTGATCATCTGCCTGACCATGCTCACCTCGCGATCCGGGTCAGGCGTTCGGTCACTACCGGCTCACCCGATTCGGTTTCAAAACGGTTCTCGAACACCAGAAAGATCAGCGGCCCTTCGGCGCCCTGTTTCTGGTAGATGTCCAGCAGGGTCTGCCGACACAGCAGCACGTCGCCGGCGAAGATCCTCCGGTGCACCTGGTACTCGCTGCCGCCAGCCATGATGCGCTTGAGCGGCAACTCGGGAATCAGTGGGTCGTCGGGCTTGTGTCCGTCTTCCAGCAGTTGCTCCAGCGGCAGCACCGGCATCGTCGCGCTGAACAGGAACAGCAGCGGCGCTTCGTCGCCATCGAGATAACGTCGCTGGCGCTGCCCGGTGGCCACGGCATATTTCCTGATGTCGTTGCGGTTCACTTCGAAGCGCGACGGGGGCAGCGAGGTGCCGATACTGCGCCGGGCCTCATCGCTGATCAGATCCACCATCAGATCACCCCCAGCCGGACCAGCTCGGCGTATTCGCCTTCGTCCAGGCCGAGCCACTCGCGGTAGATGGACGCGTTGTGCTGGCCGACCGAGGGTGCGCTGGCACCGCGCTCCAGGGTGCCACCGGAGAGTTTGATCGGGTTGCCGAAAACCTCGAAACGGGCACCCTGGCAGTCGACGGGCACCACCATGTCGCGTTCGCGCAGGTGGGGATCGGCCACCACTTCATCGATGCTCTTGATTGGCGACAATGGGAAACGATCACCCGTCATGGCTTCCAGTTCGGCCTTGGTGTGGGCGCCAAGCCAGCGCTCCACGGCAGGTTTGACCTTACGCAGGTAGACGTCGGTCTCGAAGCGCTTGGCCATGCTGTCGACCTCGGGGTCGGTGGCCATCGCCTGGTCACCGAAGGTCAGGCAGGCCTCGCGCCAGAACTTGTCGGTGTAGGCACCGAAGAACACGTAGCCATCCTTGCAGGCGTAGCGCCCGTAGGGGCGCACGAACGGATGGCCATTGCCCTCGGGCACCGTGACCTTGCCGGTTTCGGTATAGGTCACCAACGCGTTTTCGGTGAGCGAGACGATCGAGTCCTGCTGCGATACGTCGACCAGTTGGCCGAGGCCGGTGCGCTCCGCTTCACGTAGCGCACCGAGGGTACCGATGGCGGCATACAGCGCAGCGGATAGATCACCCAGCACCGTGCCCACGCGCATCGGCTCCTCCACCGTGCCATTCATGGACCAGAGCCCGCCGCTGGCCTGAGCACTGCTGTCAAAGGCGGGCCGCAGCGAGTTCGGGCCGTACTGACCGAAGCCACTGATGGCGGTGAACACGATGGCGGGGTTGACCTCCCTGAGCACCTCGTAGCCCAGCCCCAGCTTGGCCATGGTGCCGGGCCGAAAGTTCTCGATGACGATATCGGCCTTGCGCACCATGTCCAGAAAGGTGGCCTTTCCCTCGGCCTTCTTCAGGTCGAGACCAACCGCCATCTTGTTGCGGTTGAACTGGGCGAAGAAACCACTCACTGGCTCGGCGCTGTCGCGGTTGAGCGGTGGAAACTCTCGGGTGAGGTCGGGATCGGCGGGGTTCTCGATCTTGATCACCGTGGCGCCCATGTCGGCCAGCAGCATGGCGCAGTAAGGGCCGGCGACAACGCGCGTCAGGTCGAGGATGGTCACGCCCTTCAGAGGGCCGGCCGTTCTGGCGAAGCTCGCCAGTGCATCGGTAAGTGAGTTCATGCGTTCTCCTGTGTCGGTACGTCGCCACCGGAGCGCCGAGGCGCCTCCGTAAAAAAGCCAACATACGCTCGGACAGTGAGTTGACGGAGTGATCCGGGCAGCGCGACGTAATGGCTGTCGCGGGCTGGTCCGCACCCTTTCCGGGTTGTTGTTATCCTGCTCTGCAACGGGTCAATGGGCCTTGGTGCGCATGGCGTTGGCCACCCTCGAAGCCGACGGCTTGCCCAGGGCCGCGTCGATGAAAGCACCAGCCTCGAGCAGTGCCGACAGATCCACGCCGGTTGCCAGGCCCTGGTCCTCGAGCAGATAAACCAGCTCCTCGGTTGCCACATTACCGGTGGCGCCGGGCGAATAGGGACAGCCACCGAGCCCGGAAACCGAACTGTCGAACACCCTTACTCCAGCTTCCAGAGCGGCCTGAACATTGGCTACCGCCATGCCGTAAGTGTCGTGGAAATGCCCGGCCAGGGCCGTGATCGGCATCTCGCCGGCGCAGGCCTGGAGCAGCGTTCTGGTCTTGCCTGGCGTGCCTCTGCCGATGGTGTCACCGAGGCTGATCTCGTAGCAGCCCATGGCATGCAGCTCGCGGGCGACCCGTACCACCTCCGCCACCGGCACCCCACCACTGAACGGGCACCCCAGCACGCAGGAAACATAGCCGCGTACCGCCACGCCCTGTTCCAGCGCCTTGCCCAATACCGGCTCGAAGCGCTGCAGGCTTTCGGCGATGGAGCAGTTGATGTTCTTCTGCGAAAACGCCTCGGAAGCGGCGGCGAATACCGCCACCTCCCGGCACCCCGCCTGCAGTGCAGCATCCAGCCCCTGAAGATTGGGCACCAGCGCCGTATAGGTCACCCCCGGGCGTTGCCCGAGGCGGCGCAGCACCTGATCGGAGTTGGCCATCTGCGGCACCCAGCGCGGCGATACGAACGCACCGACCTCGAGCGTCCGCAGCCCGGCCGCGACCAGCCGATCGATCAGCGCCACGCGCACCTCGACCGGCAGGGTCAGGGCTTCGTTCTGCAGGCCGTCGCGAGCGCCGACCTCCACCAGCCTTACCGCATCCATGCTCATTGCCCGCGCTTTTCGCGCAACAACGCCTCGGCACGGTCGGCACGTACGTCCCGGGTTTCGACCATGCGCTTGACCAGCCAGTCCAGCTCATCGCCACGGGCACCGGCCGACAGCGCGATATTGCGCGCATGCAGGGCCATGTGGCCGCGCTGGATGCCTTCGGTGGCCAGTGCACGCAAGGCTCCGAGGTTTTGCGCCAGGCCGACGGCGACGGCGATCTCCCCCAGCTCCTGGGCACTCTTCACGCCCAGAATGCGCAACGACAACTGCGCCAGCGGATGGGTCTTGGTGGCACCGCCGACCAGGCCGAGCGGCATGGGCATCTCGATGGTGCCGACCAGGTGGCCTTCACGATCCTTCTCCCAGGTGGTCAGGGAGCCGTAATGACCATTGCGGCAGGCATAGGCATGGGCACCCGCCTCCACGGCCCGCCAGTCGTTGCCAGTGGCCACCACCAGCGGGTCGATGCCGTTCATGATGCCTTTGTTGTGGGTCGCGGCGCGGTACGGGTCGATGGCCGCGAAGGTATAGGCATCGATCACCCCTTCGATGACCTCCGTGCCCTTGTAATCGGCGGTATCCAGATGTTCCGGGGCGATCCGCAACTGGGCACGCGCCAGGCGCAGATCGGCGAGATTGGAGAGAATGCGCAGGCGCACCTTGCCGCCCGTGAGCTGTTCCATCAGCGGCGCCACGGCCTCGGCCATGGTGTTCACCGTGTTCGCGCCCATGGCGTCGCGCACATCGACGATCAGGTGCGCGACCAGCATCGGCCCGCGGGGGCTGTCGATGAAGGTGTGCACCTCGATATCACGGCAACCGCCGCCCAGGCTGTTCAGCAACTGATCCTTGCTGTTGGCCAGGGCGATGATCTCGTCCTTGTTGCGCAGCAGGCTGAGGCGCGCGTTGTAGGGATCGCTGACGCCGATGATCTGTACCTGGGCACGCATCAGCGGCGCACTGCTGGAGGTCTGGAAACCACCTGCCGGGCGGGTCAGCTTGGCCATGAACGAGGCCGCGGCGACCACCGAAGGCTCCTCCACCACCAGCGGGATCAGCATCTCCCGGCCGTTGATGCGGAAGTTGCTGGCCAACGCATAGGGCAGCTCGAACGTACCGATCACGTTCTCGATCATGCCGTCGGCGATCTCCAGTGGCAGCGCACCGGCGTCACGCAAAAGCGCGGTTTCCTCAGCGGACAGGCCAAGCAGCTGCTGCACGTGCTCGAGACGTTGCGAGGGGGACAGGTTACGGAAATCGGGCAGGCGGGAATCGATCGACATGGGCGCTCCTCGGGGAGTCGTTTGTTCTTGGTTGCGACGAACGTTATCCTCACTGTATCCCTGAAAGAAGGTACAGTTTGCCCGGACACTTCATTCCTGTACCCAGGGATTTGCGCCATGCCCAGACAGACACTCGCCCAGAAAGTCGCCGATGCCATCGCCAGGCAGATTGCCGATGGCGCGCTGCAGGCGGGCAGCAAGCTGCCCTCGCTGCGCGAGTACATGCGCCTGCACGGGCACTCCAAGAACACGGTGATCACCGCCTACGAGCACCTGGCCTCGCAGGGGCTGGTGGAGGCTCGACACGGCAAGGGGTTCTTCGTCTGCAGGAGCGTCAGCGCCAGTGTCGAGGACGACGAGTCGCAGCCCTATACCCGGGCCCTGGACACCATCTGGATGATGCGCCAGCAGTTCGTCCGTGACCCTGGCCATTCACACCTCGGCGAAGGCTTTCCGCCGGTGGAATGGCTAATGGACATGCGCCTGGACAAATTTCACCGCCAGGTAGTGCGCGGCGGCGTGACCACCCTGTTTCGCTACGGCACGCGCCTGGGCAATCCCGGCTTGCGCCAGCGCCTGGCGCAAAAACTGGCGGACTACCGCATCGCCGTCTCGCCCCGGCAACTGGTCACCACCCTGGGCGCCAACCACGGCATGGATCTGATCATCCGCCGCTACGTCATTCCCGGCGACCCGGTATTGGTCGAGGACCCAGGCTATTACCCGCTGTTCGGCAAATTGCAGTTGCAGGGCGCACGCATGCTCGGCGTACCGCGGGAAGCCGACGGGCCGGATCTGGATGCGCTGGAGCGGGTGCTGAAAAGAGAAAAACCCAGGCTGTTCTTCCTTCAGTCGGTGGGTCATAACCCCACCGGCTCGGACATCTCCCCCGCCAAGGCCCACCGCCTGCTGCAGATTGCCGAAGCGCACGACCTGCTGCTGGTGGAGAACGACGCCATGGCCGACTTCAAGCCCAGCTCGGCGATGAAACTCACGGCGCTGGACCAGTGCGAGCGCACCCTGTACCTGGGCAGTTTTTCCAAATCGATTTCCGCCGCCTTGCGCGTCGGCTTCATCGCCGGCAGCAAGCAGCGCATCGAGGAACTGGCCGACCTGAAGATGCTGCTGCACAACAGCGGCGCCGAATACAGCGAGCGCACCATCGAGGTGATCCTCGGCGAAGGGCATTTCCTGCGCCACCTGTCACGCCTGCAGGACCGCCTGCGCGCCGCCACGCAACGCGGGCTCGAGGTGCTCGACGAACTGGGTGCCGAGGTGTTCTGCCGGCCGGAGCAGAGCCTCTATCTGTGGGCACGCTTTGCCGGTATAGATGACGCCAATGCCCTGACCCGACATTGCCTGACCCAAGGCGTGATGCTCGCACCAGGCTCGATCTTCGCCGTCAACCGACAGACGCCGGTGCCCTGGACGCGGCTCAACGTGGCTTATCTGGATGACCCGGCGTTTCGCCGCAGCCTGATGCGTTGAGAGCATCAGGCTACCTGCAACCGGAAACGCGCAGCGATATCCGTCAGACCCGGAAGCCCGCCACCAGGCCATTGAGGCTAACGGCGAGACGGGACAGTTCCTGACTGGCCGCGCTGGTCTGGTTGGCACCCGCGGAGGTTTGCAGGGACAGATCACGAATGTTCACCAGGTTACGGTCCACCTCGCGGGCCACCTGTGCCTGCTGCTCCGAAGCGCTGGCGATGACCAGGTTGCGCTCGTTGATCGAGCCGATGGCCTGCACGATGCCGTCCAGCGCCTGACCGGCCGATTGCGCCAGGGACAGGGTCGACTCGGTACGCAGGGTGCTGCTTTCCATTGCCTTGACCGCGTGCTCGGTACCCTGCTGGACGGTCTCGATCATCTGCTCGATTTCCCGGGTCGACTGCTGGGTACGATGCGCCAGCGCCCGCACCTCATCGGCTACCACCGCAAAGCCACGGCCCTGTTCGCCGGCCCTGGCGGCTTCGATGGCTGCGTTCAGGGCCAACAGGTTGGTCTGCTCGGCGATCGCACGGATCACGTTGACCACCTGGCTGATGTTGCGCACGTTGCCAGCGAGCTTGCCGACCTCGTCGGACGTCGAGGTGACGTCCTGGGCCAGCAAGTGAATCGAATCGACGGTCTGCCGCACCTGATCCTGCCCCTGGCGTGCGTTGCTGTCCGAATCGCGGGAGGCCTCGGAGGTGCTCACCGCGTTCTGCGCCACCTCTTCCACCGCAGCGGTCATCTGGTTGACCGCAGTGGCGGCCTGTTCGATTTCGTTGTTCTGCTGATGCAGGCCGCGGGTCGAATCCTCGGTCACCGCGTGCAGCTCTTCGGAGGCGGATGCCAGCTGGTTCGAGGAATCGGCAATCTGCTGGAGAGTCCCGCGCAGGCTGCGCTGCATGACGGCCAGCGCCTGCAACAGCTGGGCAGGTTCATCGCGTCCATCGTCGCTGAACGCGAGGGTGAGATCGCCCGCGGCAATGGTTTGCGCAACGCCAACCGCCTTGCTCAGCGGCCTGACGATACTGCGGGTGAGCAACACGGCCAGGAAGATGGTCAGCAACGTGGCGACCAGCATCACCGACACCACGATGGTGTTACCACTGCCATATACGTTTTCGCTCTCGGCCGATGCCTGGTTGGCGCCCTGGCGGTTGAATTCGGTCAGTTGCTGCAACTCGCGGACGATGGTGTCGCCCTCTACGGCCATCACTCCGGTGATCATTGCCTTGGCCTGCTCACCTTGCCCGCTACGTATCAGATCGACCACCTCGACCTGATGTTTCATGTAACGCTCCTTGATGGCGACCAGGCGCTGATACAACTCACGTTCGGCCTCGGAATCCACCAATGCCGCGTAGCGCGTCTGCGCACGCTCCAGGTCGGCCTTGGCTGCATCGATGAAGGCCAGGGCGTCGCGCCTCGCCTGCTCGTCGTCGAGGACGTACAAACGCAGGGTCAGGGCCCTGACCCGCAGCGTCGCCGTGCTCAATTCGTTCAGCGCCAATGTCGCGGGAAACCACTTCGACTCGATGGCATCGGACATGCTGTCCATGCGCTTCATCTGCCCCAGGGTAGTAACCCCCAGAACCACCACGAGAATCGCCAGCGCGGCGAAAGACAGACCCGCGCGCAAACCGATTTTCACATTCCTGAACGACATCTCACCTGCTCCTGGATCACTAAAAATTCTGCTCAGGCACACGTCGCCGGGCCTGTAGGGCATATCAATTGCGTGCAGTGGGAGCCTGCTCGTGCGGTCATCTCAAGGCGATGACGCAAGGCTCCTCGAGGCCATCGATCAGCGCCTTCGGCCGGGCGAAGAGGAACCCTTGCACCCACTGCGCATCGCACTCCTGGGCGATCGCCAGGTCTTCGACCGTCTCGATGCCCTCGACCACGACGTGGGCGGCCAGGGTGCTGCACAGGCCGATCAGGTGCTTCAGGGTCTTGACGTGCAGGGATGACTGCCGAGCCCGTCGGATGTAGCCCTGATCGATCTTGATCAGATCGGGCTGCCCTTGCTGAATGAAGGTAAGGGTCGCGAAGCCGGACCCGAAGTCGTCGATCGCCACGTGGCAGCCGGTGCGTCTCAATTGATGGACGAATTCGATTGCCCTTTCATGGCTGGGCTGCGCCGAACTTTCGGTGATCTCGATGACCAACCGTCGCGCCAGGTCGGCATCGTCCGCGAGCTGCTGCAGCACGCGTTCCCAGTGCGGGTCCAGCCTGGTGCTCTGCGCCGATATGTTGCAGCCCAGGGTCATGCGCGGGTGGCGCTGTAGCAGTGCGATCACGCGGCTGACCACGCAGCGATCGAGCTGCCTGATGGACTGCAGCCGCTCCAGAACGGCGAACGGGTTGAAACCAAGCGGTTCACCCGTGCTGCGCAGCAGCCCCTCGTGATAGAGCACGCGCTGCGCATTCGCGGGTGACACCACGGGCTGAAACGCGAGGTGAAAGAGGCCCTGCCGCAACTGCCCGTAAAAATGACGGGCTCGAGCTTCATCGGTGGACGCAACGGCAGCGACGGCGGCAGGCGTCTGCGCCTGATGGATCATTGGGCTACCCGAAAATAGTTCTGCATTGCACGACATTCCATATGCTGCCCCTGCGCACCTCGTCACTCGCTCGATGCATGCCCCGTTATAAAGCGGCGGCCCGTGACGTCGAACCTGGCATGGACCAGAAAACCCAGGATCGAGATGACGCGCCGCCACACCGGTACGGCGCTTGCGCCAGCTCGGGTGTGCAACGTGTTCACGAAACGCTTTATTGGTTTTATGGATCGAGGATGGAGATCTACACCGACTGACGACCGTGGCGCGGTCATGTCGGCTTGTCGCAAAAAGACTGAGATAGGCTGGAGGGGTGTTTATAAGCACGCTTATGTTTACATCGCCGCACAGACTCGAATAGTGTTGCCGCGCACCTGTTTCTTGTCCGCACGCCCCTTCCGGCAGCCTTTATCCGATCACTCACAGCCGCCCGCGACTCAGGAAAACCGATGTACACGATGACGAGCACCTGTTTTCAGGTGATGGCCAAGACCCTGCTCGAACAAGGCATCGATCCGAGCACGCTGGATCACGAGTTGGTCGCTGCGCTGAGCCGCGGTGCGCCGATCAGGCTGGAACAGGTCTATGGCCTGTTTTCCCAGGCGACCGAGCAGGCGAACAATCCGGATATCGGCCTCGCCACCTACGCCCACGCTCACCCGAGCATTTTGGGCGCGCAGTGCTATTCGATCATGTCCAGCCCGACGCTGGGCAACGCGCTCAAGTTGCTGGCGGACTTCCACCCGCTGACCAGCAATGGCTCGCACATCCTTCTCGAACAACGACAAGGCACACTGAAGCTGATCGGCCTGGAAGTCGGCACCGCCCCCGTACCAGCCCCTCGCGCGTTCATCGATGCAGGCGCCGCATTGACCCTTGGCCTGATCCACTGGCTCACGCCTCACGAAAAGCCCATGCCGCTGGCTGCCGAGTTCACCTACCCGCAACCCGAGAGCACCACACGACTGCAGCAACTGTTCGGCGACAACCTGCGCTTCTCGGCGCCGCACAACAGCCTGACGTTCCGCGAGGAAATCGGTGCCTTCACCCTGCCAACGGCCGATGAGGCCCTGCATGTCCTGCATCAGGAATATGCCCAGGCGCGTCTCGACGACGTGGTCAATGGCTCCATCGCCGCCCGCGTGGTGAGGCTGCTGGTGGAGCAACTCACCCAGGGACTCAACCCCAGCCTGAGCGAAATCGCCGATGCCCTGAGCGTGAGCAAACGCAGCCTGCAGCACGCCCTGGAGCGTGAGACGGTGAGTTTCACCCAGTTACAGGAAGAGTCACGCCTGAAGCTGGCGCACAATTTTCTGCGCAACTCCAACCGCAGCCTGAAGTACATCTCTGCCACCCTGGGCTTCCGCGACCAGAGCAGCTTCCACAAGGCGAGCATGCGCTGGTTCGGCATGCCGCCGAGCCAGTACCGAAATCGTCAGGAAGAGTGCTGAGCAGGGACGCTGCCCAGCACCTTGGACCGACTCAGAACGCCTTTTCCAACTCGATCACCAGAGCACGATAGCCCACGTTGCCGGGCTGGCGGCTGGTGACGCGGTATTCGGCCAATACATCCTGAGTGCCGTACTTCACTTCGCTGAGCACCGGACGGGTGAGTTTCTCCTTGGTGAGATAGCTCACCGAAGCCGAGTAGATCAGTTGCGTGTCCGTGTCGGCGCGGTACTCCACCACCGAGGTGATCGGGCTGTACCAGTCGTCACCGCGCGCCTTGCCATACTCCCAGACCTGCTCGACGGTGCCCTTGGCTTCATCGATGCGGTATTCCACCGCGCGGCTGTAGTTGCCTTCCAGGCGCGTCGGCGCGAAGTCGCGGCCCCAGCCATTGTCGAACACGGTCAGCGTGCCTTTGCCGCTGAGCCACGCCGTGTGCTGGGTCCACGACCAGTCGAAACCGTCGGCGTAGCGCCCCTGTTCATCCCGCGCCAGCGGCTCGCCGCGGGCATCCACGGGCGTCAGCACCTTGCCCTGCAACTCGGCACGCCAGCCCTGGGGGGCGGCGAGGATCCACTTCACCTGCTTGTCGCGGCCGATCTTCACCACGCCCTGATGACGCGCCGAAACGATAATGCCGTCGTCCACCGGGTCATGGGCGATGGAGTTGACGTGGGCCCAGTTGCGCCCGATACCGACCCCCGGCACATCGCCGAACGGCAGGTTGTCGCCTTCCCGAGCCTCGTTGTCGGCGAGGCTGTCGCCCTTGCTCGCCCCCTCCGGCAGGAACACCGCCGCCTTGCCGAGGGTGTGCAGGAGTTCGGCACGATAAGGGTCGAGGATGCGCCCCAGATCCCAGAACTCCACCACCTCACCGGACTCGTCGAGCTCGATGATCTGGTCGCGCACCGAGCGCACCTGTTTGCCATCGTCGCGCCGGTAGTCGCTGCTACCGACGCGCAGCAGGTAGGTGCCTTTACCGGTCTGGCGAATCTCGTGGGAAAAGTCGGCGAACTTGCCCGGCAAGCGGCGTTCCCACACCGGCCGCCCCAACAGGTCGTGCTTGAAGTAACGCTGACCCTGGCCCCAGATCAGCTTGCCATCGGCGGTCTGCTGGAAGCCCATGCTGGCGCCCAGGCCATCGACGCGGGTCGAGTCGTGCAGACGCTCGATGTCCAGGTACCAGCGCACCTCGCCCCTGCTGTCGGTGATCCAGTTGATGCCCACCGAATCCCATTCGGCGGCGCCACCCTGGGCATTCCATTTCAACTGACGGTTGCTGCCGGCGACATCCGTCAGCAGATGGTTGAACAGGTACAGACGCTTCTTCAGGGACGCATCGACCTTGACCGGTTCGACCAGGGGCAAGGCGCCTTCCTGCGCGGCGATGGCCGGCAGGCGCACGGCTGGCGCATAGACGCTGTAACGCTCGCGGACGCGCTCGCCTCTCAAGGTGTAGGCCACCTCCACTTCATTGCGGTGATCCGGGTACAGACCGAACAGCGGAATGCCGCCGTGGGTCCACAACGCCTTGTCGCTCACCGGGTAGTCGATATCGATACCCTGCTCGCCCCGGCCCAGCACCCGCACACGGGCATTACTGAGCGTTTGCCCACCGTCGCGGATCAGCGCGGTCAGCGGTGCGATGCCATAGGGGTTGAGCACGATGGCGCCAAGACGGCTGACCGTGGTGTCGGGAATTCCGGCCGTCAGGCAGGCGCCCTCGGGAATGCCGTCCTCGGCCTGGTTATCGCGGGTTTGGTTGTGATTGCTCATAGGGGCTCCAGAGAATGCGGACGACGCTCTGCGCCGTCCGCCATGGGTGTCATTGGGAAATGCGGAAATCGCTCAGGGCTGGCGGCACCACCGCCTTTTCACTGCGCGGCGTGCCGGCAGGAATCCAGTCGTAGGGCACGGGGGTGGCGCGATAAAGCGAATTACTGGCAGCTCGCTGCTCGGTGGCCTTGGAGAAGAATGGGCTGAGGTATTCCCACACCACCTCGCCCTTGCTGGTGACCTGGAAAACCCGCCCGCTCTGCCCTTCGGTGATCAGCGTGTTGCCGTTGGGCAAACGTCGGGCGCTGCTGGTGAAGGCGCTGAAGAAAGAGGTGCCTGGGCGGTATTCCCAGACGATCTGCTTGGTCAGCGGATCGATCTCCAGTACCCGCGAAGAGCCCGTCGATATCTGATAGGAAACGGCCGGGTAACCCGAACCGCCCTGGTTATCGAACACCAGGATATTGCCGGCACCTGGCAGCCCTTTCGGAATGAACTTGGCATCGTGCTGGCCGCTCAGCTGATCCACCGGGCGCGGCAGCTTGTCCTTGTCGGTGAAGGGATTGAGCAGCTCCGCTGTCGCGTAGTTCGGCCCCAGGTTCCACACCACCTTGCCCGTACGCTTGTCGATGATGGCGATGAAGTTCGCCTGGCGTGAGTCGACGATGATGTTGTCCGGGTGAAAGCGCGCATCGCCTTCGTCGAACCACTGGTTGGCGCCCAGCGTTCGTGCATTATTGAAGTGCAGGTAGTCGGCTAGGTGGGTGTCGCGCACCAGCTTCAACTGCTCGGCGGTAAAGCCGAACTCGTCCAGATGCTCGGACGCCAGCCAGCGCCAGACAACCTTGCCGCTGTCATCCACTTCGTAGATCACATCGTCGATCAACTCGTCGAGCTTGAAGCCCTCGACCTTGTGCAGTTTGTTGGCCAGCACCAGGGTATTGCCGTTGGCCAAACGCTCCTGTTCGTGATGCTGATGGGCGTTGCCAATCGACTTGTCGCCCGCCCGACGCCACACCTCCTTGCCATTCCAGTCCAGCTCGCCAATCGCATGGTTGTTCACGCCATTGCCGAACGAGCGCTGATTGGTGTCCTTGCGCTCCTCGAGCTGCAGCAGCACATGGCCCTTGCGCCCACCATTGACCGCCGGATCAACCACTTCCGTCGGGAAGCCGCGCTGCGGCCAACTGCGCACCACATTGCCATTCATATCGATCAAGTAGCTGTTGCGGTCGGCGCCACTGAACACGGTGTAGGTGCCCCAGGCCTTGGCGGGGTCGTACAGGGTTACACCGGTAGGGAAAACCGTCGGTGCGGCCAGAACGTTGCCGCAGACCAACAGGCCCGCAGCGAACTTGAGCATTTTCATGAGCGTTTCCTTTGCTTGATCAGAAGTCGTAACGGGCGTTGAGGCTGAGGCTGCGCGGAGCGCCTACCGCCAGAGCATTGCTGGAGGCCAGCCAGTATTTTTCGTTGGATAAGTTGTCCAGTTCGGCACGATAGGTGAGCTGCCCGTCGCCAAGCGGCACGCGATAACTGGCACCAAGGCTGAACACTTCATAGGCGGGTACTTCGCGGGTATTGCGGGTGTTGAGGTACTGCTTGCCGCTGTGCCGTACCGCGCCATGCACACGCAGACCGGGTATGGAATCGAAGGCTTTCTCGATACCCAGGTTGCCCTGCACGCGGGCAACGGCCTCGACCCGGTTGCCCTCGATGCTCTGATCCGCCTCGAGGTACTTGGCACGCAGCAGGGTGCCGCCGGCAGAAACCGTCAGGCCGGGCTGCAGGCGATACTGGCCATTGAGTTCCAGGCCGTCGTAGCGCACGGTGCCATCTGCGCTGTAGACGTTATTGGCATCGGCATAACCGGCGCCGCGGTCGATGCGAAACACTGCAGCCGACAGTGCCCAGGCCTCGCGGTTGGTCTTGAAGCCCGCCTCGTACTGCTTGCTTTCGATCGGTGCCAGCGACTCACCGGAGTTGGCGAAGGTGGTGCCCACCGAACCGCCATCCTGAATCGCCTCGACATAACTCAGGTAAAAGGTCGTGTCGGTACGCGGTGAGAACAGCAGCGCCACCGTCGGCGTAGTCGGTTGCTCGTCGTAGACACTGCGGCGGCGCCCAGAAACGGTGTAATTCTCGTTGCGGTAATCGAAGGTGCGCAGCCCGAGCAGCAGCGACCAGTGATCGCCAAAACCCAGGGTGTCACTGAAGAACACCGAGTTTTCCCGCGTGGTGGTGATCTCGAAGAAGCTGCGCGGCGAGTAACCGTCGTAAACCAGATCCAGTGCCGGGCCGTTGATGTTGCCGGTGGGCAGCGGGCCGTTGGGATACACGTGGTTCTGGCCGCCAGTGCTCACATCCGGGTTGATCGAGGGATCACCCTGATTAAGATCACGGGTATGCCACTGCAAGCCCAGGCCGGTCACGACCTGATGACGAACCCAGCCGGTGTGGAACTCACCTTCGAGGCGTAGCTGAAAGGAGTCGTACTTCAACGTCGGCTGGTAGAACTGCCGCAAGGCCAGATCGTAGTCACCCTCGGCATTACGCAGGTGCAGTGTCTCGTCCCGGGAATTGATGCGCTTGAAGGTGTGCGAGTAGCCGGCGTCGAGTAACCAGGTGTCATTGAGCGCCCACTCGAAACCGGTGGCCGCGACCCAGGCCGTGGAGTTGTAGTAGGACGAGTCGTAGCCAGTGAGATCCTTGCGTCCACTGATCGCGTTGGGCAGCTTGTCACCCAAATAGGCACGCGGGCCAGCATCGGCGACGTTGATGGCCGTGATGCCACCTTCCAGATTGCGCTCCTGGAACAGCACGTTGCCACGCCAGGTCAGCGACGGGTTGATTCGGGCATCCAGATACAGCGATTCGACGTGCCGCTCGACCTGCGTGCCGTTGTAAGCCCGACCGCGTTCCTGAACGGCATTGAAGCGGTAGCCGAAGCGATCGTCCGCTCCGAAACGGCCACCGGCATCCACATGCTGGCTGAAGATGGTGTCCTGCGTGTAACCCGCTGCCAGTGATAGCGTCGGTGTGTCCGTAGGCTTTTTGGAGATGTAATTGACGATGCCGCCCGGCGAGCCGATTCCATACAGGAAGCCGGTTGCCCCCTTGAGCAGTTGCACCGTTTCGAAGGCTTCCAGCGGCAATTCCACGCTCGCCATCTGGAATGGGTGGCCATCGATCTTGTAGCCGTTGGTGAAATCCAGGCGCAGGCCGCGCACATCCAGTGCGTGGGACTGGATCGAATAGGTACCGCCTTTCGCTTCCACACCGGCTTCGTTCTCGAACAGCTTGCCGATGGTTTTCGCCTGGCGCTCCTCGATCTGTTCGCTATCGACGCTGTAGGTGGAAAATGGCGTTTCCAGATCGGTACGCGCGCCGAGTGCACCGCCCCTCACGGGTACCTTTTTGGCGATGCCCTTTTGTCCAGCCACCAGTACACGCCCCAGTACGGGCGCAGCATGCTGCTCAGCCTCCTCATGCTCTGCGCCAGAGGCCTCACTCTGCGCATAGCTGCTGGGTGATGAAACGCCGGCGATCGCTACTATCACGGCGGCATACAACGAATTCAGTCGTGACCAGGCTCCATGCCTGTAATGCTCGGGTCGTAGATACACGGAATGCTCCTTTGAACTATCGCGGTGAGCGCTGCCGTATGGCGGAGGCGAATCGGGCGTAGAACGGATTTTTGATATTCGATGCAGATCTTTATTTATGCTTACTTCGAAGTTTTCGTAATAAGCGTTTACCTTTATAAAGAGCCACGAGCCGTTGCAGCAATTGCATTCGACCGAATCTTTCCATGTAGAAAATGCATATCGATCTCCGCCAGCTTCGCCACTTCGTCGCCCTTGCCGAGCACCGCAGCTTCGTTGCCGCGGCCGACGCGGTGAGCCTCTCGCAGTCCGCTTTCAGCCGCAGCATCCAGGCACTGGAGCACGCGGCCGGCTTTCAGCTGGTGGATCGGGCCAACAAGCAATTGCGTCCCACCAAGCAGGGCCTGGTGGTGCTCGAGCACGCCAGGCGCCTGCTGCGCGATGCCCACGATCTGAACAACGAAATCAGCCGGTTCAACGACGCGGGCACCGGCGCCCTGCTGTTCGGCTGCGGCCCGGCCCCTGCCGCGCAACTGATTCCGCGAGCGGTGGCGCGCTTCATTGGTGACTACCCCAAGGCGCGGGTGCATTTTCAGGTCGATAACTGGCAGGAGTTGAACAAGCGCCTGGTGGCCGAGGAGATCGAGTTCTTCGTCGCCGACACCCGCCGCTTCGAGGCCGATCCGGATTACCGCATCACCCGCCTGCGCCCCCAGAAATGGCATTTCTGCTGCCGCATCGGCCACCCGCTCACCAGCAAACCCAGCGTCAGTTGCGCGGAGCTGTTCAGTTATCCGCTGGCCACCACCTTTCGCCCGCCGAACATCCGCAAGGTGCTCACCGAATACAGCGGCCGCCGTGACTTCGCGCCCGCCGTGGAATGCGAATACAGCCATGCACTGCTCAACGTGGTGCGCCATTCGGACGCCATCGGCATCGCCAACCCGATCAATCTGCAGGACTACCTGCTCAGCGAAGAACTGCAGGTCCTCGAGGTGCATGACCTGCCCTGCCACCTGGAAGAACTCAACACCCGCTATGGCATCGTCAGCCGTGTTGGCCGGGCGCTGTCGCCGCTGGCCCGGGCCATGGTCGAGCAGATAGAGCGCAGCGATGCCGGACTGGCCGACCAGATGGCCGGCATGCCGCTGGCACAGGTCGGGGTCTAGCAGGCCGTTGAAAAACCTAGACGAAGCAGTCAGCGCAAGGCCGATGGTGGTCCCGCAAAAACAGGCGAGAAAGCGGAGCGTACGAGCGGTACATGAGCATTTCGACCGGGCTGGCGCTCCAGGCTGTTTTTAACGCAACGATGACAACGCAGTTAGTTTTTCAACGGCCTGCCAGCCCCGTGTTGCATGTCGTGCATACAAAGTATTCCCGCTTTGCGTTTGTCAGCGCAGCACGGGCTTCGTGAAATGCCCCTCACGATTTTTCGCCGAGACCGACCCATGAAACGACTGACCTCTCTGCTTTGCAGCGCCCTGCTGGCGCTTACAACCCTCGCCACTCAGGCTGCCGAACAGCCGGCGGTGATCCGCATCGGTGCGCCCGATCAGGGTGCCGGCGACAAGCCCTTCGCCTCTGGCGTGCTCGGCCTGGCGCATATCCGCAAACAGCTGGAAGACGCCTTCGCAGCGGATGGCATCAAGGTCGAATGGCACTTTTTCAAGGCTGCCGGCCCGGCGGTCAACGAAGCCTTCGCCAACCGCCAGCTGGATTTCGCCGGCCTTGGCGATCTGGCAGCGATCATCGGTCGGGCTTCGGGCCTGGATACGCGGCTGATCCTCGGTGGCCGTGGCGCCAATATGTATCTCGCCGCCACGCCCGAATCCGCTATCAAGAGCCTGGAGGATCTCAAGGGCAAGCGCGTTTCGGTATACCGCGGCACGGCGGATCAATTGTCCTTCGCCCGGGTGCTGGCCGCCGCCGGCCTGAAAGAGCGCGACCTGCAAATCGTCAGCCTGGACTGGAGCGCTGCCCGTGCCGCCTTGGCGGGCCGGCAGATCGATGCGGCCTGGTCCGGCATGGGCATTCTGGCGCTGGGCAAACAGGGTATCGAGTTCCCGGTCAGCACCAAGCAGTTGCCGGTTACCGCCACCACCCAGACCGGCGTGATCGCCAGCAATGCCTTCATCGAAAGCTACCCCGAGGCCACCCAGAAGCTGGTCGACGTACTGGTGAGCAATGCCGACTGGATCTCCAGGGCGGAGAATCTGGACGCCTACATCACCTTGCTCTCGCAACAGAGCGTAGTGCCCGCTGAGCTCTACGCCCGAGAATACCGGGACGATGACCTGGCGTTTCGCGCCTCGCCGCTGCTCGACAGCTTCCTGCGTCACAGCTATCAGGACAGCATCGACAAGGCCAAGACCCTGGGGCTTATCCGCCGCACCTTCGACGTCGAGCAATGGTTCGAGCCACGCTTCGTCGAGCAGGCCATCGCACGGCAGAAATTGCAGGACCGCTGGCAGCGCTACGATGCCTCGGGTGCAGCGGAGTGATGCGCCATGGGCATGGAAGATATGTGGCGAATGCATTGGCCGCACGTCGGCGAGGCACTTTTAATGCAGCCTCTTATTTCCCGAAAGAATTGATATTCACTTACTTATGCAAAAAATAACATTCAGTCATAAGCCTGGTACGGGCGGAGCGCTCCCATGAGCGCATCGCCTCTGTCCATTTCTCAGGTTCAGGGTCCGCGTACGGCTTTCTCCGCCAGCCGCCTGCTGCCCTGGCTGCTGCCGCTGGGCCTGTTTGCGCTCTGGTACCTGGCCAGCCGCTTCGGCTGGATGAGCGAGCAGATCCTGCCGACCCCGGTACTGGTCTGGCAGACCTTGCTGGAGCTGGCTAGAGACGACCTCTGGTTCAACCTTGGCATCAGCCTGCAGCGCCTCGCCTATGGCCTGCTCGGCGGCGTGGCGGCCGGCATCCTGCTGGGCACGCTGCTGGGCAGCAGCGGCCGGGCCGAACGACTGATCTACCCGACCTTCGCCGCACTCGCCCAGGTGCCGACCCTGGCATGGATCCCGCTGTTCATGCTGCTGTTCGGCATCGGCGAAGCGCTCAAGCTGGTGGTGTTGATCAAGGCGGTGATCGTGCCGATCACCGTGCACACGCTGGTCGGTGTGCGTGATGCGCAACCGCGCTTGCGCGAGGCGGCTGCCGTGCTGCGCCTGCCCTGGCACCTGCGCATCACCCGCCTGGTGATTCCCGCAGCCCTGCCCTCGTTCATGGCTGGCCTGCGCCTGGCCCTGGCTACCGGCTGGTCATCGCTGCTGGCGGTGGAGCTGCTGGCCTCCAGCGAGGGCATCGGCTACCTGATGGTCTGGGGGCGCCAGCTGTTCATGCTGGATATCGTGTTCGTCTGCATTCTGGTCATCGGCCTGTTCGGCATCGTCTTCGACCGCGGTGTGCAATGGCTCGATGCGCGTCTGATCCACTGGCCCCATCCGCCCACCGCCGAGCTGCGCCTGCGCAGTCGTGCCAAGGGCTGGGCGCGCCTGCAGGCCTGGCTGTTGCCGCTGGGGCTGGCTGCCCTGTGGCAGGCTGCGGTAATGGCACGCTGGATAGACGCGAGCATTCTGGTCGCCCCGCTGGATGTGCTGCGCACCACCTGGCAGGGCCTCGTCGACGGCAGCCTGATCCAGGCCATGCTGCAGAGCCTCGGTCGTGCTGTCGGCGGGCTGGTGCTGGGCAGCACCCTTGGCCTGCTCAGCGGGCTGGTGCTTGGCTTGTGCCGACCCGCCGAACGGGTCTTCGGGCCAACCCTGAGCGCTCTGCGGCAGATCGCGATCTTCGCCTGGGTGCCACTGCTCACGGCCTGGTTCGGCCTCGGTGAACTGGCCAAGGTGGTATTCGTCGGCCTGGCTACCTTCTTCCCCTTACTGATCGCCACCCAGCGCGGCGTCGCCAACCTGTCGCCACAACTCGACGAAGCCGCCCGCGCGCTGCGCCTCAACAGCCGCCAGCGTTTGCTGCGTCTGGTTCTGCCGGGTGCCGCCCCGGCGATCTTCGCCGGTCTGAAGCTGGCCCTGATCTTCGCCTGGCTGAGCACCATAGGCGCTGAATACTTCATGCCCTCCAATGGCGGCATCGGCAGCCTGATGATCGGTGCCCAGCAACTATTCCGCATGGATCAGGTAATGGCCGGCATGCTGCTGATCGGCCTTACCGGCGCCCTGCTCAACCATCTCGGACAACTGATCGAAGCGCGCGCCACGCGCTGGAGAAACGCATGACCGCCTCAGCCCCAATCGTCAGCTTCGACAAAGTCGGCAAGTTCTTCCCGATCGAAGCCGGCGAACTCGAAGCGATCCGCGAGTTCAGCCTGCAGATCCGCGAAGGCGAATCCATCGCCATCCTGGGGTCCAGCGGCTGCGGAAAATCCACCCTGCTGCGCCTGCTGATCGGCCTTGACCGCGAGTTTCGCGGCACCATCCAGATCGATGGCAAGGCCGTCGACGGCATTGGCAGTGAAAGCGCCATCGTCTTTCAGGAGCACCGGCTGTTCCCTTGGCTAAGCGTTGAGCAGAACATCGAACTGGGGCTGGTCAACGAGGGGCTGACCCAGGCCGAGCGCTTCCGCCGGGTCAACGAGTTCGTTCAGCTGGTCGGCCTCGATGGCTTTCAGCGCGCTTATCCACATCAGCTTTCCGGCGGCATGGCCCAGCGCGTGGCGATTGCCCGCGGCCTGGTATGCAGCCCGCGCATCCTGCTGCTTGACGAGCCGTTCGGCGCACTCGACGCGCTGACACGGCAGCAGATGCAGGAAGAACTGCTGACCATCCGCGCTCGCGCGGGCATCACCAGCCTGCTGGTGACCCATGATGTCGAGGAAGCCATCTTTCTCGCCGACCGCGTGGTGGTGATGGAGCCGCGTCCAGGGCGAATCAAGCGCATCGTCGATGTCGACCTGCCACATCCGCGCAACCGCAATGGCTACGAGTTCCAGCAACTGCGCGAAGAGCTGCTGTTCCAGCTGACCGGGGATGGCGAATACCGCGCTCCACCGCCACGGGTGGAAGACCTGCCCATGGCGTCCATCGCCTGGTAGCCGTTGAGCAGCGAGAGAGAGGGAAGTCGGTCGCGTGATGAAGGAAGTGGGCTGAAGCGAATCATCGTCGGCCCCACCTGCCGACTTGGCGAGTCACCTCGGTCGCCTGCCCCAAAGGGCGCGGCGACCGAGGTGGTCGATCTGGATCAGGACGCGCGCGCTTCGCTCGGCGCCTGTTTATGCCACAGGGTCGGGATCAGGAAGACGATCGCCAGCAGGCAAGCGCCGATCAGCAGCACGAAGCCACCGTCCCAGCCGAAGTGGTCAACGGTATACCCCATTGCCGCACTCGCCGCGACCGAACCGCCCAGGTAACCGAACAGCCCGGTGAAGCCAGCCGCAGTACCTGCCGCCTTCTTCGGCGCCAGCTCCAGCGCGTGCAGACCGATCAGCATGACCGGGCCGTAGATCAGGAAGCCGATGGAGAACAGCGCAGCCATGTCGACGATCGGGTTGCCCGGCGGGTTGAGCCAGTACACCACGGTGGCGACCGTCACCAGGCCCATGAACACCACGCCGGTCAGGCCTCGGTTGCCACGGAACACCTTGTCCGACATCCAGCCGCACAGCAGCGTGCCGGGAATGCCCGCCCACTCGTAGAAGAAATACGCCCACGACGTCTTGTCGACCGTGAAGTGCTTGACCTCTTTCAGGTAAGTCGGCGCCCAGTCGAGCACGCCGTAACGCAGCAGGTAAACGAACACGTTGGCCAGGGCGATGAACCACAGCATCTTGTTGCGCAGGATGTACTTGACGAAGATCTCGCGGGTACTGAATTCCTTCTCGTGGCTGGCATCGTAGCCCTCCGGATAGTCATTCTTGTACTGCTCGATGGGTGGCAAGCCGACCGACTGCGGGGTATCGCGCATGGTCATGAAGGCGAACACCGCCACCAGCAAGGCCACTGCCGCGGGTACGTAGAACGCCGCGTGCCAGTCGTTGAACAGCCCCATGCCGATCAGGAACAGCGGTCCGATCAGGCCACCGCCAACGTTATGGGCGACGTTCCAGACCGACACCACGCCACCGCGCTCTTTCTGCGACCACCAGTGCACCATGGTTCGGCCGCTGGGCGGCCAACCCATGCCCTGGGCCCAGCCGTTGATGAACAGCAGGATGAACATCATGGTCACGCTGGAGGTAGCCCAGGGCGCGAAACCGAAAACGAACATCACGCCGGCTGACACCAGCAAACCGAATGGCAGGAAGTAGCGAGGGTTGGAGCGGTCGGAAATCAGTCCCATCAGGAACTTGGACAGCCCGTAGGAAATGGCGATGGCGGACATCGCCAAGCCCAGCTGCCCACGGCTGTAGCCCTCTTCCTCGATCAGGTAAGGCATGGCCAGCGAGAAGTTCTTGCGCAGCAGGTAGTAACCCGCATAGCCGATGAATATCCCGGCGAAAATCTGCCAACGCAGGCGGCGGTAGGTACTGTCTATCTGTTCTTCGGGCAGGGTTTCCCGATGAGGGGCGGGACGGAAGAAGGCGAACATCCTGAGACTCCAGTTCTTGTTTTAGCTGCGCACTTTAAATGTGACAGTTATGTGACATTTTCATTACCGAAAATAGCACTCACAACTGAAGCGGTAAAGCCAACAAACTGTTGGAATTCGAACTAAGCCGGGCTATTCGGACCGAAGGGCGATTTAACTTCACCTGCCAAGCCTCACCAGATGCATGGAGAGGTGCCCATCAAACCGGCACTGCAACGAAAAAAGCGCGATTCGCCGCCTGGCGAATCGCGCCTTGAGAACCCCGATTGCTCGGTCAGCGAGCGGTGATCACCGCCAGCTTGGTGATGCCGGCCCGTTCGATGGCGGCCATGGCCTTGGCCACCGAACCGTAGTCCACCTGATCGTCGGCCTGCAGTTGCACCTTCAGGTCGGCGTCGTCTGCCTTGGCCTGGATCAGGTTGCTTTCCAGCAGCTCCGGCTGGATCTCGTCCTTGTTGATGAACAGCTTGCCATCACCATCGATGCTGATCACCAACGGGTCTTTCTGATCGGCTGGGGCCACGGCTTCGGTCTTCGGCAGATTGATCGGGATCGAGTTGGTCAGCAGCGGCGCGGTGACGATGAATACCACCAGCAGCACCAGCATCACGTCTACCAGCGGCGTGACGTTGATTTCGCTGAGTACTTCGTCGTTGTCCTGGGTCGAGAACGCCATGTCACACCGCCTCTTTCACAGGTTGACCGGTGACGATGCCGCCGCGCTTGGCGCCGGGATGGACGATGACCTTGAAGGCACTCTTCTGCGCCAGGCTGTAGAAGTCATGGGCGAAGTCATCGAGATCCGCGGCGGTCAGCTTGAGGCGACGCAGGAAGTAGTTGTAAACCAGCACCGCCGGTACCGCGACGGCGATGCCCACACCGGTGGCGACCAGCGCTGCACCGATCGGGCCAGCGACGGTTTCCAGGCTGGCATTGCCCGCCGCGCTGATGCCCTTGAGCGCCTCCATGATGCCCCACACGGTGCCGAACAGGCCGATGAAGGGCGAGGTAGAACCGATGGAGGCGACCACCGCCAGGCCGGATTCCAGCGAACGACGCTCACGCTGGATCTGCTGACGCAGGGCGCGCTCGAGGCGGTCCTGATGGTTGATCGCCTGGCTAAGGTCACCCGGTTGCTGGCCGTCCGGCACCTGAATGGCGGCGAAGCCGGCCTGGGCAACGTGAGCCACCGCGCCAGACTGGTTCTGGCCCAGTTCAGCGGCCGAGTCGAGGCTGGTGGCGGACCAGAACAGCTTCTGGAACTTACGGTCCTGGTGGCGCTGACGGGCAAACTGAATGCCCTTGATCAGGGCCAGGCCCCAGGTGACGACGGAGAAGCCGATCAGCAGCCAGATGACGGCATGTTCGACCGATTGCAGGGGGGAATCGACTAGCAGGTTCATGGTGCGGTCCTCGGAAAACGGTATGTCGATGACAGGGTTCGGGCCCGGATCTTCCGGGCTCGTGGAATAGGTGTTGCGCGCGTCAGTTCAGGCGGAAGTCCAGCGGTACCGTGACCCAGCCTTCCTGAGCGACATCGCCACGCTTGGCGGGCACGAAGCTCCAGCGCTGCACCGCTTTCACAGCGGCCTGGTCGAGTACGTCACGACCACTGCTGGTCTGGATCTGGATATCTCCGGGTTTGCCGTTGGCCAGTACGCGGATACGCAACAACACGGTGCCTTCCCAGCCGCGGCGCTGGGCCAGAGAGGGATACTCCGGCGCCGGATTGCGCAGGTAAGCGGCGTTGGCGGAAGGCGGCGTCTCGGCAACCGGCTTGGGTGCCGGCGGCGCGGGCGGTGCCGGTGGCGCTTCGACCTTGGGCGGCGCAGGTGCGGGCTCGACCGGTTTCGGCACGGGTTTGGGTTCCGGCTTGGGTTTCGGCGGCTGCGGCTTGGGCTTCGGAGGTTCCGGCTTTGGCGGCGGCTTGACCGCCAGCTCATCGACCACCGGCGGTGGGGGTGGCGGCTCGACGACAGGCTCGGGGGGTGGCGGCTCGATCACCGGCTCCGGTGGCGGAGTCGGGGCAGCGAATTCGATGGTCATCGGTGGGATTTCCACCGGCACTTCCGGCAGCACCGGCTCGGGCCGCTGGCTCAGCCAGTGCAACACGGCGCCGTGCAGAACCAGCGCGAAAACACCCAACAGGATGGCTTCACGACGGCCAAGGACAGGTTTGGAAGCCGATGGGCTGTGGCGCAGGGTACCCAGTGCATGACGCAGCGGAACGCCAAGATCGAGTACCTCTCCGGGCAGACGCGCCTGTTGCCAGGTCGCGTCGGAGCGCGCAGAGGATTGAAGATTGCCCATTACGAAGATACTCCTGGAAATACCGACTTAGAGCCGGTCTAAGCACAAACAAGATTTCCAGTCGTCTGGTGGAGCCTAGAGTGAAGGTTTCCTTATATTTCGTAAAATCACTTTTTAATCAATGCTAATTCTTTATTTGCATATACCTTCAAGCGCCCGTTTCTTGTCGGATCAAACGGGCACCCTGAGCATCAGGGAGCGCTCACTGCACTCTGATAGAGAAAACCGTCGGAGTGGATGCAATCGATAGTCGGGAGAGCGCCGGGGGGTCGCTGTGCTCAACGCCAGGCCAGATAGCGGGACATGGTTGGAAGGCGGGGCAATGCGCTGTACGTGGCTCGGGTTGGAAACAGCGATACGGGGATAACTGACCCGGGTATCGCTGCAGTACGAAGGCAGGCTACGGACGTAGCTAACGAGCGGTTCTCGCCTGGCGCACCTTGTCCATGTAGGCATCCACCCGTTGGCGTTTGTCCTCAGGCAAGGCCAGGACATCCGCCTGGGCCGCCTCACGCGACAGCAACCCCAGGGGATGGGCGACGAACATCCAGTTCATGACGTGAAAGATCGCTCCCCAACCATGCAACGAGTTGCCCTGAATATCGATAAGACGCGGTGTGCGTACGGCGAACGACGCCTTGAGGTCCTGGTAGCTAACCGGCATGTTGGAATCGGCCACATCGCGCCAGAACGGGTTATCGCGTCGCGGGCAGTCGTAATGCATGCGCAGGAAGTCGCGGATCTCGCTCCAGCTCTGCGTATTCGCCGCATTGAAGCCGTCGATCACGCTGTCGAGAACGACGCCCTGGCTCTGCACCAGCACCCGCTCGAAGTTCTTCAGTTGTTCCAGCATCTGCCCGATCGAAGTAGCCTCGAGGGGTTCGACGAATCCGGATGCCAACCCGATGGCCAGTACGTTGCCCATCCATACCTGCTCGAAATGCCCAGGCTCGAATCGCAGGGTGCGCATCGGCTCGATGGCATGCCCGACCTTTGCTTCGATCTCTCTGACCGCGCGCTCAGGATCCATGTGGGCACTGCTGAATACGTAGCCGGCGCCAACCCGCTCACGCAGCGGGATCTGCCACATCCATCCGGCTTCCATGGCGATGGCCCGGGTAACCAGCGATGGATTCGCCTGCGGGTGTGGCATGTGGAAAGGAATGGCACTGTCCATCAACAGGTAGTCCTTGAACGATCGCCACCTGCTCCCCTCCGTCTTGCCGATCCCCAGACGGGCGAACCCGGATGCGTCGATCATCAAGCCCAGGTCGAGCGCTTCTGCGCTGCCATCGGTGTTGGTCACGCGCAGGCTCTGCACCAACCCGCGCTCATCTCGTACAAGAGAATCGACCTTGCCCTGTTGATGGACAACGCCTCGCGAGACGGCGACCTTCCTGAGAAAATCAGCCACTCGGTGGCTGTCGAAATGCAGCGACATGGAGAGCCCCGAGCGCCCGCTGACCAGAAGCTGCGCCATCTCCATCTGTGACAGGTTGTTGACGACGGCTTCATAACCGACGTTGTAGCCCAGCACACCGCCATCCAGGGCGTGGTTGTGGTGAATCAGCGCTGCCATCAACGGGTAGCCACCAAACTCCGACCAGCCCAGTTCCTCAGCCTTGGGGTCGGCGAACAGGTGATAGAACCTGTCCTGCTCGCCGCCGCCACGCCATCCCTCGTAGCAGAAGCCCATCTTGAACGCCGCCCCGGTTTCACGCATGAAATCGCTGACGGGAATGCCGTTGCGGTTGAGCGCCTCGATCAGATTGATCAACCCCCCCTCGCCCACGCCGACAATGCCGATGTCGGGCGACTCGATCAGCCGCACCTCGATCGATGGATCGAACAATCGCCGCAAAGTCAGCGCAGCGAACCAGCCTGCAGTCCCACCGCCCACCACCACATGGCGGCGAGCGCTTCGTATATTCAACATTCGAGTACCCTTGATCTGGCGATACGTCGTGAAAAAGAGAGGGCGAATACTCGCCCTCTCTATCTTTCCTGATTGTAGAAGCGTGGCGAACTCAGACCACGACGAGTTGATGGTTGGCCAGCAGCGTCGCCAGATCCGTGCTGACCCCATTGAGGGTCACCAGCGCTGTCGAACTGTAGGCCGAGCCATTCCCATCCCGGTCGATGCTCACGGTGGTGTTGCCGTTACTGGTGGCCACCGAAATGAACTGACCGATGGTCTCGTTACTGGCGATGGTCGCGACACCGTTGATGTAGCGGGCACCGCCGCCGGCGGTATAACCCACCAACAGCTCCGATAGATCGATACGATCGGCGTTGGGGCTCGCCTCCCAGGTACCCAGGCTGAATCCGTTGACCGTGTCGGTACCGTTGCCGCCCGTTCCGTCTGCAGTGGAGCCGGCCAGCACCTTGTAGAGCAGCGTGTCACGACCGCCGTTGATCAGGTTGAAGGTATCGTTGCCTCCGCGCCCTTCGAACAGGTTATCGCCTGCGTCGTCGGTGAAGGTGTCGTTACCTGCGGCCCCGGCTATGCCCTCGATGTTGCTGAGGGTCACGGTGTTCCAGCCGGTGTTCTGCGCACCGCTCAAGCTCATGTCGATGGTCAGCGCAGTGCTGCCCGCCAGCTTGAAGTCGACGATGTCCATCCCGCCGGTGTTGCTCCATGTCTTGTAATCGGAGTCTTCGGTGGTACCACCACCACCCTCGTAACGCTTGGTACCAAGCGTGGCGAAGAAGGTGTCGTTGTAACCCGTCCCGATCACACCTGCACCGATGGTATTGGAAGACTCGGTTTCACCCTGCGCCGTGAGCACGTAGGCCGAATCGGCTTCGCCAGCTTTCAAGCCACCCCAGCTGGAGTTGACGTGCTGGATGGTGAAGCCAGCCACACTGCTACTGGCCCCTACATGGCTGGTGACCCCATTGATATTGCGCAACAGGATGATGCTGTAGGTCTCATTGGGATTGAGGCCATAGAAGTCGACGATGCTGGTGCTGTCGTTGGTCTGCCCACCGGCCTGCGGATTGATGATCTGCGTGGAAACCACCACCCCGGCGGAATTCACCAACTTCACCGTGTTACCGAAGTAGGTGGTGATGCCCTGCGGGTCGACGATCCGTACGTGCATGCTGGTACCGTCGGCAATCACATTGGTGTTGCGCACGTAGGTAGTGGCACCGGTGCTGGTGAACAGCAGCAAATCCTTGGCGCCGTCATAGTCGACGTCGACACTGAGCATCCCGGTGACCGGGTTACCGGTTACCACGCCCGCCGCAGAGATCGCGCCACTGAAGGTCCGAGCCGTCCCCGCAGCGCTGCCAAAACCTCCAGCGGTCTGCAGGTAGCTGGTATTGAAGCTTACCGTGCCACCCGAGGTCTGGTTGGTGTACAGATTGACGGTGCCGGTGACGGCAGCAGCGCCCTCTCCGATCTGCGGTGCTTCGATGATGTCCATGCGGCCATCACCGTTCCAGTCCACTGCCAGCGACGCACCGCCGCGGACGGTATCGTTGAACTTGTAGGTCCCGGTAGCGGTGCCAACCCCGGCGGTATTGGTGGATGCCAGGTTACCAGCCCCATCGTTGAAGAAGATGGTGCTGTTGTTCTGAGCCGCCACGGTGGTGCCATGTACCCTGCCCATGAACAGATCCATGTATCCATCGCCGTTATAGTCGGCCCAGGTCATGGACGGCTCGTTGGCGATGTTGGGGTCACCGGTGTAGAGCACCGCGTCGTTGATGATCTGGCTGGTGGTGAAGCCACCTGCCCCATTGTTCTTCACCACGACCAGACGTGCCGTGTTGCCACTGGTGGCCGTGCCGGTAGCGTCAGCTGCACCGATCTTGTTGGTGCCCGCGGTGGCATGGAATACCACGTCGACCGTACCATCGTTGTTCAGGTCGACACCAGACAGCTCCTGATCCGGCGTCGCATTACCGGTATTCAGGCCACCATTAGCACGCGTGTAGGTATAGACAGCGTCCTTGATGAATACCCCAGCATTGTTCTGCACGAACTGGGAGTTGTAGCCCCCCATCGCAGCCGCGTCGTTCGGCGTCTGGTCGCCGAAGATGACGTCGACGTAACCATCGCCACGGAAGTCGATGGCCATGACACCGCCGTACCAGCTGTAGGTGTTGGCCAAGCCGTCACCGGTCGCTCGGGTATCGGCCATCTGCCGGGCGGTGTAAGTTCCGTCACCGTTGTTGATGAACATCTGCTGACCGTTGCTGTAACGGCTATCGATACCCACGATATCCATATGGCCATCGCGGTTGATATCGATAAAGGTCGCGTTCTGCACCATGTTCATGTTGTTGTTGCCATACCCGGCGCCGCCGGTATTGCTGGTCAGCGATGTACCCACGTATTCGGCAACGCTCGAGTTGTCGGTACCGGTACTGCGGAATACCACCTGATTGCTGAAGAACTCCCAGCCACCGGTATTGCTCATGGTGACCGTGGTGCCTTTGTTGTTGCCATCACCACCCGCCGCGCCGAAGTTCGCTACCGGTATGGGAGCAACGATCAGCTCGTTGGTGTCGATGCCGCTGGCACCGTTGCTGCCGTCGCCGTTGATGATCTCGGCAAGGACCGGGTGTGTGCCAACCGAAAGCGCGTTCTCGTTCGGAATCTGGATGTACCAGGTCGAGTTGAGACTATCGACCATGACCGTGCCATCTTCCGAGGTGTAGGTCTTGCCGTCGATGGTGACATGCAGTCGTGCACCGTCTACCAGAGCGTATGGAATACGACCGGTGATGATAGGTGTGGTATCCAGCGTGACAAGAACGTTGACCTCGACGACGCTGGTCAGGCTGAACGCGTTCGATGGCGTACCTTGGTTACCAGCCAGATCCGATATCACTGCAGTGTAGGTGTGCAGAGTACCGCCTATGAGGGTGCTTGGCGGAATCGCGAACGACCAGGTAGTTCCCGTCACCGTGGCAGTACCCAGCAAGGTAGTGCCTTCGTAGATGCTGACGGTATCGCTGGCCGCAATGGCGCCAGACAGGCTGCCGTTCAACACCGGGGTGGCATCGTCCGTGGTCGACCCCGATGGCAGGTTACCCGTGGTGGTACCAAAATCGTCGGTGAAGCTGTCGATGGTGACGGTCTCGGTTGGCGGCACCGTGTCGATGATCAGGTTGAAAACATTGGATATAAGGCCTTCATTGCCGGCCCCATCCACGACCACCGCCACGAAGTTATGGCTACCATCAGCGGTGACAGCGACCTGATAAACCCAGGTGCCGTCGGTGACAGTGGCATTGCCCAGCAGATTCATGTCTTGGTAAATGCGTACGTAATCACCCGCCTGCAGACCTTCAACGGTGCCCTGCAGCAGCGGCGTGTTGTCGTTGGTCCAGGTACCGCTCGGGTAATCACCTACCAGGGTCTCCACATCATCGGTGAAGGTGGTGATGGCGACCGCATACCCATCCTCGGCACTCGGCGCGCGCGTATCGACGGTCAGGGTGAATTCGTCGGAAGCCAACCCCTCATTGCCCGCCGCATCGGCCAGCACCGCCGTATAGGTGTGACTGCCCTCGCTCGCCTGCACCACTTCGAACGTCCAGGTTCCAGCCGTGACGGTGGCAGTCCCCAGCAATTGGGTACCTTCGTAGATACGCACCAGATCACCATTTACCAGACCGGCCACGGTACCGTTCAACACCGGTGACAGATCGTTGGTGCTGGTGCCGCTACCGAAAATGCCGGTCTGCGCCTGCACGTCATCGGTGTAGCTGATGATCGCAACCGAGTAACCATCTTCGGCACTTGGCGCCGTGGTGTCGACGATCAGGCTGAATTCATTCGATACGACACCTTCGTTACCCGCCGCATCAGCCAGCACGGCCGTGTAGGTATGCAGGCCTTCGCTGACACTGGCGAGCTCATAGTTCCAGTTGTTGCCCGATACAGTCGCGACGCCCAAGAGCGTACCGCTTTCGTAGATGCGCACCACATCGCCAAGGGTCAGCCCTGCGACCGAGCCCTGCAGAACCGGCGAAGTATCATTGGTGGCGGTACCACTGCCGAAGCTGCCAACCTGGGCCGCGACGTCGTCGACATAATCGATGATCGCTACGGCATAGCCGTCATCCACGCTTGGAGCGCGGGTGTCGACGATCAGGGTGAACTCACTGGAGCGCAACCCCTCGTTGCCGGCGGCATCCACCACCATCGCGGTGTAGGTGTGAGTGCCTTCACTGACGCCCTGCAATTGGTAGAGCCATTCGCCGTCGGTAACGGTGGCGGTACCCAGCAGGTTGGCACCCTCGTACAGGCGCACGACATCACCAGCGACCAAGCCCGCTACGCTGCCCTTGAGCTGCGGCGAGGTATCGTTGGTACTGCTGCCGTTGGGGAAATCACCGACTTGCGCTTCGACGACATCGGCAAAGGCAGTGATGGCAACGGCATAGCCATCATCGGCACTTGGCGCCGTGGTATCGACATTCAAGGTGAAAGCGGCCGAGTTCAAGCCTTCATTGCCTGCCGCATCAGCGAGGATCGCAGTGTAGGTATGCGCCCCTTCACTGACTTGCGCGAGTTGGTAGAACCACGAATTGCCAAACACCGCTGCCGTACCCAACAAGGTACCGTTTTCGTATATCCGAACTTCATCGCCGGTAACCAGACCGGACACGCTGCCCTGCAAGAGCGGTGAGGTGTCATTGGTGGTGGTATCACTGCCGAATATACCAACCACTGCTTCCTGGTTATCGACATAAGAGGTGATGGCAACTGCGTAACCATCCTCGGTGCTCGGTGCCGTTCTATCGACCGTCAGAGTCAGCGGGCTCGATGTCAGACCCTGATGCCCTGCTCCATCGGCTACGACAGCCGTAAAGGTATAGGTACCTTCCGTGAGCCCGAGCACTTGAAAAGTCCAGGTTGCACCAGTGACCGTGGCAGCGCCCAGGAGGTTTTCGCCCTGGTAGATAAGCACGTCGTCGCCATCCACCAGACCCGATACCGTGCCCTGCAGAAGCGGTGACGTATCGTTGGTACTGGTGCCACTGACGAACGTACCGGTTTGTGCTTCTACATCGTCGACGTAACCGGTGATAGCGACCCTGTACCCGGTTTCCTCACTGGGCACCGATGTATCGAGCGTCAGGCTGAACGCATTGGAGGCCAGGCCCTCGTTGCCCGCCGCGTCCGCCAGGACCGCCGTGTAGGTATGCAGGCCTTCGGTGATGGTGGAAAGTTGGTAGGTCCAGCTGTCAACCGAGACGGTGGCAACCCCCAGTAACGTGCTGCCTTCATAGATGCGCACGACATCACCAGACACCAGCCCGGAAACGGTACCGCGCAACAACGGCTCAGGATCGTTGGTGCTGGTTCCGCTGCCAAAATCGCCGGTCCGCACTTCGACGTCGTCGGTGTAAGCGGTGATCGCGATGGCGTAACCGTCCTCCGCGCTCGGAGCAGTGGTGTCCACAGTCAGCGTGAAGGCATTCGAGAGCACGCCTTCGTTGCCGGCTGCATCCACTACCCTCGCGGTATAGATGTGCTCACCTTGTACCGCATCAGCGACCTGATAGGTCCAGACGGTGCCGTTGACGCTGGCAGTCCCCAGCAGGATCTCACCATCGTAAATCCGCACGAACTCGTCGGAGGCCAGTTCCGAGACAGTGCCCTGCAGCAGCGGCGAGCTGTCATTGGTGCTGGTATCGCTGCCGAAACTACCGACTTGCGCCTCCACGTCGTCGATGTAGGACACGATTTCCACGGAGTAACCATTGTCGGCGCTCGGCGCAGTGGTATCGACGGTCAGGGAGAACACCTCGGAGCTCAACCCCTGGTTACCGGCTGCATCGACCAGAACCGCGGTGTAGTCGTGCTGACCCTCACTGGCCTGTACTACCTCGAACGTCCAGGTGCCGTCGCTCACGGCCGCGGTTCCCAGCAAGGTTGTACCTTCGTAGATACGTACCAGATCACCGTTAACCAGGCCTGCGACCGTACCGTTGAGCACGGGCGACTGATCGTTGGTACTGGTGCCATTGCCGAAGGTACCGGTTTGCGCTTCCACCGAATCGGTATAGGAAACGATCGCCACCGCATAACCGTCGTCGGCGCTTGGCGCCTGGGTGTCGACAGTCAGCTCGAACGCGTTCGACACCAACCCTTCATTGCCTGCCGCATCGGTCAGCACGGCCGTGTAGGCATGCGTACCTTCACTGGCATCGACGACTTCATAGCTCCAGGTATCGCCCGATACGGTGGCTACGCCCAGCAGGCTGCTACCGTCGTATATACGGATGAGATCACCTGCTACCAAGCCGAAAACAGAGCCCTGCAAGACAGGCGATGTATCGTTGGTGGTGGTACCACTGGCGAAGGTGCCGGTCTGCGCCTCGACGTCATCGACATAATCGATGATGGCGATCGCATAGCCGTCATCTGCGTTAGGTGCTCGGGTATCGACGACCAGACTGAAGACATCGGATTGCAGCCCCTGATTACCTGCGGCATCGACCAGCACGGCGACATAGCTGTGACTACCCTCGGTGACATCCGCCAGCTGGAATACCCAGTTCTCGCCCGTGACCACGGCAGTACCAAGCAGCGTGCTGCCTTCGTAAATCCGTACGAAGTCACCCGTGACCAGCCCCTCCACGCTGCCCTGAAGCAGAGGCGAAGTGTCATTGGTACTGCTGCCGCTGGGGAAGTTGCCAACCTGAGCTTCGACATCATCGGCAAACGAGCTGATGACTACCGAATAGCCGTCCTCGGCGCTTGGTGCGCTGGTGTCGACGATCAGCGTGAAAGCATTGGAGCTCAAGCCCTCGTTACCCGCCGCATCGACCACTACCGCCGTATAGGTGTGGCTGCCTTCGCTGGCATCGACCACAGCGTAGCTCCAAGTGCCCCCTTGCACGGAGGCCGTACCGATCAGAGCACTTCCGTCATAGATACGAATCGTATCCCCCGCAATCATTCCCGATACGGTGCCTTGCAACAGGGGTGAAGTGTCGTTGGTCGTGGTGCCCAGCCCGAAAGTGCCGATCTGCTCTTCCTGATCGTCGATGTAGCCAGTGATTTCCACGGCATAGCCATCTGCCTCGCTGGGCGCAATGGTGTCCACGGTCAAGGTGAATACCTCGGAGGTCAATCCCTGGTTACCTGCCGCATCCACCAGAACCGCGGTGTAGTTGTGCGTACCTTCGTCAGCCTCACTGATCTGGAATGTCCAGGTATCAGCGGTCACGCTGGCAGTACCGAGCAGCTCCGTACCGGAGTAGATATGCACCTGATCACCGGGCGCCAACCCGGCTACGGAGCCCTGCAACAGAGGTGACGTGTCGTTGGTGCTGGTGCCGCTGAGGAAGACACCGGTCTGCGCTTCCACATCGTCGACATAACCGGTGATAGCTACGGCGTAACCATCGGCCGCGCTTGGCGCCGTGATATCGACAGTGATGATGAAGGGCTCGGAAACCACACCCAGGTTACCACTCGAATCGACCAGAACGGCCGTATAGGAATGCGTGCCCTCGCTTACGTTGGTTACCTGATAGATCCAGTTTCCGTCGGAAACCGTGGCCACCCCCAGTTGGGTGCGGCCCTGGTAGATATGCACCTCGTCTCCATCCACCAGGCCAGCCACCGTTCCACTTAGCAGTGGCGAGGTGTCATTGGTGGTGCTACCGCTCAGATAGACACCGGCTTGCGGCTCGACATCATCGGTGTAGGACGTGATCGCAACTTCGTAGCCGTCCTCCGCACTGGGTGCACGGGTATCGAGGATGAACTGACTGGTGACCGCCCCGCTGGTGCCCACCGCAGTGGTCTGGGTAACACTCACGGTGTAGCTGCCATCGGTTCCGATCGGTTCGGACGGCGTGTAGCTCCACTCGCCAGATGCGTCGACCGTCACATCGACAGGCGTGCCACCATTGACTGCCACGTGCACGGTGGCTCCCGCCACACCCGTACCGCTGAAGGTCGGGGTGATGTCATTGGTGCTACCACCATCGACCACCAAGCCCAACACAGGCTCCAGATTGTCGGAGACAACCAGCGTCGGCAGTTCGACGCTGCCGGTGGAGACGGTGAAGGTGGTACTGACAGGTGCACTGACGTTACCGGCGGTATCGGCCTGCGTCACGACCACCGTGTAATCACCGTCGGCAACTGCAAGGGGCGCTGTATAGCTCCAGTTGCCATCGCTGTCGACCAGCACGCTGATTACGGCGGCGCCATTGATCACCAGATTGATGGTGGCACCGGCCTCCCCCGTGCCCTGATAGGTCGGGGTGTTGTCATCGGTCACGCCACCGTTGTCAGCTACGTTGCCAGTGACGCTGCCCGCGTCATCGATGACCACCAGGGTCGGTGCGTTTGGTACCGTGATATCCACCACATAATTGTGCTGGGCCAGGATAGTGCCAACGTTACCAGCGGCATCGCTAGCGGCGAGGCTCGCAATTACCGTGGTAGCCGATGCCAGGACATCACCCGCAACGCTCACACTCCATACGCCAGTCGAGCCACTGCCTGCGGTCACGCTGGCACTGTAACTTTCGCTACCGATGGTCACCGTGACGATATCACCCGGGGTGAAATCACCGCTGACGGTACCGGAAATGACGTGTTGCACCGCAGCCGAGCTTTCGGCCAGGTTGACCTGATCATCACCCGCGACGGTGTCGATCGCCAGGCTGGTGCTGGAAGCATCTGGTACAGCGGTATCGATGCTGTAGGCGCGCTGTGCCTGAGCGCTGCCAAGGTTTCCTGCGCTGTCGCTCGATACGATGGATGCCGTGGCCGTGTAGGCGCCATCGGCGCCCAATGCAGAAGCCGCGACGCTAACGCTCCAGATACCATCGGCATCGATGCTGGTGGTATAAGCGGTGCCATTGACGGTCAGGGTTACCACATCGCCTTCCGTGAACGTTCCCGTGCTCACGCCACTGAAAATGACGTCCGACAGTGCTTCAGCGTTGTTGATGATGTTGTCGCCGGCGATGGCATCGATCGACAGCCCAGTGGTCACACCATCGGTTTGCACTGCGTAGTTGTGCGATGCGGAGACGGTGCCCTCGTTGCCAGCATTGTCATGAGCCACCAGGCTGGCATCGATGATGCGATCGGCATCAGCGGCCAGGTCGCTGCCAGCTACGTTGGCCACCGTCCAGATACCACCGGCAGCCACGCTGCCGCTGTACTGAACGCCATTGATGGTCAAGGTGATGACGTCACCAGCCTGGTAATCACCGCTCACGAGACCACTAAGGGTCAGGGTCGTCACGGCCTCGGCGGCATTGACGATATTGTCGTCGGTAATCGGATCGAAGCTGATGGTGGTCGAGGAGTTGCTAGGCAAATCGGTATCGACCACATAGGCACGACTGGCCGTTACGGTGGCCTCGTTACCCACCGCATTGTGGGCGAGCAAGCTGGCGTCGATGGCAGTGCCAACTGCCAATATGTCACCGGCAACGGTCGTGCTCCACAAACCATTCGCATCGACAGCAGCGGTGGTGGTGAAGCTACCAATGGTCAGAGTGACCACATCACCAACGGTGAACTCGCCCGTCACGCTACCGCTGATGGTCTCCGTGTTGCTGGCAGCCGCTTCGCTGGCGTTGACGATATCGTCACCTGCCACGCTGTCGATCGACAGTGCGGTGCCGGAAGGCGCGCTGATGTTGACCAGATAAGGACGGCTCGCGGTAACGGTGCCCGGGTTGCCCGCGATGTCGTGAGCCAGAATGCTCACTTGAACGACCTGACCACCATTGCCGCCAAAACCACCTGCAGCCACCTCAACGCTCCAGGTTCCGCCTGTGGCTACCGCACCGGTATAGGTACCGACTGCAGTGGTGAGGGTTACCACATCACCAACGCTGTAATCACCGCTGATGGTGCCGGTTATCGTCACTACATCACTCGATTCGGCGGCGTTGATGACGTCGTCGCCGGTAATGGCGTCAATCGTCACCTGGGTAGTGGAGGACGACGGGCCGGAAGTGTCGACTGTCAACTCGAAACTGCTGGAAACGTCGCCCAGATTGCCTGAAGCATCCACTACACGAGCGACATACGTGTAGGGCGCATCGGCCAGATCGGAATCGGTGAATGTCCAATTAGTCCCGGTGACTGTCGCCTGACCAGCCAGAGTGCCGTCACGATAGACGTTGACCTGCTCGCCCGTCAGCAGCTCTGCTGTCAAGGAACCATTGAGAGTAGGAGTGCTATCGTCCGTGCTGCTGCCTGACGGCAGAGCGGTGTCCTGAATCAGGCCAACGTCATCGGAGAAGCTGTCGATCGTTGCTGTGGTAGTTGGCGCAATGGTGTCCACGTACGGCACGGTAGTTTCTGCACTGACGTTACCAGCAGCATCGCTTGCGATAACGACTACGTCACCGGTTGGCTGATTGATCGGCGAAGTGATGGTGTAGGAACCATCAGCACCGGCAGTAACGGTTTCGGTAGTGCCGTCAGGATTGGTCACGCTGACGGTGCTACCCGCCTCTGCTACACCGGCAACGGTCAAGCTACCGTCAGCATTGACCGTCACTTCTGCCGTCGGGGC